>JAJYDB010000355.1 GCA_021777845.1 Planctomycetota bacterium
GCGCGGCGCCGCGAGCTCGAAGGCCGATATCAGAACATCGCCTTCGTCTGCTCGATCCTCGACTGGCCCTGGATTCGCGACGCGTACCAACGCAACGACAAGGCCGAGGCCGAGGCCGAGCCGTTCTTCGCGCCGCTCGAACCCTTCGACGTCGACCCGCGAACGCTGGTCTTTTTGCTCGGCGAGCTCCCCTACATCACGGCGCTCCACGAGCGCGCCCGCCGCGCGCTCGAACCCGCCGAGAACCTCGCCATCGACGGCGTGAAACAGCTCGTGCTCGCCGCGCGCGACCGGCTCCGCGTCGAACGGCCGCGGATCGCGAGCCGGCTCACTACGCAACGCCTTGCGCTCTACCTGCGTTACGCCCGCAACCTCACGCTCATCGAGCGTCGTCTCACGCCCGACCTCTACACGCTCGTCGTCGCCGCTCGGCAGGTCGCCGGGGACGACTTCGCGCTCGCGATCGCCGCAACCGCCCGCGAATACGACGTCGACGACGCCCCCCCCGCCCCGGCCGATCCCGCCGAGACCGCTTCGGACCGCGAGCCCGCCGCGGATCAGCCGAGCGACAACTTTCAGAGCCTGGCCGCCTCCTGGTATGCCGCCGACGCCGCGGCGCAGCCGGACCAAGGCGTCTTGCGGATGGCCGTCGGCCGCGCCGAGGTCCCCGGCTGGGGCGTCGCGCGCATGACCAGCAGGCTCCCCGGCCCCGCGGTCGTTTGGAGGTCGACGGACCTCCGCCCCAGCCCCGACCCGCGCCGTAAAAGCGAGTGGAAACAACGCTGGAACCCCTACGGATCGTGCTCCTGGCCCCCCGAGGACGAGCGCATCGAGAGCTTTCATCGACACGTCCGCGACCAGGCCCGCGCGCTCCTCGGCGCCGACCTGGCGCGCACCGAGAAGTTCACCTCAAGTGTCCGCGACGGCATCGACCTCCGCGAGACCCTCCGCAACTGGCACACCGGCGGACTCTACGTCAAGGTTTTGCCCCCGAGCCGCGGCTCGATCGACGCCGTCGTCTTCTTCTTCGACGAGCCCGCCGACCCTCGCAAGTATGTTTATCGCTCAACCTGGTCCGCCGAGCACAACGAAGAGTCGACCCTCGCGTTCTACGCCACCAACCCGCTCGACGACTGCGTCGGTCCCGGCCTCGCTCGCGCCGAATACGGCGGCGCGCTCTTTCTCTACCCGCCGCGATCGATCCCGGACGTCTGGGGCGACCGCCGACTCGACGCCGCCGATACGCTCGAAACCCGGCTCCTCGCCGCGGCGATGCTCCATGCCCGCGAACGACACGTCGCGGTCGTCGGACCCGCGGCCCCCTCGGCCTCGTGGCGCAGGCTCGCCCGCCAATACGGCCGCAAGCTCGTCCACGTCCCGATCAAACGCTTCGGCGCCTCGACGCTCGAACGACTCCGCTTCTTCCACGTCCTCAACGGCAAGCACGTGCGTTCGTATGCCGCGGACTTCATTCGCGATACGTGAACATCAGGATGGAGGCTTCCCCGCCGCGTCCAAAAGAGGGGATGCGTCGCGGCGGCTTTTTTGCGATCTTGTTGGGCCGAGAGACGCCGCCCGTTCGGAATGCCGGGGAGCGGGGCGACGCGTCGGTGGAGGATCTCGACATCGAAGCGAACCCTGCGCCCGGACCCTTCGGGCACTACCAAATCGACGACGGCTGTTATGACGAGATGTTCGAGCGCGACCGAGCGCCGCGCGCGGCCTACCGCGCGCTTCACAAGCTCCTGCTCGACCTCCCGCCCGACGAGCTGCGGCGTCGCAGGCAGGCCGCCGACCTCTCGTTCCTGCACCAGGGCATCACCTTCACCGTCTACGGACGCGACGAGGGGACCGAGCGCATCTTCCCCTACGACCTGATCCCGCGCGTGATCACCGCCGCCGAATGGTCGAAGCTCGAGCGCGGCCTCGCCCAGCGGATCACCGCGCTCAACCTGTTTCTCCACGACGTCTATCACGAGGGCCGCATCCTTGCCGAAGGGGTCGTCCCGCGCGACCTCGTCTACAGTTGTCCGCACTACCGACGCGAGATGCGCGGCGTCAAGGTCCCCCGCGGCGTCTACGTCGCCGTCCTCGGCACCGACCTCGTCCGCCTTCCCGACGGCGGCTTCGCCGTGCTCGAGGACAACCTCCGCGTCCCCAGCGGCGTCTCGTACATGCTCGCCAATCGACAAGTGATGAAGCGAGTCTTCCCGCTCATGTTCCGCGCCTCGGGCGTCCGGCCGATCGACCACTACGGTCAGGCGCTGCTCGCGACGCTCCGCTCGCTCGCGCCGCCGCATCGACCCAACCCGCGCATCGTCCTGCTCACCCCCGGCGTCTTCAACTCCGCCTACTACGAGCACACCTTCCTCGCCAGGCAGATGGGCGTCGAACTCGTCGAGGGACGCGACCTCGTCGTCCACGACAACGTCGTCCTGATGCGCACCACCGCCGGACTGCGACGCGTCGACGTCATCTACAGACGCATCGACGACGACTACCTCGACCCCCTCGCCTCGCGACCCGACACCCAACTCGGCGTCCCCGGCATCTTCAACGCCTATCGCGCCGGCAACGTCGCGCTCGCCAACGCCGTCGGCACCGGCGTCGCCGACGACAAAGCCGTCTATGCTTATGTGCCGGCAATGATCCGCTTTTATCTCGCCGAGGACCCGATCCTCCCCAACGTCGAGACCTTCCTCGCACTCGACCCCAAGCAAAAGTCGCACATTTTGGCCAACCTCGACAAGTTCGTCGTCAAGGCCGTCGGCGAGTCGGGCGGCTACGGGATGCTCATCGGCCCGCACTCCGACGCCGCGCAACGCGACGAATTCCGACGCAAGATCGAGGCCAACCCGCGCAACTACATCGCCCAGCCCACCCTCTCGCTCTCGCGCTCGCCCTGCTTCATCGACGGCAACGTCGAGGCCCGCCACGTCGACCTCCGCCCCTTTATCCTCAACGGCGAGAAACTCACGATCGTGCCCGGCGGACTCACCCGCGTCGCGCTCGCCCGCGGCTCGCTCGTCGTCAACTCCTCGCAGGGAGGCGGCAGCAAAGACACCTGGGTGCTTTTCTCGTGACCTGAGTGCAATTGACGTGTAGTGATGTGACTCGATAAAGGAAATCCGATGCTGTCGCGCGTCGCCGACTCGATTTATTGGATGGGCCGCTACCTCGAACGCGCCGAGCACACCGCCCGCGTGATCGACGTCCATCTGAATTTGATGCTCGACCCGTCGCCCAGGACGTCGTGGCTGCTCTGGGACCGCGTCGCCGCCGCCCTGCGGGCGACCGTCGTCGACCCCGAGAAGGCCG
The DNA here is from genome assembly GCA_021777845.1 of Planctomycetota bacterium. Classification (GTDB taxonomy): domain Bacteria; phylum Planctomycetota; class Planctomycetia; order Isosphaerales; family Isosphaeraceae; genus JAJYDB01. Next base: position 3,319 of record JAJYDB010000355.1, read on the forward strand.
ACGCCTTCGCCTATGCCCGCGCGCTCAGCTTCGACGCCAAGAACCCCGACTCGATCCTCTCGTGCGTCGCCGCGGCCCGCGAGAACGCCCGCCAAGTCCGCGAGCTGATCGGCTCGGAGATGTGGGAACAGCAAAATCGACTCTATTTTCAGGTCCGCCGCGCCGCGAGCGAGAACATCTTCGAAGGCCAGCCCCAGGAGTTCTTCCAAAGCGTGAAGGAGGGGGTGCAACTGTTCGTCGGCATCACCGACGCCACCCTCGGCCGCGGCGAGGCCTACCACTTCCTCGAAGTCGGCCGGCACATCGAACGCGCCGGCTCGACAGCAGCGATCGTCGA
>JAJYDB010000089.1 GCA_021777845.1 Planctomycetota bacterium
ACGGCGCCTTCCCCTTCGAATCGCAGGTCAACGTCGGCTTCCAGCTCTCGAACGTGATCAGCGGCAACGGGGGCAACGGCATCGGGATCTACGGCGCGAGCGGCAACCAGATCGCGATGAACAACATCGGCACCGACGCGAGCGGCACGATCGCGCTCGGCAATCGTCAAAACGGCATTCTCGTCACGGCGGGCGCGTCGAACAACCTGATCGGCGGTCAGGCGACGGGCGGCAACGACCCCACGGCGGCGGTGATCGTTCGACCGCCTCAGGGCAACTTGATCTCGGGCAACGGCGGCGACGGCGTGCTCATCACGGGCGGCGCGACGCAGAATACGTTGAGCGGGAATTTCGTCGGGACGTCGGCCTCGGGCGATACGGCGCTCGGGAACCGACTCGACGGCGTGGCGGTCGTGAACGCGAGCGGCAACGCGTTGATCGGCTGCACCTTCCAGCAGTCGCCGTTCGTCTTCTACAACGTGCTCAGCGGCAACGGCGGCAACGGCCTGCGCATCACGAACTCGAACAACACCACCGTGCAGGCCAACTTCATGGGCGTCGGCGCGAACAACATGTCGATCGTCGCGAACGGCGGCGACGGCCTGCTCGTCTCGGGCACGTCCAAGAACACGCAGGTGGGCGGCGTGATCCCGCTCGGCAACGTGATCTCGGGCAATAATCGCAACGGCATCGAGGTCGCGGGCAGAGCGAGCGGGCTCGTCTCGTTCAATACCTTCGCCGGGATCTACGCCTTCGGCGGCGCGGCGCCGAATCGTCAGGACGGAATCCTCGTCACTTCAAGCGGCGGCAACAACCAGATCCGCACCTGCATCGTCTCGGGCAACCTCGGCAACGGCATCGAACTCGGCGGCAACGCGACCGGCGTACAAGTTACCGAGACCGCCGTCGGCACCAACACCAGTATCCAAACGGCCATCGCGAACGGCGGCGACGGCATCAAAATCGACGGCAACGCCCACGGCAACGCGATCGGCGGCTTTCAGCCTTCGGTCGAGCCGCGCGTGACGATTTCGTCGAACAAGGGCTACGGCGTCGACGTCGTCGGCAGGGCGCGAGGCAACGACGTCTTTAACACGTACATCGGCACGAACACCTCCGACACCGCGAACCTCGGCAACGGTCTCGGCGGCGTCTTTCTCGGTTCGGGCACGTCTTCGACGCGGATCGGAGGAGCCTTGCCCCAGCTCCAAGTACGCATCGTCAACAGCGGCGGCGCGGGGGTGACGATGCAGGGCTCGAACGGCAATACGATCACCGGCGACGTCATCGCGAACAACAACGGCGGCGGCGTGGTCGTGATCGCCGGGCGGCAGAACCAAATCGGGACGTCCGCGGCGGGCAATACGATCGACGGCAACGGTTCGGTCGGCGTTTACGCGAGCGGAACACTCTGCAAGACGCGAGTCCAGGGAAACTCGATCAGCGGCAACAGCGGCAACGGCGTCACGCTCTCGAACGCCCTTGGTCTCACGGTCGGCGGCGGCGCATCCGGCGACGGTAACGCGGTCGTCTCCAACCAAGGCTACGGCCTCTTCGCCTCGGGACCAGGCTTTGGCTCGGTCCTGCAAGCGAACACCGTCGCCATGAATACCCAAGGCAACGTCAACTTGACCAACTCCCGAGGCGTCAAGTACATCCCTTGATCGTCCGCAACGAGGGACAAAGCGCGATCCCTTCCCCGGTGCGGCTCCCGCGAGCCGCCTCGGGGTTGTTGTATTTCGAAGGACCGCGCGACCTCCGTCGACATTTTTGATTGACTCGCGCACTCGACGCGTCCACCATTGAGGGCCGTCGTTGCGAGCAGGCGAGATCGCGCGCCCAAGAAGTCCGTCTTGAAGCGGGGTGCGCTTGAACCGACCCGCCCGTCTTCTTCGTGCGAAGCGTTGCTCGAGCGAGTGTGACGTCGACGTCCCCCCTTTCGCAGGGAGATGCTTTCACAAATGAGTCTCGAAACCGCCGCGCGGCCGCGGTCGTCGGCACGCGAACCTAACCCTGACCGTCCTCTGCCGCCTCTGCCCGACGGGTGGTTGTCGCTTGGTCGCGCGTTCGTCGCGAGCGCCCGTCGCGGGCCGCGTCGCGAGGCGATGGCGGACAGCACCGGGACGAGGCTGAATTACGGCGATACCCTCCTGCGCGCGGTCGCCCTCGCCCGCGTACTCGCCCGCAAGGTCGGCCCGTCGCCGTACGTGGGGATCTTCGTGCCGCCGACCGTCGCGGGAGCGGTCGTCAACATCGCGGTCACGCTCCTCGGCAAAATTCCCGTCAACCTGAATTACTCCGCCGGCCAAGCGATCGTCGACTCTTCGATCGCGCAGTGCGGCATCACGCACGTCGTGACGTCGTCAAAAGCCCTCGACCGCTTCAAGATCACCCCGAAGGCGAGCCTCATCATTCTGGAGGACGTGCCCAAGCAAATCACGACGCTCGACAAGATTTACGCGGCGGTCGTGGCGCGGGTCGTCCCGAGCGTTATGTTAGGCGTCTTTCTGCCCGGCCTCCGCGGCAACCGTCTCGACGCGACGGCCACCGTCATCTTTACCTCGGGATCGACGGGCGACCCCAAGGGAGTGGTCCTTTCGCACCGCAACGTGCTGAGCAACATCCACCAGTTCAACGAGCACATCAGGCTGGTGGACAAAGAGGTTGTGCTCGGGATCCTGCCGTTCTTCCACTCCTTCGGGTTCACGATTTGTATTTGGACGGTGCTCTGTCTGGGCAAGCAAGCGGTCTACCACTTCAACCCGCTCGACGCGCGGATCGTCGCGAGCCTTTGCGAAAAATACGGCGTGACGATGATCCCGGGCACGCCGACGTTTATGGCGATGTATCTCGAAAAGGGAAAACCCGAACAGTTCAAAGCCGTCGCTCAGATGTTCCTCGGCGCGGAGAAGCTGAAAGCGCAGACGCGCGACTTCATTTTGGAGAAGCTGGGGGTTCCGGGCTTGGAGGGCTACGGCTGCACCGAGCTTTCGCCGGTCGTCGCCGTGAACGTGCCGTTCGAGGTCACGACGCGCGACGGTAAAACCTTGCCCGGCAATAAGATAGGAACGGTGGGGCAGCCGCTGCCCGGGACCGAGATCAAGACGGTCGATCCCGAGACCGACGAGGATCTGCCGCGCGGCGCCGAGGGTCTGATTTACGTCCGCGGCCCGCAGGTGATGGTCGGTTATTTGAATCGACCCGAGATGACGGCGGCGGCGGTGAAGGACGGTTGGTACAACACCGGCGACGTCGGACGGGTCGACGAAGACGGTTTTTTGTCGATCACAGGTCGACTCTCGAGGTTCGCGAAAATCGGCGGCGAGATGGTCTCGCTCGAGGCCGTCGAGGCGGCGATCGAGAAGGCGGCGGGCGCCGCGGAGAAGTCGGTCGCGCTCACTTCGCTGCCCGACGAACGTCGCGGCGAGCGTCTGTTCGCGATCCACGCAACGCTGCCGTTGTCCCGCGAGGAAACGCGTAAACGTTTACTGAGCGGGGACTTGCCGAAATTATGGATTCCCGCCGCGGAAGATTTCATCGAGGTCGACGAGGTGCCGACGCTGCTGGGCGGCTCGAAGTTCAACATGCCGAAGCTGCGTGAAATCGCAGAGCGTGCGCTCGCCGCGCGAGGCGGGAATCGGGACGTTTGAGAAACATTTTTGTTGAATTTTCGGCCGTCCCTGGCAAAAATAAGGCCCACTTGGGCGGATTGAGCGCTCATTGACACTGTGCCTACATCAGTTTCGCGGCGGTAGACGGAAATCGCCCCGCGTGGAACTTTGACGTTTCCCAACCCGTTCCAGGAGCAAGATTCGATGCGCAAGATTCTCTTCGGCCTCGCCGCGGTTGCGGTGACTTCGGCCGCGGTGTTCGCGGGCGAATTCAACAAAGTGGTGAGCGTGGGCGAGAAGGCCCCCGACATCAAGGGCATTCCCGCGATCCTCGACGGCAAGGACACGACGCTCAACCTGAGCGACCTGAAGGACGACATTGTCGTCGTGATTTTCCACAACAAAGGCTGCCCGTACGTCATCGGCAGCGAGGACCGCTTCATCGACTTCTCGAAGGCTTACGCGGGCAAGGGCGTCAAGGTCGTCGCGATCAGCGTCAATCCCGAAGGCCGCGACAGCATCGACGCGATTAAGAACTACATGAAGGAGAAGGGCTCGAACTACCTGTACGGCTACGACGCCTCGCAGGCGGTCGGCAAGGCTTACGGCGCGACCAACACCCCGCAGGTGTTCGTGCTCGACAAGACCCGCACCATCCGTTACACCGGCGCGATGGACAACAGCCCGATGGACGAGTCGAAGGCGACCAAGCACTACCTCAAGGACGCCGTCGAGGCTTTGCTGAAGGGCGAGACCATCGAAGTGACCGAGACCCGCCCCGTCGGCTGCGGCATCGGCTACGCTCGCAACAAGTAAGTCGTCGCCGGGGCCTTGCGTCCCGCGACCAGGCTTAGAAATCGCGCCGTCGAGGGTCCGCCTCGGCGGCGTGGTTTGTTATTGATACAATCGAGGTGTTCCGCGGATCGCAACGGACGAGTCAGCACACGGGGATCGGGAGTTGCTAGCGATGAGAACAGAGTACGTGCGGTCGACGAGGGGCTTCGCGACGTGCTTGATGGCGGTGGTCGCTCCGCTTGTGGTCGCGGGGATGACGGCGCTCGCCGCCGAGGACGCGCCGCCGGTTACGGTCGAGTCGCTCACGTTCGACGCGTTCCAGAAGAAAATCGCGGCGAACACCAAGGCGAAGTACACGATGGTCGACGCCTGGGCGACTTGGTGCGGCCCTTGCAAAGAGAATTTTCCGCACGTCATCGACATGAACAAGAAATACGGCCCGAAAGGTCTGGCGGTCGTATCGCTCTCATTCGATGATCCCTCCGAGCCGAAGCAGATTGCCGACGCGCGCAAGTTTCTGAACGAGAAGCACGCGACCTTCACGAACGTCCTGCTGAACGAAGAGACCGGCGTCGGCTTCGAAAAGCTTGACATCAACGCGATACCCGCGGTCTTTGTGTACGCGCCCGGCGGCAAGCTGATCCGCAAATTCACGATGGACGACCCGAACAATCAGTTCACCTACGGCGAAGTCGAGGTTTACGTCGCGGCGTTGCTCGACGGCAAGTCGCCCGCCGAGGCCGAGAAGCTCGTGAAGGCGGCGTCGCAGTAAGTCGAGCCGGACGCGGGACGGCGGCCGACCGATCTCGGCGCGAGGATCGCACTGGAGCCACTTGACGGCCGACGTTATGCTTTGGTTGGTGCGGCGGCTCGAAACGAGACCGAAGTTATCCCAAACCCGAATACGAACAGACGCGCCGTCGGCGCAGGTTGTGGAAGGCGGAACATGAAGGACGCGATTCATCCCAAATATATCGAGTGCACGGTGACGTGCGGCTGCGGCAACTCGTTCACGACGCGAAGCACGAAGCCGAAAATCGCCGTGGAGGTGTGCTCGAAGTGCCACCCGTTTTACACGGGGTCGGTGAAGTTCGTCGATGCCGCCGGGCGCGTCGACAAGTTCAACAAGAAGTTCCAAGGCAAGTACGGCAAGACCAAGAAAGAGGGCGAGCCGGCCGAGGTCAAAGCCTAGAGCGGACTCGTTTGACATAAAAAGGACGGCCCATCGCCCGGTGCTCCTCGGCCCGCGCGAAGGGCCGTCCGTCGTTTGGGCGCAACCCAGATCGGTCGATCGACGGCCGGAAACGGCCGTTCGGGTGAGAATCCGGCGTGTTCGAGAAGCTCCACGACGATTACCAGCGGTTTCGAGAGGTTGAGGCGGCGCTGCTCGACCCGAGCACGGCGAACGACCCGGCGCGCTTGTCGTCGCTCTCGAAGCAGCGCGGGGCGCTGGCGAAGCTGGCCGAGCCGTACGGGCGTTACCTCGAGCTCGGTCGCGAGTTGGCCGAAACAGAGAGTTTGCGCGACGTCGAGCAGGACGACGCGATGCGCGAGTATCTCGAGGCCGAGGCGCTCTCGATCCGCGCGCGTCAGGACGAGCTGGGCGAGAAGATTCGCGACCTCATCTACGATAATCAGGCGGGCGCCGATCGCGCGCGTCTGATTATTGAGATTCGGGCGGGGATCGGCGGCGACGAGGCGTCGTTGTTCGCGCGCGACCTGTTCGAGATGTATCAACGGTTCGCCGACCGCCGGGGCTGGAAGTTCGAGACGCTGGAAATCACGCCGACGGAGCTGGGGGGATTTCGCGAGTCGTCGTTCAGCGTGAGCGGCGAGGGGGCGTTTCGGCACTTGCAGTTCGAGAGCGGCGGGCACCGCGTGCAGCGGGTGCCGGCGACCGAGGCGCAGGGTCGGATCCACACGTCGGCGGCGACGGTCGCGGTGCTGCCCGAGCCCGAGGACGTCGAGATTAAGATCCGCGACGAGGATTTACAGATCGACGTGATGCGCTCGGGGGGGCCGGGCGGCCAACATCAAAACAAGACCGAGAGCGGCGTGCGGATCACGCATTTGCCGAGCGGCGTCGTCGTGAATTGCCGCGACGAGCGGAGCCAGCACAAAAACAAAGCGAAGGCGCTTCGCATTTTAAAGAGCCGGCTTTATGATCAGAGCGTGAACAAGGCTCAGGCCGAGCGGTCGGAGGCGCGTCGGACACTGATCGGCTCGGGCGATCGTTCGCAGCGCATCCGCACGTACAGCTATCCGCAAAATCGCGTCACCGACCATCGCATCGACCTGACTTTGTACAACCTCGACCGCATCATGCTCGGCGACCTGGACGCGCTGACCGCGGCGTTGATCGATCACGACCGTCGCGAACAACTCGGCGAAGGATGAATCCTCCATGCTGCCGCGCAAGAAGCCGCGCGAGTCGAACAGCTTGCGACCGGAAGCGAACGGCCCCGACGCGGCGGAGGCCGAGCGCTGGACGGTCGGTCGCCTGCTGAGCTGGACGACCGAGTATTTGGGCAAGCACGGCTCGGAGAGTGCCCGGCTCGACGCCGAACTGCTGCTGGCGCACGCGCTCGACTGGGAGCGGGTTCGCCTGTACACGAAATATGAGGAAGAGGTTCCGCCCGCGAGTCGCGAGCGGTTTCGAGCGCTCGTGAAACGGCGCGCGGGGGGCGCGCCGGTCGCGTATCTGTTGGGCCGGAAGGAGTTTTACTCGCTCATGCTGAGCGTGACGCCCGACGTGCTCATTCCTCGGCCGGACTCGGAGCACGTGGTCGTCGAGTTTTTGGCGGCGACGAAGGGCTGGGACGCGCCGCGATGCGTCGACGTGGGGACCGGCTCGGGGTGTCTGGCGCTCGCGGGATTGAAGCATCATCCGTCGGCGCGATTCACGGCGATCGACGCGAGCGCGGCGGCGGTCGCGGTCGCGCGCGCGAACGCGGAGGCCTTGAATCTGGCGAGTCGGGTCGAGTTTCGGGTTGGCGACAAACTGGCTCCGGTCGCGAACGAAGGGCCGTTCGACGCGATCGTCTCGAACCCGCCGTACATCGCGACCGACGAGATCGAGACGCTCGATGCGACGGTCCGGCTGCACGAGCCGTCGGCCGCGCTCGACGGCGGCGTCGACGGACTACGCGTGATCGAGCCGTTGATCGGCCAGGCGGCGGCGTTGCTGCGACCGGGCGGGGTGTTCTTGGTCGAGATCGGCGCGGGACAAGAGGCGGCCGTGCGGGGGCTCTTTGACGCCGAGCCGCGGTTTGATCTGGCGGCGACAATCCGCGACCACGCCGGAAAGCCGCGCGTCCTGCGTGCGACGCGGCGGAGCGAGGGATAGTTCGCGGCGCCGTCGCGCGACGCGCGGACGGGATTCGAGCGCGGGGAGGGGCGACGTAAGGCCCTCCACTTGTCCTTTCGAGTATATTGTCACGGTCGCGTCATGTTTGCGACGACAACGCGCCGACTCCGAGGTTCAACCTAATGTTCTCGATGCCGGGCCCGACTCCGTACGACCTCAATTTCCGTGCGCTGGGGATTCCGGTCCGGGTCTCGCCTTGGTTTTGGGCGGTGACCGCGATCATGGGTTACCGCGAGGGCGACTGGGTCGGCGTGGGGCTTTGGATCGGCTGTGTGTTCGTGTCGATTCTGGCGCACGAGTACGGCCACGGGCTGACGTCGCGGGCGTTCGGGCTCGACGCCGAGATCGCGTTACACGGGATGGGCGGGTTGTGCCGGTCGGAGGGGGCGACGCCGCGTCAACGGCTGTTGATCATCCTGGCCGGTCCGGCGGCGGGCTTCTTGTTGTGCGCCGTCGTGCTTGCGAGCGTGAAGCTGATCTACGGGGTGGATCCGGTCGACTCGCTGGCGCTGGTGTTTCCGCGTTGGTTCGGCGACATTCAGGCGGCGGTGAGCGGGATCGGGCGGAACCTGCGCCGGCTTGAGACGATCCACGACCTGATTTTCATCAACTTGTTCTGGGGAATCTTCAACCTCATGCCGGTGTATCCGCTTGACGGCGGTCAGTTCACCGCGGTTTCGCTGACGATGTGGCGGCCCCGTCAAGGGATGTCGTGGGCGCTGATGGTCTCGATGGCCGCGGCGATTTGTCTGGCGATCTACTGTTTCCAGCAGGATCAGACTCCGGCGGGCATTTTTTTGGCGTTCCTCGCGGTTAACAATTATCAAACCTTGCAGTTGCTGCAACACCGGTCGCGTTACGGCACGATCGAGGAGGATCCCGACTGGTGGAAGCGTTGAGTTGGCTTCGCGGCGGTCGCGGCGCGGTCGAACGTGCGTGCGCGGGTTTTTTACGCGCGAAACCGGCCTTTGCGCTGTTTCCGGCGTAAACTGTGAGAGGGATCGGCGTAACGGTCCCGGATGCCGTTTCGATCGGAGCCGGCGGCGGGTGCCGCGTGGGAGCGGTTCGCACGCGCGGCGGGTGGAGGCCGGGCAAGCTTGCTCCAGGTCGAGCCGTGCTTTTTTGAGATGCGGGCAAGCGGAGTTCGAGATCGAAGAGCGTTGATTCGGCGGGAATTCATGAGCGCGAAGAAGCAGGTCAAGCGACGGACGTCGACCGCGACGGGCGGGAGCAAAGCGAAGCGGAAGCCGACGCGGGCTGGCCGCTCGCGGGCCGAAGGGCGAGTCGGGGAGTCGCTCGATCCGCGGATCGTGTTGCTGCCGATCCTGCCCTTGCGCACCGACGTCGTGTTTCCGCAGACCGTCGTGCCGCTGGTCGTGAATCGTTCGAGCGGGATTAAGCTGATCGACGAGGCGCAGCTTGGCGACAAGACGATCGGCCTCGCGACGCAGGTCGACCCCGACGACGACGATCCGAAGCTCGAACGTTTGCATCCGATCCTGTGCGTCGGCAACGTCCTCAAGATGCTCAAGTTTCCGGACGGATCGACGCGGATCGTGTGCCAGGGGATCACGCGGGCGCGAATTTTGAGCGTCGTCAAGGCCGAGCCCTATCTGATCGCGCGGGTCGAGACGCTCGACGAGGAGGTTGAGGAAGGAGTCGAGGTCGACGCGCTTGTCCATCACGTGAACCGACTGTTCCAGGCGATGGTCGACCAAAGTCAGCAGGTGCCGGAGGAGCTGCAGGTCGCCGCGATGAACACGCGCGAGCCCGGCCGGCTCGCCGACCTGTTGGGTTCGAGCCTGCCGTTCTCGGTCGAGGAGCGTCAGGAGCTGCTCGGCGAGATCAACGTGAAGTCGCGGCTCGAGAAGCTCGGGCAACTGTTGGCGAGGCAGGTCGCGGTGCTCGAGCTGTCGAGCAAAATTCAGGCGCAGGTCGGCTCGGAAATCTCGAAAGCTCAGCGCGACCATTACTTGCGTCAGCAAATCAAAGCGATCCAGGAAGAACTGGGCGAAGGGGAGGGAGACAACCCCGAGCTCGACGAGACGTGGGCCAAGTTGCAGAAGGCGAAGCCGCCGAAGGCGGTCTTGAGCGAGGCGCGCCGCGAACTCGACCGGCTGGCCGGGATGCACCCGAGCTCCGCCGAATACTCGATCATTCGGACGTATCTCGACTGGCTCGCGATCTTGCCGTGGAGCAAGGGCAGCCGCGACCGGCTCGACCTGCGCCGCGCGAAGAAGGTCCTCGACGAGGATCACTTCGACCTCGAGAAGGTGAAAGAGCGGATTCTCGAGTACCTGGCCGTCCGAAAGCTGAAGAAGGACATGACGGGGCCGATTTTGTGCTTCGCGGGGCCGCCGGGGACGGGCAAAACGTCGCTGGGCCGGAGCATCGCGCGGGCGCTCGGTCGCGAGTTCGTGCGGGTGAGCCTCGGCGGCGTGCACGACGAGGCGGAGATCCGCGGACATCGGCGGACGTATGTCGCGGCGATGCCGGGACGAGTCGTCCAGGGGATTCGCAAGGGGGGCACGAACAACCCGGTGTTCATGCTCGACGAGGTCGACAAGCTCGGCTCGGACTTCCGCGGAGATCCCTCGGCGGCCTTGCTCGAAGTGCTCGACCCCGAGCAAAACGCGAGCTTCCGCGACCATTACCTTGACGTCGACTTCGACCTCTCGAAGGTGATGTTCATCGCGACGGCGAACATGCTTGAGTCGATCCCGCCGCCGCTGCTCGACCGGATGGAAGTCTTGCAATTGCCCGGCTACAGCGAGGAAGAAAAGGCGCTGATCGCGCGCAAATATCTGATCCCGAAGCAGCTCGAGGCGCACGGATTGACCGCGGCCGACGTGTCGATCAGCGACGAGTCGTTGCGGAAAATGATCTCGGATTACACGCGCGAGGCGGGCTTGCGGAATCTCGAGCGCGAAATCGCGGCGGTGTGCCGGAAGGCGGCGCGTCGGCACGCCGAAGGGCGCCGGGACGCGTTGCACGTCACGCCCGCGCTGTTGCAAGAGCTGCTCGGGCCGTCGCGGTTCTTCCGCGAGTCGGCCTCGCGCGGCGCGACGGCGGGAGTGGCGACCGGGCTCGCCTGGACCCCCACCGGCGGCGAAATCCTCTTCATCGAGGCGACCGCGATGCCCGGCAAGGGTGGCTTGACGCTGACCGGTTTGCTCGGCGATTCGATGCGCGAGAGCGCGCAGGCGTCGTTGAGCTATCTGCGCAGCCACGCACAGGTGCTCGCGATCGAGTCGAGCTGGTTCGGCAAGACCGACGTGCACATTCACGTCCCCGGCGGCGCGGTCCCGAAGGACGGTCCGTCGGCGGGGGTCGCGATCACGTCGGCGCTCTTGAGCTTGGTCCGGCGCATGCCGATTCGTCCGAATCTGGCGATGACCGGCGAGGTGACTCTCACCGGCCGCGTGCTGCCGGTGGGCGGGATCCGCGAAAAAGTGCTCGCGGCGCGGCGCGCCGGGATGAAAGAGGTCTTGATCCCCCGACACAACGAGAAGGATCTGCGCGACCTCCCCGCCGAGGTGAAGGCCGACATGATCTTTCACTCGGTCGATACGCTCGACGACGTCGTGCCGCACCTGTTCGCGCAGGCGGAGCCGAAGCGAGGGAAGCACAAGGCCGCTCCGTCGCGCGGACGTCGACACGCTCCGGCGCGCGCCGTGCCGCCGCCGCCGCCGCACGCCGGTCAACCCGCCGCGAGCGACGAATCGCAGCGCGCCGGCAAGTCCGCCGCGCCGTCAAAGCCGACGCGCCGCTCGCGATCGGTCTAAGCGCCCTCGGAGGACGGCACCGCCGGCACGTCCGGACCCGACGCGACTTTGAGGGTCGCAAGGGTCGCCATGGTCGTGCCGGTCCCGCATACGCGGACCGTCCCAACGCCGGTCGGAGCGGTCGAATCGACTGCGACGATCGCTCCCGCAGCGCCGATACTCACGGTGGAGCGGGTGATCCGAACGGCTCACGAAGGTGCGTCGCATGAGACGCGCAGGGCCGTCGTTAGGGCTTTCTTCGACGCCGGTCGCTCGTTCCGATGGTTCAGGACTCCCGAAGAGCAGGCCCGGCGACGATTTTTTCCCGCGCGTAAGTTGGGGCCGACGCAGTTGTGGAAAGGGCGCAAGGATGCGACCGAGTCGTACAAAAACCAGAGCCGCAGCGAGCTGGGCCGTCGCGGCGCTGTGTGGCCTGGCGCTGTGCTCGGCACCATCGCGAGTCGCAGTTGCGCAGCAGGCGGAGGTGGACATCGACAGCCCGCCGGGCTCGCCGGACTCGCGCGGCGCGCTCGGGCCGATGATCGGAGCCTCGGGAACGTCGGGCTTCGACGTCACCGGGATCAACGCGCAGCAAAGCATCTTCGGCGGTCGGCCGGGTCCGACGGCGACCCGCGCGCCGATCAACCAGCTCGGGCCGCCCTCCGCCGCCCCCGTGGCGCCGACCCCAAGGTTTCAGCCGCCCGCGCTCGAATCGACCCCCATCCCCGCGTACGGCGAGCTCGAGATCCCCGAGAATCCCAGCATCATGGGGCCCGAAAACGGGATGACTCTCGACCAGGCGATCGACACCTTGCTCGAGCGCAACCTTAACTTGATGGCGCTCCGCTACGAGGTGCCGATGGCGCAGGCCGATATTTTGACCGCGAGCCTGCGCGCGAATCCGATCTTTTACGCCGACTCGCAGCTCGTGCCGTACGGACGATTCACGAACACGCGGCCCGGCGGCCAAACACAGTACGACGTGAACATCACCTACCCGCTGGACGTCTGGCGCAAGCGGCAGGCGCGGATCCTGGTCTACGAGCGCGCGAAAAAAGTGACCGAAGCGCAGCTCCAGGACGCGATCCGTCTGCAAATCGACAACCTTTACACCGCGTACGTCGATGTGATCGCGGCGACGCAGAACCTCGAATACAGCCGCGCCTACACCGTCGGGATCGGTAAGCTCGTCGAGACGGTGCGGTCGCTGAACAAGAAGGGGCAGAAGACGCTCGCCGACGTCGAGACGATCCGCGCGCAGCTCGAACTCGCCGAGTTGCAGGTCCGCGAATCCGAGGAGACGCTCAAGAAGGCGAAGCGGACGCTTGCGTTGTATCTCGACACGCCGGCGAAGGACGCCTACGAGGTGAGCGTGCGTTCGATTTTCCGAGACGTCCGCGAACTGCCGGTTTCGACCGAAGAGCTGGTGAAGACGGCGCTCGCCTCGCGACCCGACCTGACCGCGTTCCGTCTCGGCGTGCTCCGCGCCCAGGGCGACGAGCTGCTCGCGCGCCGGAACAAGTATTCCGACGTCTATCTGCTCTGGCAGCCGTACACGATGCAAGACAACGGTTACCTCGGCTTCAAGAACTCATATTCGTATGCGTTTGGCGTCACGGTGGCGCTGCCGCTGTACAACCGCAATCAAGGCAACATTCAGCGCGCGGGACTGAACATCCGGCAAACCGAAGTCGAGATGACGCAGCAAGAACGGCAAGTCGCCTACGACGTCGAGGAGGCGGTGCGCGAGTTCAACACCAGTCGCATCAGTCTGATCGAGTTCGAGCGCGAGATCGTGCCTGCCTCGCGGACGGTGCGGACGACGGCGTTGCAACTGTACGGCATCGGTCAGACGAGCATCGTCGACTACCTCGACGCCCAGAAAGATTACAACGAGGTCGTGCGCAAGTTTTACGACGCCGTCGTGCGGCACCGCCGCGCGATGCTCGACCTCAACACCGCGGTCGGCACCCGCGTGCTGCCTTGAAAACGCCGGGGTCGAATCAAGGAATCAGGCAGGTCGAATTTCGACGGTCTTGGACCGAGGGTGATCGCGATGTCGAAGTCAAAACGATCGGTCGAACGGACGGTTCGGCTGGTGCGGCCGGTTTTCGACCGCTTCGAGGAGCGGGCGCTGCTGTCGGTGGGCGCCCTCTTCGCGCGGGGAGCGGTGATGACGGCGGAGCGGGCCGCGGCGTTGGTCGCGGCGGGACCGCACGAAGTGGGCGCGCCGCAGGTCTCCGCGCAGTCGCTCATCGGCGCGACGCCGACCGGTCAACCGACTCCCGCCGAAATCGCCCGCGAGCACTTCAGCGCGCTGTTTCACGGCCTGTACACGACCGGGCCGGGCCGGTTCACGAACGAGGCGCTGCGCACGCACATCGTCGCGCCGGGGACCACGAATCAATTCCTGCACGGCAATGCGATTTTCGAATTCATCACGCCGCTCGACCCGTCGCAGCCGGAGACCGGGATCGTCGCGCTCTACAATCGTAACTCGTCGAACACCGGCACGATCTTGGTGCTCGACCTGACCGGGACGCCGCCCGCGATTCCGACGCAGCCGCCGACGCATTTCACCTGGAACGTCGACCCGGCTTCGGGCGGGGCCTACACCGGCGCCACGGGCTCGGGCACGCTGACGCTCGCGTACAAACAGCACGGCAGGCTCCAGCCGCACTCCTACACGAGCGGGAGCGCGGCGGCCGTTTTCAGCGGCAGCGTGAACACCGTCGGCGTCTTCAACATCATCCAGTTCAGCGGGCGCTGAACCGACGTGCGGGCGCGGCTTAGAACGGCTCGCGCTCGAGCCACAAAAGATCGCGCCACGAGAACGAACCGGCGGTGCGCGCGACGACGCGCTCATCGCCGTGCTCGTCCTGCAAACGCGCGACTTCGATGATGCTCGGCGCGCCTTCGGTCGGCCAGTGGGCGAACTCGTCGGCGAGCAGCAACATGAATTTGATTGACTGCTTCGACTGATATTCCACGAGTTTTGCGTCCGCGACGCGGCGGACCGGATGATCGGTCGCGAGCGCGAGGTCGGCGGGCCACTCGTGGAAGACGTAGATCGGCCAGCGCGGCGGGACCCAGCGGCCGATCGCGCGGCCCCAAGGTCCTTGACCGCGTCGATAGTTCCACTCCGGCGTGAAATAGCCCCAGTGTGCGAGTTTGAGCGCGACGGCGATCACGACCAGCGCGAGCGCCGCGCGTCGAGGGTCGTTGCGCCGGGCGACCGACGCCGCGAGCATCGCCGCGACCACGGCCAGACCAATCACGACGATCGCGAGGGTCCGATAATACGCGACGGTGAACGCGAGATATCCGCCCGCCGCCGTCGCGAGCGCCAGCCAGAACGCCGCAAGCGTCGCCGCGAGCGCATACGCCCAGCGCCGCGTCGTCGCCCCCTCCGCGCGCTCCCAGAGCCGCGCCGAGACGGCTCCCGCCGCGACCAAAACGCCCGCGACCGCGAGCATCCGCGCCGCGTCGGCCACGCCCGGAATCAAGGTCCCGGCGAGCGTCGCCGCACCCGCGACTTGCAGCCAGCCGAGCACCTGGGCGCGACCCGACTCGCTCCAACCCGCGCGAATCGACTCGAAAGCGGTCAGCGCGGCGAGCGGACCGAACGGCATCACCAGCAGCGCGACCGTGAGCGGCAGCGTCCAGGAGGACCGCATCGTGAACGGCTGCGTCAGACAGGCCGCCCAGGCTCCCGCGGGCGCGACGTTGAGCGTCCAAACCGACCACCCCACGATCACCAGCAACGGAGGAATCAGCAGCCGCGGCTTGAGCCAGCTTTCCGTGCGTCCGAGCACAAGGTTGACCATCAAAACGATTGCGACCGGCGGCCAACCCCCCGCCAGAAACGCGAGCGCCGCCCAACCCCCCGCGACCCAATCCGCCTTCCCGGCAATCATCCGATCGACAGCGCCGATCACACAGCACGCTGTGACGAGCTCAACCCCCGCCTGCGCCGAGCGGTCGATCAACGCGACGCTGCCGAACCACGCCAGCGCGACCGCGACCCCGCCCGCCTCGCCTAATTTGGCAAACGCGCGCCGCGACAAAATAAGGCCGATCGCAACCCCCGCCAGCGCATCCGGCCAGCGCACGATGCCGGGATCGCTGCGCGTGCCGCCGGCTAAAATCCCCCAGATCTTCGCCAGTCCCACCCGCAGAGGCCACACCCCGGGCGTCCACGCGCCGAAGGTCTGACCCATCGGAGCCATCGGTTCGCGAGCCGCCAGCGCCGTCCGCGCCTCGTCGGGCCCGAGCTCCAGGTTCGCCGCGCCGATCAGCACGAACAGCACCGCCGCCGCCGCGACGATCAGCCGCCCGCGATCCCACCTCCGCCGCGATGCGATCCGCTCGTGGACTCGCTGGTACGCCGCACTCGGACGCAATCGACGCAACTCATGACGCTCGGCTTCAACCTGTACCTCGACTTCAACGTCCATCCACGGCCTCCTTCCGCCCCGCGACGCGCTTCGGCTCCGTCGGCGGATCGAGCTTCGGCTCGGGCTTCGACGCGGACTCGAGGTCGGGACGCGCGAAGGTCGGCGATTTCTTTGTGGGCTCGAACGCGCCTTGCGTCGCGAACTGCCTTGCTCGTTCCTCACGCTCGAGCAGCTCACGCACCAGCTTTTCGTCGTGCGCTTGACGCTCGCGCTCGGCGGCGTCGCTCGGTTTGTCCTCGGGTCGGAATTTGTCGAACGCGACCTTCGGCTCGAACAGGTCCATGCCGGGCCGGTTCTTCACCATCTGGAGCACGAATCCAGGCAGCCAACCATCGCGGTACGACTGCCGACGCATCTCCCACGCGACGTCCTCAATTCTCCAGCCGTCGCGCTCCATCCGAAACAGGCCGACCGCGGCCCCCGTCCGGCACGTCCCACGGGCGCAGTGCACCAACACAGGACGCCGATCCGGGTCGTCGCATGCTTTCAGAACCTCGCGAAACTGCGCCTCCTCGCCAAAACCGTCGCCCGGCATCGGCAAGTTCATGAAGTCCACCCCGTGTGCCTTCGCGACCGCGCGCTCGGCTTCGACTCCCTCGCCCGGAAGCTGAAAGTTTACGATCGTCTTCAGCCCGTAACGCACGATCGCCGCCGCGAGTTGATCCTGATTGAGCTGCCCGCTCCGGTACAGGATGCCCGGCTTCACAACGTCGAAGTGGTCCCATACCAAACGGTTGCGTCGAGTCTCAACCGTCAGCCAGATGGCCGCCGCCAGACCGAACCCCGCCGCCAGCGCGATGATGATGCGCATTGGAATGATGCATCCATGCCCGGCTGGTCGTCCGCAAGGCTCGACCCGCCTCGAAATTCGACGTGCGCCGCCGCGTCGCGGCCCGCGCGATCCCTTTCGTCGCTGAGAATCCTAGGGGGCAGGGCCAAGTCGGTCAATCCGAATCGCCGCTTGTCCATGCCGGAGTGCCGGGATACGATGAAAACGGCCGACGGAACGCTGTGTCGACCTCCGTTGTGCTTTCCACCCGCGCCGGGGCCGCGCCCAACCTTATCTCGTTTTGGAATGACCGTCATGTGTGCTCGACCCGTGCTTCGATTCGCGATCGCGCTCGCTGTCTTGTTTGGATGCGGACTCCCTCACGCCTCGGCCTTCGGCGACGCGCCCAAACCCGCAAAAAAAGACAGCCCAAAGTTCCTCAAGCCCCGCGCCGCGACACTCACAGCCTCCGTCGAGCCCGCCCAGGCTCATCCAGGCGATACCATCACCTTCCGGGTCGAGGCCAAGCTGGAACCGAACTGGCATATTTATGCCTATTCGAAAGCGCCGAACAACGGCGGGCCGATCCAGACCTCGTTCGACTTCTTCGACCCCGACGGGCTCAAACCGACCGGCGACTGGCAGCCCTCGCGCGACCCGATCATCAAGAAGGAGCCTCTGTTCCAGGAGGTCCCCTTCGTCTCATTCTATGAGGACGAGGTGAGCTGGTCGATCAAACTCAAGGTTCCCGACGACGCCGCGGCGGGCAAGCGCACGCTCCG
>JAJYDB010000356.1 GCA_021777845.1 Planctomycetota bacterium
CGAGCTGTAGATCGAGCCGATCGCGGGCGCGGTCGGCAACGTCGGCGGCGTGCTGCCGTCGGACGTCGTCGGGCTCAGCAAGTTGAGGTTGAACGTGAGCGGGGTGTGGCCGAAATAGGCGGGATCTTGAATCAGCGGGATCGCGATCGCCTGGACGGTCTGGCCGGGTGCGAACGTGACGTTTCCGCTCGTCGCGACGTAATTCACCCCCGAACTTGCCGACCCCGGCACCGTCCCCGAGTTGTCCGACGTTTGATACGGCAGCGTGACCGTTCCCGTCGGCGCGATCGAGAGCGAGACGAGAAAGACCATCTCCTTGCTGTTGTCGTACGCGGAGGCGTTCTGCACCGACAGAGACGCCGGCGGTGTTTGGATCGTGACCGTGCCCGTGCCGTTCGAGATCGTCGCGCCGCTGGGACTCGAGAGCGTGACCGTGAACGTCCGCGGCGGAATCGACGTTGTCTCGGGGAGCAGCGTCACCGGGATGTCTTCGGTTGTCACGCCCGCCGGAAAGGTAATCGAGCCGGTCGCGGCCTGATAGTCGACGCCGGCCTTGGCGGTGCCGTCGGCGGTGCTGTATTGGACCGTCGTCGGCGAGAGCGTGCCGCCGGTCAGCGTGACCGGCACCTCCACCGTGGTCGAGGGTTGGCTCCCGACCGGCGAAGTCGCCGAGACATTCGAGACGGACAGATTGGGCGGCGTCAACGTCGAGGTGAGCGCAACCGTGCCGACCGCGGCGTTCGGGTTGATCGTGTCGCCGGTGGGGCTTGAGAGGCCCACGGTAAAGAAGGACGGAGCGAAGTAGATTGACGAGCCGGGGATGCTGACGGTGAAGTTTTGAGGGCTGGGAACGCCCAATACGAACAGATAGCCTTGACTCTTCGCGGTGTAAAAGACGGGGGTCGTCGCGGTTCCGTCGGAAGTCGACGCAATCACCGAGGAAGCCAGAGGCACCCCGCTTTCGCTCACCTGCACGGTGGCCGTCGTCGGCGTGGTCCCCACCGTCGCCGACGTGCTGTTGATCGAGAACGAAAGCAGCACGCGCGACTCGAGAGAGTCGACGACAATCGGCGCGCCGCGACGAGATTGAGGTCGAACAGGTCGTTTCCGAGCGGGTCGAGTCATGAGAATCCGCACCTCGCGGCAATATGCGACGGAGACGTCGACGAATCCGAGGTGCGCAATCAAAGGAGTGATCTCGAAAATCTACCCCGCCGCGGCGCAATGTCAAAAAGCTCCGCGCGCCGCGGAGTTCGACCCGGCACTGCCGCGTCAAACGCAGCGATTTACGCGGTCAGGCAATCTTTGAGGACGCGCAGACCGTGCGCGACGTCGCGCATCCGTCCCGCCTGATCGCCGACCTCGCGCTCGATCACCAGCGCGCCGTCGTACCCGATCGCCCGCAAAGCCCGCACAAACCGCGCGATGCCAACCTCGCCCTCGCCGAGCGGGACCTCCTCGCCCCAATGGCCCGGCACGGTCGGCCGGCGCGCGTCTTTGACGTGCACGGTGCGAATGTCGGGTGCGAGAATGTCGATCGCGCGGATCGGGTCGCCTTTATCGTAGAGGAGCATGTTCGCGGGGTCGAAGTTCACCTTCAGATTGGGACAAGCGAGGTCGTCGAGCGTGGCGCGCAGGAGGTCGGCGGTCTCTTGGCCGGTCTCGAAGCAGAGCGTGACGCCGCGGTCGGCCGCGATCCCCGCCGCGCGCGTCAGGGTGTCCAACATCGCCGGCCGCGACGCGTCGCCGACGTCGGGCAGAAAGCCCGCGTGCAGCGTGAGGTCGCTCAATCCGAGCGCGACGGTCCGCTCGACGCCCCAACGCAGACGGTCGAGCCGCTCGTCGCGGAGCGCGGGGTCGCCGAAGCCGCCCGTGATCCGAATCGTCTCCGGCGTCGTGTAATCCTCGCCCGGAAAACCGAGCATCGCCGACGTGAACGCAATCCCCGACGCCAGCGCCGCCGCCGGCATGTCGTCCCCCTCCTCCCAGCTCGCGTGATGCGGGTCGCCGCACGCGATCTGAGCCGCGTTCACACCCAACTCGTCGAGCAACCGACGCAGCTCCGCAATGCCGCCGACCTGCAAACTCCAGCTACACACGCCCAGCGCAAGCGGAGGGATCTTCGAGGCGGTTGTGTAAGTCATCGAGCCGACCTCATCGACAGGGGCCGCACCGTGCGAAGGGAGAACGCCGCGCCGTTCACTCGTGATTCGCCGCGACCGCCGGTTTCGGACGGCCTCCCGGCGCGGGCAGCCGTTGCGGCGCATCGAGATAGTCGTCGCGGAGGTAACGAATCAACGCCGTCAGGTCGGTCTCGGTCAGTTGCTCGGCGAACGCCGGCATCTGGTGCTTCTTCTCGAGGAAGCCGTAGAGGTCGGAGGCGCCGGGCTTGCGGATCATTCGCCGCATCCACGTCTCGCCGCCCCATCCAAACAGCTTCGGGGCGTCGCGCATGCCCCCTTCGCTCAAACCCTCGACCACGTGACATTGCCCGCACTCCTTCACGAACAACGGCGAGCCGGGGTGATTGGCGACCCGCGGCACGTTCAGCCATTCCTCGACGCTCAGGTCGGGGTCGGGGTCGTCCATCATCGTCACGAACGAAGCCACCTGGTCGAGCTGCGACTTCGTCAGCTTCGAGCCCTTTTTCCACTCCTCCATGCCGTCGCAACCGGGGACCTTGCCGAAATACTTGTCGTCGGTCGGCTTTTCGAGCAACCCGCGCAACCACGTGTACGAGCCAAAACCCTCGAGGTCGGTCGCGACCTGCTTGCCGCTCCCCTCCCCTTTAAAGCGATGGCAGACGAGGCACTTCGTTTCGAGCACGGCCTTCCCGTGCGTGAGCGGGTCGCGCCGCAACAGGTAGCTCGCGCCGTCGGGCGGGATGCCGACGCTCGAGTCGCCCGCGAGCCGCAGCGCTCGCTTCCGTTCGACGTCCGACTTCAGCCGCGCCGCCTGATATTGCTCGTTCTTCGCGTCGTCGCTCATCGCTTCGTAAGTCAGATATCCCGCCCCGCCGAAGAGTCCGAACACGAACGCGCACGACAGAAAATGCGCCAACCCGCGCGGCATGATCCGATCCAACAGCGGAATCACGAGGAACACCGCGCCCAACGCCGTCGGGATCACGAACGTGCCGAGATACTCGAGCTTTCCGGGGAAGAGTTTGAGCATCTGAAAAAGCGAGAGGAAGTACCACTCCGGCCGCGCGGGATAATCCGAGCTTGACGGGTCGGCCGGGGCGTCGAGCGGCGCGCCGTGCTCGGCAAACGCGAAGTACATCACGAGCCCCAGCACCAGCGCCGACGCCACCGTATCCATGAACACCTGCGTCGGCCAAAACGCCCCCACGCCGACCGCCTTCTTCGGCGCCGTCACCCCGTGACGTCGAAACAGGGCGATATGCACCACCAGCGCGATCACCAGCAACAGCGGCAACACGCCCACGTGCAGGCCGAAGAACCGCGTCAACGTCTGGTTGCCGTAATCGTTGCCGCCGACCACCACGCGTTGCAGAGACGGCCCGATCACCGGCGCGCCCCCCGCGATGTTCGTCGCGACCTTCGTCGCCCAATAACCCTTCTGATCCCAAGGCAGCAGATAGCCCGTCAGACTGAAGCCGAGCGTCAGCGCCATCAGCACC
>JAJYDB010000090.1 GCA_021777845.1 Planctomycetota bacterium
AGATTCGAGCTCCTCCGCGAGCCTCGCCAGCGCGACGCGCTCCACGCGCGGCGCGACGAGATAGAAGCCGGCGGTCGGGTCGAGCATCCCGCCGCGACGCTGGAAAAAGCCGCGCGTGCGTCGAACAGGGTCGACGACGTACGCCACCTGCAGCGGTCCGGGGAAAAAATGTTCGTGTATGAAGAGATCGTGATTGGAAAGGAAAATGCCGAAGTCGGGGTGGGTGTGATACCAGCCGACGATTTCGAGGCCGGGGTGCAGGCGTTCGCGCTCGCGGGTGATTTCGGACCAGGTGTCGTGAGTGTAGGTGAAGCTCGCCTGTGTATTCATGTAGTATTTCGCCTCGAGCGCTTCCTCGATCCAGACGAACGGCCGGCCGTCGTCGTCGACGCACTCCTTGCCCAGCAGGACGCCGCCCAACTCGACCCCGAGGTCGCGCGCCGCGTGCCGTTCGACCGCCTCGGCCGCGCGCCTTGACAAATAAACGGGCAGGTCGGAGTCGGCGGGCTCGTCGATTGCGACGAGCGCGCAACGTCGGTCGCGCTCGGGACGTCGCCGATGTTCGGGCGCGCGGCCGCTGACGTCGCCAAAGATCATGTCGTCGCCGTCGCCGTTCAAGGTTCCGCCCGCTTCGGTGCGCGATCTCGTTTTGGAGGCATTCGCCGCTCGACGCGCTTCCTTGACCACAATATCGCGGTTGCGGCATCGAGGCCACCCGAGCGTTGATCGCCGACCGCGCCCGCTCACGCCGCCTCGCTCGGTCCCGAGCCGTTTTTCATCGCCTCCCACTCTTCCCACGAGTAGAGGACCTCGCGCGCCGCGCCGGTTTTATACTCGCCCACGATGCCGTCCTCGGCCATGAAGTCGATCAGCCGCGCGGCGCGTCCGTAACCGATCCCGAGCGCCCTTTGCAACAGCGAGCACGAGCCGCGACCCTCGCGAATCACGACCTCGATGGCCGGCTCGTAGAGTTCGTCGCGCTCCTTCAACGCGGCGCCGCGGTCCTTCCCGCCCGGCCCTCCGCCCACCTGGAGCTGCATCAATTCCCGGCTGAAGTCCACTGGATATTGCTGCAAATAGTCGCAGACGAGGTTGACCTCGGCGTCGGAAACATACGTGCCCTGCGCTCGGATCACATGCGACGTGCCGGGGATCAAGAAGAGCATGTCGCCGTTGCCGAGCAGCTTGTCGGCGCCCATTTCGTCGAGGACGACGCGCGAGTCGCTGCGACCGGCCACTTGGAACGCGATCCGCGCCGGCAGGTTGCCTTTGATCAAGCCTGTGATCACGTCGACCGTCGGCTTCTGCGTCGCGACGATCAGATGCATCCCGACCGCCCGCGCCTTCTGCGCCAGCCGGACAATGTGATGCTCCACTTCTTTCGCGGCGGTCATCATCAGGTCGGCCATCTCGTCGGCGATGATCACGATGTGCGGCATGTACGTCGGGATCCGGGCGCGCTCCTCGTCGTCCTCAGGCGCGATCCGCGCCAACACTTCCTCCTCGCCGAGTTGGTTGTACGACTGGATATTCCGCACTTTCGCGCGCGCGAGGAAAGTGTAACGCTCGTCCATCTTCTCGCACGCCCACGCCAGCAGCGATTCCGCCTTTTTCATGTCGGTGACGACCGGGTGCATCAGGTGCGGGATCCGCTTGAATTGCGAGAGCTCCACCATTTTCGGGTCGATCAGAATGAGCTTTACTTCATCAGGCCGGCGCGTCATTAAAATAGAAAGGATCATCGCGTTCAGGCAGACCGATTTGCCCGTGCCGGTGCGGCCGGCGATGAGCAAGTGCGGCATGTCGACGAGGTCGAAGGCGAGCGGCGCGCCCTTGACGTCCTTGCCGAGGAACAGCGGGATCCGAAATTTCGCGACCGATTCCGGCACGCCCGCGACGACCTCGCCGAGCTTCACGATCCCGCGACGCTCGTTCGGCACCTCGATGCCGACCGTCGTTTTGCCCGGGATCGGCGCCACGATACGGACGCTCGGCACCGCGAGCGCGATTGCAAGGTCGTTCGAGAGCCCGACGATCCGCGACACCCGCAGGCCGGCCTCGAGTTCCACTTCAAATTGCGTAATCACCGGCCCGGTATCGATTTGCACCACGCGGACGACGCAGCCGTGTTCGAGCAGCGTCTTTTCGAGCATGAGCGCGCGCGACTGGATTTTCGCCTCGTGCTCGTGGACGGGGAAGGGCGACGGCGGCTCGAGCAAGTCGAGCGGCGGGAGTTGGAAGTCGCCGGGCGCGGGGGGTCGCGCGTGGGTCCGCGCGGCGGGCAGATTGCTCTCAAATCGTGTCGACTGCGGGGGCGCGGGGTCGCGCTGCAAGGCGGACTGGTGCGACGCACCGAAGCCCGACGATCCCGCGTGGACGAGGGCGCGCGCGGGGTTCGTCGCGACGGGCGCGGCCAGCGACCGCGGGCTGTAAGGCATCGGCGCGACGCTTGCGGCGAGGTCGGCGGCGGTTGTGGGACGCGGCGCGTGCGCGGCCGAATCCGGAGCGCTCGAACGTCCCCACGGCGACCACGAGCCCGCGACGTTCAGCAGTGCGAAAGCAGGCTCGACGACAAGCACGCGACCGCACAGAATCAGGCCCGTCGCCAGACTGGCGACGCCGATCAAGACCATCCCCACCGGCCCGAATTGCCCTTCTAGAAAAGCCGCGGCGAATGCGCCGACGTATCCGCCCGCGCCGACGGGAGGGATTGCGTCAAGCTTGCCTCCAAATTTCTGAGCCGTCGCCGCCGCCACCGCCAGCACGAGTGCCAACCCCAGCGCCGGCCGGCCGAGACGGAGCGAGCCCGCGCGCGTCGCGATCGAAACGACAGCCGCCGCCGCCGCTCCCACCAAGAGCCACGACGCCAGCCCGAACGTCGAAAAGAGAATGTGCGCCGCCGCCGCGCCCACCGGGCCGCAGGCGTTCCGGACCGGCTGATTCGGCGGCCACGCGGCGTCTCCAGGCGGGTCGGCCGGGTCGTAACCGCGCAGGCTCAGCGTCACGAAGGCAAGGGCCAACGCAAGCGCCGCGGCGGTCGCGGGCGCGTGACGCGCCCAGCGCTGTCGGTCCAGCATCGGTCTCCCCCGGCGCGCATTTGTTTCGGTGTCGTCCGCGTTGCGGCGTCGACGATCGAATACACCAGGAGTTATTCTCGGCTCAAGGCCCGCCGGGGCTTGCGGCGTTCGCGAGTCCGCCCCGCGCAGGCCGCGCGGTCGCGCTCAATTCGTCGATTGCGTAAGGTCGACCGTCCCGCCCTCGACCTCCTCGGTCGGCTCCGAGTACTGCACGTTTCCCGACATATCCAGGAAAATCTTGTCCTGCATGATCTCTTGGATCACAACCTGAAGCTTGTCGACGCCGCGCGCCTCGACCAGCGGCCGCGCACCTTGATTGAGCGCGATCATCCGCTTCTGGATCAGCGTCGACAGCTTGAACCGGCCGCCGACTTTGTTCACGATCCGCTCTTCCTTCAACTCGTCGATCATCGCGCGCCTCCTTTTGAGGATTCTTCGTGGACTAGTGGAGTGGAGTATCCCGAGCGGCCGTGCCGCGCGATCACGCGCGCCAGCTCCTCGACCGCGCGGTCGAGTTCGTCGTTCACGATCCGATGGTCGTAGCGCGCCCCCGCCTCGATCTCGACGCGGGCCGATGCCAGCCGACGCGCGATCGACTCCTCCGAGTCGCCGCCGCGGCCGCGCAGACGCCGCTCGAGCTCCTCGAGACTCGGCACGTCGATGAAGACGCGGAAGGCGCTCGCGACGCGGTCGCGCACCTGCTCGGCGCCCTGCACGTCGATCTCCAAAATCACGTCGCGGCCCGAAGCCAACGCATCGCGGACCGGCTCCGCGGGCGTGCCGTAAAGCCGCCCGTAAACCTCGGCCGACTCGAGAAAACGCCCCGCGCCGCGGCGGCTCTCGAACTCGTCGCGATCAAGAAAAAAGTACTCGCGCCCGTGCTCCTCGCCCGGTCGCGGCGGACGCGTCGTCGCCGACGTCGAAAGCACCAGCTTTTCGGCCGGAATCGCCGACAGAACTCGACGCGCGATCGTGCTCTTGCCCGAGCCCGAAGGCCCCGACACCACGAACAATCGCCCCGGCAAGTGTTCCCAATCCTTCATCGATCCACCGCAAAAAAAAGAGTCAGACGACGATCGGAATCGAGTCGAATACCGAGGTCCGCGCCGCGTTACTCCACATTTTGGATCAACTCGCGAATCTTTTCGAGGATCCCCTTCATCTCGACCACGTGCCGCGTGATTTCGAGGTCGTTCGCCTTCGAGCCGATCGTGTTCGTCTCGCGGCCGATCTCTTGGACCAGGAAGTCGAGCTTGCGGCCGGGACTTTCGGGCTCGTCGAGCGCCTCGCGAAACCGCTCGAGATGCGTCCGCAATCGGACGACCTCCTCGGCGATGTCGGCGCGGTCGGCCAAAATCGCGACCTCGCGCGCCAGGTCGCGCGGCTCGAGCGCGCTCCCTTGGTCCTTCATGAGCGTCTGCACCCGCTCGAACAGCCGCGTTTGGTACGCCGTCACCACCTCGGGCGCGCGGGCGGCCACCAACTCCAGCCTCGTTGACATTAACGACGCCAAGGCCGTCAGCTCGACGGCCATCGCGCCCCCCTCGGCCAACCGCGACGCCTGCAACTTCGCGAGCGCCTCCGCAACAACCGCCGCCAGTTCGGGCCAGTCGTCGCGCGGGTCGGCCGCCTCGGCGCGACGCTCCTCAACGACTCCCGGCAACCCCAGCAACGCCGACGGATCGACCGCCGAACCGCCAAATATTTCGCTGAATTGCCGCTGGTAGCTTTGAAGCGCGGTCATGTTCAGCCGATAGTCGTCGGGACGTTTCGGACGGTCCACACGCACGCTGAGTTGAACCGTCCCGCGTCGAATCGACTCCCGCGCGAGCCGCTCGATGTCGCCCTCGAGCGCCGAGTACGGCTCGCTGATCCGCGCGCTGAGCTTAAAATGGCGATTATTGACGGTGCGCGCCTCGACTTCGATCGTCCAGCGCGGTTCGTGCCGCCGGGCCTCTCCGAAACCGGTCATGCTTAGGAGCACAGGCGCCTCGTTTCTAGGGACGATCGATTCGCGTCGACGACGGGGCGCGGGAATCGGTCCGGCGCGCGGGTCGCGGCCCGGCTCATTTGGCTTTTGGAGCGGCGTCTTTCGAGGGACCGTCTTTGGGAGCGGCCTCTGCGGGAGCGGTGCCTTTCGAGGTGCCGGGGAGCGCCGGCGGGAGGTCGGGCTCGGGCTTCGCCGGGGGCGTGTTCGAGGGCAGCCCGGCCGCGTCCTTCGACGTGCCCGCATCCTTGCCCGCGGCGTTCTTCGACTTCGACGACGTCGTGCCGAGAGCTTTGTCGCGGCTCGCCGCGGACTCGAAGCCCGAGGTGTCCCGCGAGCCTGAATTCATGAGGATCACGAGCACGACGGCGAGTGCGAACCAGAGCGCCGCGGTGCCGATCGTCACCTTTGTGAAGACGTCGGCGGCCTTCGCGCCGAAGGCGCTCGAGCCACCCGCGCCGCCGAAAGCGCCCGCCAACCCGCCCCCCTTGCCGCGCTGAATCAGCACGAGACAGATCATGAAGAGCGACGTAATGATCAAGAGGGCGTTCAGGATTCCGATCAGAATAGACACGTTTGAGGTCCTTTTCGCGAACGTTGCGGTCGGCTTGCGTGCGGTTGGGTTCCCGATCCGAGACGAAGTTAACGGGCGGCGCCGCGTTTGTGGGCGGCCGCGGTGCGGGCCGCGGCGATAATCGCAAGAAAGTCGGCGGCCTTCAGGCTCGCGCCGCCGACGAGTGCGCCGTCGACGTCGGCCTGGCCGAGCAATTCGAGGGCGTTGTCGGGCTTGACGCTCCCACCGTATAGGACGACGACGCGGGCCGCGGTCGCCGCGCCGAGCCGCTCGGAGAGCTTGGCGCGAATGAATGCGTGCACCTCCTGCGCTTGTTCGGGCGTGGCGTTGAGGCCGGTGCCGATCGCCCAGACGGGCTCGTAGGCGATCACGACGCCGGGCGCCAGGTCGGCTTCGAGGCCCGCGAGCGAGCCTTCAAGCTGCGTCGCGACGACGTCGCGCGTGTGGTCGGCCTCGCGCTCGGCGCGGGTTTCGCCGACGCAGACGATCGGGATCAACTTCGCGGCTAAGGCGGCGTGCAGCTTGCGGTTAACGTCGGCGTCGGTCTCGCCTAGACCGTGCCGGCGTTCGCTGTGGCCGAGGATCACGTGGGTGCAGCCGGCGTCCTGGAGCATGGCGGCGGAGATCTCGCCGGTGTACGCTCCGGAGGGCATCCAGTGCATGTTCTGCGCCGCCAGGCCGATCGGCGAGCCGTCGAGCACGAGGTCGATGCGCTGCAGGTGCACGAACGCGGGCGCGATCGCGACGTGGACGTCGGCGGCGGGTCCGACGCCCGCCATGACGTCCTTCGCCAGCGTTTCGGCCTCGTCGGCGGTTGCCGGGTTCATTTTCCAGTTGCCCGCGATCAAGGGCGGTCGCAGCGTCTGAGCCATTTTCGCTTTGATCCTTCACGCAAACCGGTGGAGTGGAGTGTCAACGGGAGCTTGTTCGAACAATCGCGACGGGATTGGAGCAACGTTATGAGTGGAGTAGAGCCGGCTCCGCGCTCGGCTCGGGCTCCGCGATCGTGCTGCCCACGGCCCGCGCGACGGCGCGGATCCGCGTCATGAGTTCGGCGTACTGCGCCGGCACAAGCGCCTGCGGGCCGTCGGAAAGCGCCTTCTCGGGGCAGGAGTGGACCTCGATGTGCACGCCGTCGGCGCCGGCCGCGACCGCCGCGAGCGCCATCGAAGGAATCAGGTCCGGCCGGCCGGTCGCGTGGCTCGGGTCCACGATGATCGGCAGGTGACTCAGCCCCTTCACGTTCGGGACGATCGACAAGTCGAGAGTATTGCGCGTGGAGTCCTCGAAGGTCCGCACGCCGCGCTCGCAGAGGATCACGCGGCGGTTGCCTTGCGAGAGGATGTACTCGGTGGACATCAAAAGATCCTTCACCGTCGCGCTCATGCCGCGCTTCAAGAGGACCGGGATCGGAGTCCGGCCGACCTCTTTCAAAAGGTCGAAGTTCTGCATGTTGCGGGCGCCGATCTGGATCATGTCGGCGTGCTCGACGACCATCTCAACTTGTCGCGGGTCCATGACTTCGGTCACGACGGGCATCCCGAAGCGGTCGCCGACGGCGCGGAGGATCTTGAGCCCCTCGCGGCCGAGTCCCTGGAAGCTGTACGGGCTCGTGCGCGGCTTAAATGCGCCGCCGCGGAGAATATTCGCGCCGGCGGCGCGGACTTGCTCGGCGACTTCGGTGAGCAAGGGCTCGCTTTCGACCGCGCAGGGGCCGGCGATCATCGCCAGCGAGCCGCCGCCGATCCGCACCCCTTTGAGGTTGATGACGAGATCCTCGGGATGAAACTCGCGGCTCGCGAGCTTAAACGGCTTCAAAATCGGCAGGACTTGCTCGACGCCGGCGATCGCCTGGAGCGGCGCGGCGCGAAGCTTGCTCTCATCGCCGATGACGCCGATGATGGTCCGCGACACCCCCTGGCTAAGGTGCGGCGTGAGGCCCATCGCCTCGATGCATTCGAGGACGTGGTCGACCGTTTCTCGGCTGGAATTTGGCTTCAATACGATGATCATCGCGCGACTCAAAGCTCCCCGTCGGATCGAAAATCAGATCACGCCGCGACTTCCCCGGGCCCTCGACGACGGCTCGTCGGGATCCCCGCCGCGGCCGCGCTCGCGCTTCAACCTCCAGGGAGGTCGGCGCGCAACCCGAGCACCGCGGTCGCTCGGAGGGGTCGACCGCGAGTCGGAAGAATTCAATAGTCTAGCAACCGGACGGGCGGGCGCGAAGCCCAACGGTCCGCCGCGCGCGGCGCCCGGGTCGGCGCGGGCTTGCGATAGAGTGCGATCCGCGGGTCGAGCGCGGTCGCGTGCCGCGTGGGTGCGCAGCGGACGGCCGCCGGGGTGGACTTCGCGGCGACGGCCGGCGCCGAAGTGACCGCCGTCGTTGGTGTTGCGGAGACCGCAACGGGCGCGAACGCGACGGCCGAGCGTGTCGAAATGAGGGTCGAGGGAGTCGGAGCGGCGTGCGCGCCGAAAACATTGAGGGCGCGGGTGCCGCCGGCGGTCGGGATTTTGCCGAGCGCGAGGAGTGCTCCGATCGGCGCTTCGAGCGGGACGTCGGTCAAATTCAACCCGCCGAACGAGATCGCGCCTTCATTATTAATAAGCCACTGGCCGGTCGAAGGCCGGAAGACGGCGAGCTGGGTCGGCCCGACGCCGGAATAGTTGCCTGGAACGGGGATGTCGGCGAGGTTGGGGGCACCGAACTGAACCGCGCCGATGCCTTGGATCAGCCACTGGGCGGTCGAGGGTCGGAAGACGGCGAGTTGGGTTTTGCCGTTTCCTAAATAGTCGCCGGGGACGGGGATATCGAAGAGGTTGGTGGCTCCGAAGCTGAAGACGCCCATCCCCTGGATGAACCATTGGGCGGTCGAGGGTCGGAAGACGGCGAGCTGCGTCTGGCCGTTACCTAAATAGTCACCCGGCACGGGGATATCGGTCATATTGGAAGCGCCGAAGGTGGGCGTGAGCGCCCCGCCGCCGGGGAGTTGGACCAGCCATTGCGCGGTGGCGACGCGGAAAACGCCGAGGTCGCTGCGGCCGTTGCCGGTGAAGTCGACCGTTGATGTGGAGTGGCCGACGTCGAAGACGTCGGTGCCGGTGGAAGCCAGCCCCGCGGCGGCGGCCTGGACGACGTAGCCGACGCCGGGGGTATCGATCGTGAGGTTGTTGAAGGTCGCGACGCCGCCGACGACATTGGCCGTGAGGGTGCCGCCGAGGGTCGCGCCGGTGGGGTTCGCGGCGAGCGAGACCGTGATCGCGCCGGTGTAAGTTGTGTCGAGACCGCCGGTTCCGCCGACGACCGCGACGGTCAATCCGAACGGAGCGCCGACGCCGGCGTTGTCGGGCGGCTGGCCGGAGATCACGAGCTGGTCGGTGATCCAGCCGATGTCTTGCATCCCGGCCCAGTCGAGCGGGGTCATGGAGCGGCGGGTGCCGT
This sequence comes from Planctomycetota bacterium, assembly GCA_021777845.1. GTDB lineage: Bacteria > Planctomycetota > Planctomycetia > Isosphaerales > Isosphaeraceae > JAJYDB01. The sequence goes on from JAJYDB010000090.1 coordinate 9,081, forward strand.
TCATGAGGGGTTCGGCGTCGTCCATGAGGGGCTGGACGCCTTGGAAGGTGACGCCGCCGGCCCAGTGTCCGTCGCCGGTGGCGGGGTCGAGCGGGACTGGTCCGCCGTAGAGCGCGTCGGCGCGGGGGCCGAGGAAGGTGTTGTTCGTTTGATTGATGAGGCTGGTCCAATTTGAGCTCAGACCGAAGCCGAGCGCGTGGGCGAGTTCGTGCTCGGCGACGCTGAGGAAGTCGAATTGATGCGAGGTCGGCATACCGCTGGTCCCGGCGAAACTCCAGGAGTACGTCGAGTCGCCGGCGACCGGTTGCGCGGCGAAGGAGACCGCGCCGGCGTCGATGCCCGGCCCGTTCGGCTCGCCGCGGTTGGTGACGAGGTTTTGCCAGTCGGAGGTGCCGTTGTCGAGGTAGCCGGCGGGTCCGCCGACGCCGATCGGGGCGTTCGGGTCGGTGCTGCCGCCCGCGTAAATCAAGACGGTGTTCGCGGGGATCACGGGGTTGTTGACCGTCACCGAGCTGCCGTCGCCGGGGCTGGTGAAGAAGAGCGACCAGGTGTTGCCGGCGGTGGGGTCGGGGGTGATGGCCGCGAGGTTGTTCTGGATCTGGTTGCCGAGCAGCGCGGCGGCTTCTTGGAGGACGAGCTTGGCCTGTGGATTCGCGGTGAAGAAGCCGGCGGCGTCGTACGTGTAGTCAAAGATGAAGTTGAGGGTGAGCAGGAAGCGCGGCTCGACCGGCTCGAAGGCGGGCGCGCGCCGGTTGCGCTGCGACATTGGGAACTCCCTCGCGATGTGGATCAAATTGGAGTAGAGCGGTGAGGAAGCAACGCGATCGACGTCGGACGTATCGAATTCGATTAGAGCGAAGGGTCGGACCAAACGCAAGCCGATGCGTCGCGGATTCGACGGAGATGCGACGTCGGGCGTTGAAAGCGTCGGTGGTCGCTACGAATCGGGTGGACAGCGCGACCGCGCGGTCGTTACAACGGGCGCAGGGCGTGGGCTTGCGGGACGGCTTCGTCGTCGAGCGGGCTACAATTCAGTAAAAAAAGGGCGACGAGGGCGTGTTGATGGCTGCGACGGTCAGCGAACCGCTGCGTTTCGAGCCGATCCTGAAGCGTTTGATCTGGGGTGGCCGGCGGCTCGGCACGGTGCTCGGGAAGTCGCTCGGCGATCACGACGACTACGCCGAAAGTTGGGAAATCTCGGATCATCACGACGACGTCAGCGTGGTGTGCGAGGGCGCGCTCGCGGGTCAAAATCTGCGTGCCTTGGTCCACGAATCGGCGCGCGAGCTGCTCGGCTCCGAGGCCGGGACGCGCGCGCAATTCCCTTTGCTGGTGAAGTTTATCGACGCGCACCAGAACCTCTCGGTGCAGGTGCATCCCGACGACGTGCTGGGCCCGAAGCTCGCGGGCGACAACGGCAAAACCGAGGCGTGGGTGATTCTTGACGCCGAGCCGGGCGCCTTGATTTACGCCGGTTTGAAGCCGGGCGTGGCGCGCGACGAGTTCGCGGCGGCGCTCGAAGCGGGCAAGGTTGAGCCGCTCTTGCATCGGTTCGAGGCGAAGGCGGGCGACTGCGTGCTGATCGCGGCGGGGACATTGCACGCGATCGGCGCGGGGGTGCTGCTCGTCGAGGTGCAGCAGATGTCCGACGCGACCTTTCGCGTCTACGACTGGGGCCGCGTCGCGCCCGACGGACGCCCGCGCAAGCTCCATCTGACCGAGGCTCTCGAGGCGACGAAGTTCGAGTTTGGACCTGTGAATCCGCTCGCGAGCCGGCCTGAGACGATCGCCGGCGGCACGCGCGAACCGCTGGCGCGCTCTCCTTATTTCGAGTTGACGCGGCTGCGGCTGACGGGGCCGTCGCGGGTCGGCGCGGCTGCGCGGTTCACGATTTTGGTCGGGCTGGAAGGGGATGCCGAGGTGATCGCGGGCGGCGTCGCGCGCGGGCTTGCGGCCGGTCAGACGCTGCTCTTGCCGGCATCGCTCGGCGAGGTGGAAATTCGGCCCGCGGGTGCTCGGGCGACGGTTCTGACCTGCGTCGCACCGTAGACGCGACCGGCCGCTCGCCGATACGATCATGGAGCTTACAGCGGGACGGTCGTCACAGCGCGACGCCGCGTCGTCGTCTCCCCAAACGTCGGTCGAATCACGATCCGAGAGCACCGCATGACTCGCGACGAGGCACCGTTCGACGCACACCCGCCCTTCGTGATCAACCCGCGCCGGAAGCTCTTCGAGGCCGCGGCGACGGCGACGAACGCGCGGTTGCTGTTGGTCGCGGCGCTTGGACTGACGTTCTGGTACGTCGTCGGGAACGCGGTCGACAACCTCTTCGGCGCGCGCGAGCCTCGCGCGCCCGAGCTCGTTTACGGCCACGGACCGCAAGCCGTCTTGCGTGCCGCCTTCGCCCGCGCCGCCGAGCCCGCGGTCCGGCTCGTGGGGCCGTTCCTCGATCTGTTCTCGATTGAAACAACGCTCAAGGGTCGGTTGCACGCGCTGGTGCACGCGCTGGTCGGGGTCGTGATTTGGGGAATCTTCGGAGGCGCGCTGGCGCGGGGGGCGGTCGTGCTCGCGGTCCGCGGCGAGTGGCTAGGGATCCGGCCGGCGTTGCTGTTCGCGATCAAAAAGGGGCGGCCCTTGATCGCCGCGCCGCTGGCGCCGTTGGTCGCGGTCGGCGTCTTCGCGGCGATTTCGGCGGGCTGCGGCGTGATCTTTCGGCTCGGCTGGATCGGCCGCGGGGTCGGCGGCGCGGTGCTCGTCGTCCCGCTCGCCTGCAACATTCTCAACGCCGTGATCCTGCTCGGACTGACGTTCGCGTGGCCGCTGATGCACGTGACGATCGCGGCCGAAAACGAGGACGGCTTCGACGCCGTGAGCCGCTCGTTCGCCTACGTGACGCAGAGGAAGGCCCTGTTCGCGGCTTTGGCGCTGGCGGCGTGGGTGGTCGGCGCGTGCGGCGCGGTCGCCGCCGACCTGCTCGCGCGTCTCGTCGTGCACCTCGCGGAGTGGAGTCTCGCTCTCGGCGGATCCGACGCCGTCCGCGCCGTCCTCGCGGACTCCCATAACATCGGCGCGACCTTTTGGCTCGGACTCGTCGAGCTGCTCGTCCGCGCCTGGAGCTGGGCGTTCTTCTGGTCCGCCGCCGCCGCGATCTACCTCATTCTGCGGTTCGACGTCGACGGAACGCCGTGGTTCGATATCGCCGTCGCGCCCCCGGAAACTCCCGTCGCAACTCCCGACGCAACTCCCGACGCAACTCCCGACGCAACTCCCGACGCAACTCCCGACGCCCCCGCCGAACCCGACGAACCCGTCGCCGCGCCGGCAGTCGAGCAGGAGATCGACCACGACCTCACCGAGTTCACGCTGCTCAAACCCGTCGTCCCGCTGCCCGATACCGACGAGTTCGAGAATCTCGCGAGATGACTCCGGCGTCCGCGTGCGTCGCGAGTGGAGTCTCGCGGGTGGAGTTCAGTCGAGGCTCCACGGCCCGCTCGTGAATTTGCCCTCGAAGACGCTCGCGACGACGGGCAGGTCGGAGTCGAGCAACAGCGCGTAGGGATCCTCGTCGTCGAGGTCGGGCAGCGCGACGACGGCCAGATCCGCCGATTTGCCCGGCTTCAGGCTGCCGGTGACGGCGTCCGCGCGCAGCGCCCAGGCGCCGAAGAGCGTCGCCATCGTGAGGATCAAGGGTCCGCCCAGGGTCGCGTCGCCGCGTCGGAGGAACCGGGCCTCGTCGAGAATGCTCAAGCTCGGGCTGGAGGCCAGGCTGTCGGTGCCGAGGCAGACGATCACGCCGCGCGAGAGCAGCTCGCGATACGGGTGCGAGGCGTGCCCGAAACGCGCGTGCGTCCGCGGGCAGTAGGCGATCGCGACGCGGTGGCCGTTGACCGCGGCCTCGGGCCGAAACTGCCAGAAGTCCGACTCGTCGAGGTAGGTGCCGTGCGCGATCAGCCAGTCGGCCTCGCGCAGCTCGCCGCGACGGACGTACTCCGCGGGCCGCGCGCTGATCGGCTCCCAGCCCTCGTCCCACGCGCCGAGCTCCTCCAAAAAGCCGCGCAAGCGACCGCCGCGGTCGCGCAAAAGCTCGATCTCCTCGGGCATTTCGGCGAGGTGCGTCGAGAGCGGCAGACCGCTGTGAGCCGCCTGATAGTAGAGCCAGCCGGCGGTGGAGTAGGGCGCGTGCGGGCTCAAACCCGGCCGCGCGCACGACGCCACTTGATCCTCGGGCTTCACCCCGCCGATCCAGTCCCACGCTTCCTGGCTCGTCTCCAACCCCCGCCCGCGACGCAGCCCGATCATCTCCGCGAACACCACCGCCCGCAGCGGCGACGACCCCACGGCCTCCCAGCTCGCGCCCGCGGTGGTGGTGTCGGCGACCATCGTCGTCCCCGCGGCCACGCTTGCCGCCGCGTTCCGTCGCGACGCCGTCAGCAGCGCCTCCCGGCCCCCGCCGCGACGTTGCTCGACCACCCGCCGCAGCCAGTCGATCTCGTCGCACGCCGCTTTCGTGCCGTCGCGACCGTCCGAACCGAGCGCCGACAGCTCCAAATGCGTGTGCGCGTTCACGAACCCCGGCGTGATCGCCGCGTTCCCCAGGTCGAGGTCGCTCGACCGTTCCGACGCGCGTCCCACCCAAGCAACCCGGCCGTGATCGATCGTCACGCACCCGTGCTCGATCGGCGGACCTTCCACCGGGAAAACCCACCGCGCCGTCAAGGTCGCCTCGGACGTGCGCATTCGTTTCCGCTTCCACGAGCTCTCTCGGGCGTCGAACCGATCCCGCAGCGTCCTGAAATCATGGCACCGATCGGCACTCGCCGCAAGTGCCGACGCGCGAATCCAGTCCGAGACGGCAGCCTCCGCAGCCGCGCCGAACCCTCCGCGCAACGCTTGCCCTTGACCACGCCGCGCCCCCGCGCGGACAATGAACTTCGCCGCCTCGCCGACGATCATGCGCCGGTCCGAGTCGCCCGCGACGACGCCCGACCGCGTCTATTGGATCCGCCATCGAAGGGGTCATTGATGTCCACGACAGCTCCCGCCGCCAAGCACGCCGCCGCGACGCAAATGCCCGACGCCCTCGGACGCTTCGGCGCCTTCGGCGGCCGCTTCGTCCCCGAGACGCTCATCGACGCCCTCCGCCAAATGGCCGAAGAGTACGAGATCGCCAAGGCCGACCCCGCTTTTCAAGCAACCCTCGACGGCTATCTGCTCGACTACGTCGGCCGCCCCTCGCCCTTGTTCCACGCCAAACGACTCAGCGAGCACGCCGGCGGAGCCGCCGTCTTCCTCAAGCGCGAAGACCTGAACCACACCGGCGCTCATAAGATCAACAACGCCCTCGGACAGGTCTTGCTCGCCAAACGCATGGGCAAAACCCGGATCATCGCCGAGACCGGCGCGGGCCAGCACGGCGTCGCCACGGCCACCGCCTGCGCCCTCTTCGGCCTCGATTGCACAGTCTACATGGGCGCCGAGGACATCCGTCGGCAGAAGCTCAACGTCTTCAACATGCGCACCCTCGGCGCGAGCGTCGTCGCGGTCGAGACCGGCTCCAGGACCCTCCGCGACGCCACCAACGAGGCAATGCGCGACTGGATGGGCTCCTCGAGCACCACGCATTACACGATCGGCAGCGTCGTCGGCCCGCATCCGTTCCCGATGATCGTCCGCGATTTCCAGGCCGTCATCGGCCGCGAAACGCGTCGACAGTCGCTCGAAAAACTGGGCCGGCTGCCGAACGCCGTGGTGGCGTGCGTCGGCGGCGGCTCGAACGCGGCGGGGATGTTTTATCCCTTCATCGAAGACCTGACAGTGGAGTTAATCGGCGCGGAGGCCGGCGGTCGCGGTCCGTCCGCGGGCGAGCACGCGTCGAGCCTCACGCAAGGCCGGCCCGGCGTCCTCCACGGCAGCTTCAGCTACGTTTTGCAGGACGTCGACGGCCAGACCTCCGACGTCCACTCGATTTCGGCCGGCCTCGACTACCCCGGCGTCGGCCCCGAGCACAGCTTTTGGAAAGAGATCGGCCGCGCTCGTTACGAGAGCGTCACCGACGCCGAGGCGCTCGCGGCCTACAACCTGCTCGCGCGTCGCGAAGGGATCCTGCCCGCGCTCGAGTCGAGCCACGCCGTCGCGCAGGGCTGCAAAGAAGCCGCCGGCCGCGACGCCGACGAGGTCGTCGTCGTCTGCCTCTCCGGCCGCGGCGACAAAGACGCCTACGAAATCGCGCGACTCCGCGGCGAGTCGATGGAGTAAACGCCGCGCCCGATTCCACTACACCGTCGTCTCGATCGCCCACATGATCAGGTCCGTCGAAGGGGGGTCGACGCCGAGGCGGGCGAGCTTCGACGCGACCTGGCCGCGGTGGTACGACGCGTGATTCACGACGTGCCGAAAGACCGTCCAGAGCGGTGCCTTGTACTCTTTCCCCTCGATGTTGCGGTAACTCCACACGCTCGCGAGCCGCTCGGGCGGGTAGCTCGGCAGCAGCGCCTCAAAGGCCGCTTGACCTTCGTCGAACAGACGCGCGACGTCGTCGAGCGTCGGGAAGTCGGTCTCCGCCGCGCGGGCCGAAACGGTCACTCCGCGCAGGCGTTTCGACCAAATCAAGGTCGCGTCGGCAATGTGGACCAGCGTGGAACGGACCGAGCTCCAACCCGGAGTCGGCTCCGCCGCGTACTGGACCGGCGTCAGCTTCCGCACAACCTCGATCGTGCGGGCGTTCGCCCATCGGTTGTAAGAGTACAGTGTTTGCAGGTCGTCGACCATCGCGGCGCCCCCCTTTCGTTGGAAGCTAGTATCGAGGCCGGCTTGGGGGTGGTCAAGCGGGCGTCGAGTCGCGAAGATGGATGCCTTCCGCGGGTCGGCGCGTCATTGATGGGCGAGGCTGCGCCGAGGCTCGCGAGCCGAGAGTGCGATCCGACGATGAGCAACCGAATCGACGCGTTTTTCGAGCAGGCGCGCGCGTCCAAGCAGCGCGCCTTGATGCCGTTCTTGACCGCGGGCGACCCCGACCTCGCCGCCACGCGGGCGCTCCTGCCGGCGGTCTTCGAGGCCGGCGCGGGGCTCGTCGAAGTCGGCGTGCCGTACTCCGATCCGATCGCCGACGGCCCGGTGATTTCCGCCAGTTATCACCGCGCGATCGCACGCGGCGTCACCCCGACCGGCGTCCTCGAAGCCATCCGCGGCGCGCGGCTCGACGACGCCTCCGGCCGGCTCGCGACCGCGCCGATCGTGACGATGGTGTCGTACTCGATCGTCCATCGGCGCGGCGTCGACGCCTACCTGCGCGACTCCGCCGCCGCGGGCGTCGACGGCCTGATCGTGCCCGACCTGCCGGTCGAGGAGGCTGCGACGCTCGCCGCGAAAGCCGCCGCGCTCAACCTCAAACTCATCCAACTCGTCACGCCGACCACCCCTCGCGAACGCGCCGCGCGGATCGCCGCGGCCTCCACCGGGTTTCTCTACTACGTCTCGGTCGCGGGGATCACCGGCGAACGCCGCGACCTCCCCGACGACCTGCTCGCGAACGTCGCCTGGCTCCGCGAACGCACGTCGATTCCGATCTGCATCGGCTTCGGCGTCTCGACCGCCGAGCAGGTCCGGCAGCTCGCGGGCGTCGCCGACGGCGTCATCGTCGGCAGCGCGATCGTCCGCCGCCTCTCCGCCGCCGCCGAGCTCGGCACGCCCCGCGCCGAAGTCGTCGCCGACATCAAGCAATTCGTGAAGGAACTCGCCGGCGGATTGGAGTAGGGGCTGACTAGTGACCTGGCCGCATCACTTATTGCAGCTGATCGGAACACGAATCCGCAGGCTACCGATAATGTTTAACGGAGGAGGTCCTTCTTATAAGTGCTCTTAACCGAGGTCTTCAATTCATGCCCTCAATCGAGTACGATCCGCTCCACAAACATTTCATTTCGCTTCTTGTTATTGTGCATGGGGGCTCTGACCAGCCAAACCCAGAACAGAGTCACAGCTTCCATTCGGGATTCCTCATGAGACTCAAGGATCGGTACGTTTGGGTCACTGCTGGGCACTGCCTTAGACACATTCAGGAAGCTATCGAAATCAAGGGGAGTTCACGTCTCAACTTTCGGTGGGTTGATGCGCTCCATCGGGGTAGGTTCCCCGAATCTCCATTCCCAGTTGTGGCCTTGGAGGAGCGTCTGGAATGTTATCTCGAGCACATCGTGGATGGTAAAAAACTAGGTTTGGACTTTGGGTTTGTCTTCCTGAATGAATTGGAGATTAGGGCATTTCTAATGAACGGAGTCGAACTGTGCTGGTTCACCGTGAACTGGAATTCTTGCCGATTGGCGTAAGTGAAGTGAAGGAACGTCGTGTCACGAATTTCGCGGCATCCTGCCGCGAAGGTTTGTCGCTTTCGTGCCAATCCCGGAGCAT
>JAJYDB010000357.1 GCA_021777845.1 Planctomycetota bacterium
GCGCGCCGTCGATCGCGACGGGGTCGCCGCAAATGCGTTAAATCGGCCGGGGCGCGGCGCGTCGCGGTCGATCGATCCCCGCCCTCGTGTTCAGGACGCATCACTTCAGGACGCATCACGATCCGACGCCGAGGTCGACTCGATGAACCAAGTTTTTGAGGCGGGCGGCGACGCGGGCTCCGCGAGCAACGATCCGTGCGCGCACCCGAGCGGCGACGACCGCTTCGCGCGGCTCGACGTCTCGATGAATCGCAGGATGCGCCGCGGCGACGCGTTGATCGAGGTTCTGCACGACGCGCAGTTGATTTTTGGACGTCTCGACCTCGACGTTTTGATGTACGTCGCGCGCGGGTTGCGACTGCCGCCGAGCCGCGTTTACGGCGTCGCGACGTTCTATCACCTGTTCCGATTCAACGCCGTCGCCGATCACAATTGCGTGGTGTGTCTGGGGACGGCGTGCTATGTCAAGGGGGGCGACGAGCTGCTGCGCGCGGCGGAAGAGGGGGGCGGCGTGCGTCCGGGTCAGACGCATCCGAGCGGTCGCTTGTCGCTTGAGACGGCGCGTTGCGTGGGGACGTGCGGTCTGGCCCCCGTCGTGGTTTACGACGAGCAGGTGCAGGGGAACCAGCAGCCGGCGCTGGTTCGTGAACGCGTGAAAGGATGGTTGCGTCATGAACCTGTGTGACCTGGAGCGGATCGCGGAGTCGGAGTCGGCGCGGCGGCGTCCGGTACGGATCAACGTGTGCACGGGGTCGGGCTGTTGGTCGTCGCGTGCGCTCGAGGTGAAGCGCGCGCTCGACGACGCCGTGAGCGCGGCCGGCGCGGGTGATCGCGTCGAGACGGCGGCGGTGGGCTGCTTACGGCTCTGTTGCGCCGGGCCGCTGGTGCGCGTCGAGCCCGAGGGCGCGCTCTACGATCACGTCGGGCCGGAGCAGGCGCGGTCGATTGTCGAGGCGCTGGGGGGCGGGACCGCGGAGGCGTCGAGGCTCGATCCGACGAGTCCGTTTTTCGCGCGGCAGAGTGCGGTGGTGCTGGAGAATTGCGGGAAAGTGGAGCCGGAGCGGATCGAGTCGTACATCGAGGCGGGTGGATACGCGGCGCTGTGTCGTGTTTTGCACGAGCAGTCGCCGCGGGAGGTAGCGGAGACGGTGACGCGGAGCGGTCTGCGCGGGCGCGGCGGCGCGGGCTATCCGACGGGGGTGAAGTGGGCGACCGTCGCGAAAATGCCGTCGGGTGAGAAGTACGTCGTCTGCAACGCCGACGAGGGCGACCCCGGCGCGTTCATGGATCGGAGCATTCTCGAGAGCGACCCGCACCGCGTGCTCGAAGGGATGGCGCTCGCGGCTTACGCGGTCGGCGCGAGCCGCGGCTACGTCTATTTGCGCGGCGAGCACCCGCTCGCGATCCGCAGGCTCGAGGTTGCGCTGCGTCAGGCGCATGATCTGGGCGTGCTCGGCGGCCGGATTTTCGAGACGCGGTTCGACTTGAGCATCGAGCTGCGGATCGGCGCCGGGGCGTACGTTTGCGGCGAGGAGACCGCGTTGCTGGCGTCGATCGAAGGGGGACGCGGCACGCCGCACCCGCGGCCGCCGTATCCCGCCGAGTCGGGCCTCTGGGGCCGGCCGACGCTCATCAACAACGTCGAAACGTTCGCGAACGTGCCGACGATTTTGCGCAAGGGGGCGGAGTGGTTCAGCGCGATCGGCACCGCGGGCAGCAAAGGGACGAAGGTGTTCTCGCTCTCGGGCAAGGTGCGGAACTCGGGCCTTGTCGAGGTGCCGATGGGGACGACGTTGCGCACGATCGTCGAGGAAATCGGCGGCGGTTCGCCGGACGGCGCGATCAAGGCGGTGCAAACCGGCGGGCCGTCGGGCGGCTGCATCCCCGCGGAACATCTCGACGCGCCGGTCGATTACGAGTCGCTCCAGACGCTCGGCTCGATCATGGGCTCGGGCGGGATGATCGTCCTCGACGAACACAACGGGATGGTCGACCTCGCGAAATACTTCATGGGCTTTTGCCGCGACGAGTCCTGCGGCAAGTGCGTCCCGTGCCGCGCGGGGACCGTCCAGATGCACCTGCTGCTCGACCGCATCGGCTCGAAACGAGCGACGCGCGAGGACCTCGCCCGGCTCGAAGTCTTGTGCGACGTCGTCAAGCACACGAGCTTGTGCGGGCTCGGCCAGACCGCGCCGAATCCGGTGCTGAGCACACTCCGGTATTTTCGACACGAGTACATGGAGCTGATCGAGCATGCGTCCGAGGATTCGCAACGCCGTCAGTAACGACCCCGCGTAGTCCGCGACGAGGCTTTGAATCATGGCCGTCCGCACCCTGACGATCAACGGCACGCTGGTGAGCGCGCGCGAGCACGAGACGATTCTCGAGGCCGCGAACGACGCGGGCATCGCGATTCCGACGCTGTGCCATGCACGGGGATTGTCGGACGTCGCGGCGTGTCGGCTCTGTCTCGTCGAGGTCGGCGGCAGCTCGAAGCTCCAGCCCGCGTGCGTGACGAAGGTTGCCGAGGAGATGGTCGTCGCGACCGACACCGAGCGTCTGCGGATGTACCGCAAGACGATCGTCGAGTTGCTCTTCGCGGAGCGCAACCACGTTTGCTCGGTGTGCGTGGCGAACGGCAATTGCGAGCTGCAAAACCTGGCGGTCGAGGTCGGACTCGATCACGTCGGGCTCGATTATCTGCACCCGGACTGCGGGGTCGACGTCAGCCACCCGCGTTACGGGCTCGACCACAACCGCTGCGTCTTATGCACGCGTTGCGTGCGCGTCTGCGACGAGATCGAAGGGGCGCACACGTGGGACGTCGCGGGCCGAGGCGGGCTCGCGCGGGTGATCACCGATATGCATCAGCCTTGGGGCGAAGCGTCGACGTGCACGTCGTGCGGCAAGTGCGTGACGGCCTGTCCCACGGGCGCGTTGTTTCACCGCGGCGACACGGTCGCGGAGCTTGACCACGGCAGGGCGAAGCTCGACTTCCTCGTCGACGCGCGGGAGAAGAAGCAATGGAACGTTTAAGGCTGGCCACGGTCTGGCTCGGAGGCTGCTCGGGCTGCCACATGTCGTTTCTGGACCTCGACGAGTTTCTCATCGACCTGGCGGCGCGGGTCGACGTCGTCTACTCGCCGTTCATCGACGCGAAGGTCTATCCCGAGGGGGTCGACGTCGCGCTCGTCGAAGGCGCGATCGCGAACGAGGAACACCGCGCGATGATCGAGAGCGTCCGCGCCCGCACCCGCACCTTGGTCGCGCTCGGCGACTGCGCCGTCACGGGCAACGTCACCGCGATCCGCAACTCGCTCGGCTCGGCGCTGCCGGTGCTGCGGCGCTCGTACCTCGAGAACGGCGACCTGAACCCGACGATTCCGACGTGCGCCGGCGTGTTGCCGCCGCTGCTCGACTTTGTGACGCCGCTCCAAGCCGCGGTGCGCGTCGACTTTTACATACCGGGGTGCCCGCCGCCCGCTCCGAGAATCCGCAAGGTCCTCGAACAAGCGCTTGCGGGCGAGCCTTTGCATCTCGACGGCGCGGACATCAGGTTCGGTTGAAACGACGCCGAACGCGGCGGAGGCGGGGGAGCGGCCAT
>JAJYDB010000358.1 GCA_021777845.1 Planctomycetota bacterium
GTGGAGTCAAACCCCTCCCGCCGCCTGGAGAGTAATCACTTCCTCGGACGGCCGCACCCTCGGCGGTCGGCCGACAGGCTTGTGAAAGATCACGGCCTGTGTTGTATAACACCAAGGGGGAAGCGGACTTACGTGTCAATCAGCCGAGCGCCGCGAGCTTCAGTATGAGTTCGGCGGTGCGTGACGAATAGCCCCACTCGTTGTCATACCAGGCGACGGTTTTCGCCAGGTTGCCGTCGATCACCAACGTCTGATCGGCCATGAAGATGCACGAATTCGGGTTGCCGATAATGTCGCTCGAAACGAGCGGGTCGGTGGCATATTCGATGATCCCCTTCATCGGACCATCGGCCGCGGCTTTCATCGCCGCGTTGATCTCGTCTTTGGTGGCCGCTTTCTTAAGCACGGACGTGAGGTCGGTGACGCTGCCGTCGGGCACGGGCACGCGCAGGGCGTAGCCGGTCAACTTGCCGTTGAGCGACGGGATCACCTCGCCGACGGCCTTCGCCGCGCCGGTGCTTGAGGGGATGATGTTGATCGCCGCGGCGCGGGCGCGGTAAGGGTCGGTGTGGACCTGGTCGGCAACACGCTGGTCGTTCGTGTATGCATGGATGGTCGTCATGAGTCCGCGCTCGATGCCGAACGAATCGTGGAGCACTTTTGCCATCGGCGCCAGGCAATTTGTCGTGCACGAGGCGTTCGAGACGATCCGGTGGCTCGAGACGAGGGTATCGTCGTTGACGCCCAGCACGATCGTGGCGTCGAGCTTGTCTTTCGCAGGGGCCGACAGCACGACGCGTTCGGCGCCGGCGTCGATGTGCTTCTGCAGCGAGGCTCGATTCGTGAAAAAACCGGTTGATTCGAGCGCGACCTGGCATCCCAATGCCTTCCAAGGCAGGTTCGCCGGATCTTTCTCGGTCGTGATTTTAATTTCTTTGCCGTTCACGATCAGCGCGCCCTCGGCATGCTCAACTGTTCCGTTGAACCGTCGGTGTACGCTGTCGTACTTCAGAAGGAGCGCTAGATGCTTGGCGTCGGACAAGTCGTTGATGGCCACGACCTCGAACTTGTCGGGCTGCGCGGCGAGCGCGCGAAAGACCAGACGTCCGATGCGTCCAAAGCCGTTAATTCCTACACGAACGGACATTGCGTCCTGTCTCCCGGCGTCGTTTGAATCGTCCTCGAACCACGAACTCGCGGTCGGGGGTTACCGTTCGGCGATTATAGGGGGTCGTTGCAAGCAGTGTCAACGCGGGCGAAGCGGGAGCGCGCGGCCGCGCGATCAACGTCGCGCGTCGTCGCCCTGCCTCGCGCGGCCGAGCGTCGCCGGCGCGCCTTCGTCGAGATGCTCGCGCAAAATCCGTGCGATCTCCGCCACGGCGCGCGGGTCGTCCTGCACGAAGTGGTTGTGCGGGATCACCAACTCCGAAGTCGCGCCGTCGAGATGTGCACTGTCGTAAGTCACAACGCCGTCAGAACTTCGAGTCAATTCGCGACCGCCGATTCGACCCACGATCGTGTGATATTTCACCCGCGGACTCATCGGCAACTCCGCGATCTTCTCGATCATCGGGTCTCCCTCGCGGAGCAGGTCGATGCTCGACACCAAGCCGCGTTGGAAGTCGGGTGCATAAACTTCCTTGCCGTTGCCGACGCGGAGCTCGTTGTACGCCCGCGTCAGATCGTCGGGCCGTTGAATCAGAGCATTGCTGAGCCGACCCACGAAATTATTGCCCAGCCGGCTGCCGTGATGCGGCGTCGCGATGAACACCACCCGCTCGACCGACTCGATCGGCTCGAAGAAAAAGACGCGCGCCATCCCCTCGCGCGTAGCCGGCGACATCTGTACCTGATCAAACGGCTTTTTAAAGATGACTCGCCATAAATTGTCGCCGCTCGACTGCACCGCCAGTTTAGACAGCAATCCGCCCATACTGTGGCCGACGAGCACCATCCGGTCGAACGCCGGGTCGTTATGTCCGGGATCGAACCGCGCTCGTGCCGCGTTCAGCGACTCGCGGAAAACCATCGCGGAGTGAATATAGGGGTTGCCGGAAGGATAGAAAAAAAGCCAAAATTGGTAGCGTCGACGCAGTTCGGGGTCGCCGCGCAGCTCATTCATGTCTTGCAGCCATGCACGCGGGCTCGAGCCGAGTCCATGGACAAAAACGACGGGGATCTTGCCGGGCTGGTAGGGGTCGAAGAGCTTTAGGCCCGCCTCGCTCTCGAGCTTCATTGGGTTCCACAACCCTAGTTGCTCAAATATCTTCAGTGTTCTCGTCGTGAGGTGATACGCGAGCGGCGTCGAGAGGCTCCACGCGAGCGGTACGGGCCCGCCGGGGTGCGCGACCACTTCGTCGAGAACCTCGTCATGGAGCTCGATGACGGCACCGGACGACCTCGCGTTCGGGGCGGAGTCGAACCGCGCGACCGCCGTGATTGGGTGGACCTCGACCTGAGGGAGGAATCGCTCGCGATACGACCAACGCGTCGACTCCTCGGGTGCATGCGTGCGCGTGCCAAACATCGGGATGCCGATTCCATCGCCGCTTAATACTTCGCGAATATGGAGTGCAATATAATCATTCGTGAAGCTGATGTTGTCAAAATAAGCGGGATTCCAGACGTGCGGGTCGGTTCGGATCGTGATCGGGATCCCTTCGGCGGCAAGGTCCTCCTGCCAGTGAGGGTCGAAGCGACGACGAGTGGCTTCGGTGACTCGGAGGAAGTGCTCGAGCGCGGCGTTATACACCGTGAGTGCACGCATCCCGCGGGTGCCCGAGCCGGGCAAGTTCGGGGCGGCCGGCGCGTCGTCCCGCAGGAACGGCCAGGTGATCGACATCGCCGCGAAGTCGTGCGCCGCCGCCTCACGACGATTCCATGCCCAGCACGCCCGAGCCGACATCTCATGCAACTCCGCCAGTGCCAAGAGGTCGGCCGGACCGCTAGAAGTGCCGACTTCCCTCAACTCGCGGCTGAGTTCACGAAGCACCCGGTGCGGCCGGAACGGCAACGACGGGTCGAGGCCGTGGTCAATTAGAGCGACCGACAACGGCACGCTGGGGCGGTCAAGGTGGAGTGTCGTGGCCAACTCGTAAGCGGGTCGAGCGGGATGAATCCGATGCGTCGTGACGTCAATGCACCCGGGCATGCATGCGACGCACGCTGCGACAAGGTGCCCTGCGACCATCGCGAAACTCGACCCGCTCCGCATCCGGGATCCCTCCACGGCCGGCGTCGCACTCTAAAATCTGATTAAAAAGTGAGTTGCGCCGATTGCTCGCGATCCATTGCGAGCTGACCGCCAACACGGGTGAATTGATAACCGAATCGTCATTTTTCGACAAGATAGGCACCCCGACGTAAGCCGCACCGAGGCTGCCGCACGTGACGGATGCGGCTCGATCGACGCCCGATCGATCGGGGCCTCCCGAGACGGTTCCGACGTTGATGCCCACTCGCCGCGGGATTAAGTCGCCGCGCAGGCCGTTGAGGGTTCAAGCAGACTTTTCCTACCTGACCCAGCCTGCCGATTCCACCGTTTGTGCCGCTTAAGCAGGCCGTCGTGCACGATTTGGAAAATCCGGCGTTTTTTTT
>JAJYDB010000359.1 GCA_021777845.1 Planctomycetota bacterium
AGGGCGCAAGAGGCGAAGTCGCAGCCGAAGGCCGCCGCGAGCGAGTCGATCGTCCTCGGCTTCGTCGGCGTCGGCGGGATGGGGAGCGGCCTGCTCAACATTTTCAAAGCGATGCCCGACGTCCGCGTGGCCGCGGTCTGCGACGTCTATCAGCCGCACCTCGACGCCGCCGTCTCCGCGACCGGCGGCAAGGCGAAAGGCCATCGCGAGTTCGAGCGCGTGCTCGACCGCAAAGACATCGACGCCGTCGTCGTCGCGACGCCCGACCACTGGCACGCGATCCCCACTTTGCTCGCGCTCCAGGCCGGCAAGGACGTCTACTGCGAAAAACCGCTCGCGTTCCGCATCGCGGAAAGCCGCGCGATGGTGAACGCCGCCGCCAAATACAAGCGCGTCACGCAAATGGGGAACTTGATCCACGCCGGCGAGAATTACCACCGCGTCGTCGAGATCGTCCGCTCCGGGGTGCTCGGCAAGATCAGCAAGGCGCGGGTCTGGATGGCCGCCGACCGCAGCGGTCTCGGCAAGCCCGCCGACGCCCCGGTGCCCGCCGGATTCGACTACGACCGCTGGCTCGGCCCGGCTCCCTTACGCGCCTACAACCCGAATCGCTCGCATTTCAACTGGCGCTGGTTCTGGGATTACGGCAACGGCCTCTTGCTCGACTTCTGCTGCCATATCGTCGACCTCGTGCACTGGTCGATGGAGCTCGACGGCCCCGAGACGGTCACCGCGACCGGCGGCCGCTACGTCCTCGACGACAACGCCGAGACCCCCGACACCCTCGAAGTGTTGTACCACTACGCGCAGGGCAACGGCGGCAAGGGCTTCGATATGATCTGGAGCCAGACCGACGCAAACTCGCACGGCTTCGAAGGTCGCGGCCTCGGCATCGAGTTCCAAGGCACCGAGGGCACGCTCGTCGCCGACTACGGCAGCTTCAAGATTTATCCCGAGGGCAACCGTAAAATCGAACTGCCGCCGATCACGCTGCCGCGCTCGGTCGGGCACCATCGCGAATGGCTGAACGCAATCAAATCGCGTGCCGAGACTTCCTGCCGGTTCGCCTACGGCCATCAGTTGACGACCGTCGGCCACTTGGGCAACATCGCTCTCTGGACCGGCGAAAAACTGTCCTGGGACAAAAAAGCCGAGCGGGTGACCAATCACGTCGAGGCGAACAAGCACCTGACGCGCCTCGTTTATCGCAAACCGTGGACGATCCCGGTCGTCTAAAACCTCTTCCCTTGAGAATTTCATCATGACAATGCGATCACTCACCGTCCTCCTTTTCGCGGCGACGACGCTGGGCGCGACCGCCCGCGGCGGCGAACCGGCCTGGAAGCGGCACGACATCAACCCCAAGAGCGAGTTCGAGGCCGCCGGCGCGTTCGACGTCGACGGCGACGGCAAGCTCGACGTCGTTTCGGGCTCGACGTGGTATCGAGGACCCGACTGGCAGCCGTTCCACGTCCGCGACATCACCCGCACCGGCAGCTATCTGAACTGCTTCGCCGCGCTGCCGATCGACGTGAACGGCGACGGGCATCTCGATTTCATGACGTGTGCGTACTTTGCCAAAAACGTCGGGTGGGTCGAGAATCCGGGCAAGACCGGCGACAAGTGGACATACCACGAAATCGACCTGCCGGGTCCGTGCGAGGCGGCGCAGTTCGTCGACCTGACGGGCGACGGCAAGCCCGAGTTGCTGCCGAACTCGGTGAACGTCGTCACCTGGTACGAGCTGGAAAAGGCGGGTCCGAACCCGGTCTGGAAGAAGCACGACTTCGGGAACGCGGCGGCGGGGCACGGCGTCGGCTCGGGCGACGTGAACGGCGACGGCCGCGTCGACTTGCTCACGCCGAAGGGCTGGTTCGAGGCCCCCGCCGACCCGAGTCGCGACACCTGGACCTGGCACGGCGAGTGGGACCTGGGCGCGACCGGCATCGAAATCTTGGCGCGCGACGTCGACGGCGACGGCCTCTCCGACGTCGTCTACGGCATGGGGCACAACTACGGCCTCTTCTGGGCCAAGCAGTCGAAAGGCCCCGAAGGCAAGCGAGTTTGGACCAAGCACGAGATCGACAAGTCAATCGCCTCGGTCCATACCTTGATTTGGGCCGACATCGACGGCGACGGCAAAGCGCATGAACTGGTCACGGGGAAGCGCGTCTACGCGCATGAAATCGAGCCGGGCGCGACCGACGGCTCGATCGTCGCGTGGTACGACTTTGACAAGTCGACGCATCATTGGAACAAGCACGTCGCGTTCCAAGGCGAGCCGGCCAAAAACGCGCCGAAAGAAGGCGGCAAGCGGAACGCGCAGAAGGACTTTCCGCCCGGCACCGTCGGCACCGGTCTGCAATTGACCGCGATCGACCTCGACGGCGACGGCGACCTCGACTTGCTCTGCCCCGGCAAGAGCGGACTCTATTGGCTCGAAAACCCGCGGAAGTAACGGCTTCGCGGGTGCGGGATCGAGATGCGGCGACATCGACTGCTGTTAGGTCGATGTCGCTTGGAGATATCGTCCCGTGACGCTCCGTGGATTGTTCGCGACCTCGGCGGGGGTGCCGGCGGCAACGACGCGCCCTCCGTTTTCGCCCGCCTCGGGGCCGAGGTCGATGATCCAATCGGCGTTGCGGAGGACTTCGAGGTTGTGCTCGATGACGAGCACGGTGTGGCCTTGGTCGACGATTTTGTGGAGCACGCCGAGCAGGCGGTCGACGTCGGCGAAGTGAAGGCCGGTGGTCGGCTCGTCGAGGATGAAGAGCGATCGGCCGCGGGTTTCGCCGGCGAGTTCGGCGGCGAGTTTGACGCGTTGGGCCTCGCCGCCGGAGAGCGTCGTGCTCGACTGGCCGAGCGTGAGGTAGCCGAGCCCGGCGTCGTGCAGTGCCGCGAGCGGTTGCCGGACCCTCGGGACGGCGTCGAAGACCTCGACCGCCTCGTCGACGCGGGTTTGCAGGATCGAGCCGATTGATCGACCCTTAAAGCGAATTTCAAGCGTCGACGCGTTGAAGCGAAGTCCGCGGCAGGCGTCGCAGCGCACACTCAGGTCGGGCAGAAAGTTCATCTCAACGCGACGCGTGCCTTGACCGCGGCAGGCTTCGCAGCGGCCGCCTTTGGCGTTGAAGCCGAAGCGCGCGGGGGTGAAGCCGCGGAGCTTGGCGTCGCGGGTGCGGGCGAAGACGCGTCTGATTTCGTCGAACGCGCCGACGTAGGTGGCGGGGGTGGAGCGGGGCCCGCGACCGATCGGAGTTTGATCGACTTGTCGGAGCGCGTCGATCTGTTCGAGGCCGTCGATCGCGTCGTGCGCGCCGGGCCTGGGGGAGGCGAGTCCGAGCCGGCGGCGGGCCGCGCGCGCGAGGACGTCGTGCACGAGGGTGCTCTTGCCCGACCCGCTCACCCCCGCGACGCAGACGAACGCGCCGAGCGGAATCGCGGCGTCGATCGACTTCAGGTTTCGCGCGCGCGCGCCGCGAATCACGATCGAGCCGGGGCTGCGCGCGAGGCGTTCGCGCGGCGGCGTGATGATGTCGGCAGGTGCGGATTGTCTTGCGCGTAGATATCGAGCCGTGGGGGAATCCTCTGCG
>JAJYDB010000091.1 GCA_021777845.1 Planctomycetota bacterium
CCGATCTGAAGACGAGCCGCGGGTTCACTTCCTTCGCGACCGGCGTCGTCGGGCTTTTCCAAGCGATATTCGACGAATAGGCGCAACTGTAGCCCGAGTCGCAATTGCCCGACTGCGCGCCGCGATCGATGCCGATCTCAAGCGACGGGAACCGCGTGCGGTCGCCGATTTTGCTCGCGGCCAACTGGTCGACGGACACCCCGCAGTGGATTTCCTTGTCGGACTTGAGCACATGCACGCCGGTCAAAAAAACCGCGAGCGAGCGCGCGTGATCGCCCGCGCCGTCCTTGTGGGCGAACGCGTGATCCTGCGCCAAGCCCGTCAGCACAAGCAGGTCGTCCTTATACTTCGCGAGCGGCGAGAGCAGCGGCGTCAACTCGAACGCCTTGCCGACCGCGGTCGGCGTCAGGGCCTGCATGTGCATCCCGTTCGGGACGTACAGGAACGCCATCCGCAACGGCGCGGTCCCCTTCCCCGACAAAATCCCGGCGGCCGCAGCCCCCTTCGAAACTCCGTCGGCCCCGAACGACATCGCCTCGAGCCAAGGGAGCGACACCGCCGCGCCCAAGCCTCGAAGCACCGTCCTGCGCGTGATGCGTCGCGGTCGCGCCATGGTCATTTCCCCTCTTTCGCGTTGCGTTTTTGGAAGGCGTCGCTCGCGACGACGCCGAGCACGACCTTCGAAAATTTGTAGTCGTTCGAGGCAAGCGTCGAGACCAGCTTGTCGATCGCGCACCGGTCGTTGAGGTCAAGCCCGCGGCCGATCGCATACGTCAGCATCTTCTCGCAAAAGCACTTGGCGAATTCGTCGCGGCGTTCCTTGAGGATCGCCTTCAATTCGCGGGGACCTTTAAAGCTCTTGCCGTTCGGGAGGACGCCCGAAGCGTCGACCGGGTCGGGGCCGTCTTTGTCGCGCCAGGCGCCGACGGCGTCGAAGTTCTCGAAGCCGAAGCCGAGCGGGTCCATCCGCGCGTGGCACGAAGCGCAGCTCACGTTCGAACGGTGTTGTTCCATGCGTTGCCGGAGCGTGCCCTTGAGCTCCCCCGAATCCTTCAGCTCGGGGACGTTGGGCGGCGGCGGCGGCGGCGGAGTGCCGAGAATCTGCTCGAGGATCCACTTGCCGCGCTTCACCGGCGAGGTCCGCGTCGGGTTCGACGTCACCGCGAGAATGCTCGCCTGCGTCAGCAACCCGCCGCGAGGACTTTTCGGGTCGAGCGCGACGCGACGGAACTCCGTCCCCTTCACCCCCGAAAGGCCGTACAGCGACGCCAGACGCTCGTCGACGAACGTGTAGTCGGCGTCGATGAAATCCAAGATCGGCCGGTCGTCGCGCATCACGTGATCGAAGAACGCGAGCGTTTCGCGCTCCATCGAGCCGCGCAAGGCGTCGTTAAACTTCGGGAACCGCGCGCGGTCGGGGTTGAAGTTGCGCAGGTTGCGAATTTGCAGCCACTGCGTCGCGAAATTCTCGACCAGAGCGCTCGAGCGCGGATCGCGCAGCATCCGCAGCGTCTGTTTTTCGAGGTTGCCGGCCGCGCGCAGCTTGCGGTCGAGCGCCAACTGATAAAGCTCTTCGTCGGGCATGCTGCTCCAGAGAAAATACGAGAGCCGCGACGCCAACTCGAACTCGCTGATCGCGTGAATCCGGCCGTGATTCCTCGGTCCGCGGTCAATCTCGATCCGATAGAGGAACTGCGGCGAGACAAGCATCGCGGTGATCGCAAGCTGAATCCCGCGCTCGTACGGGTCGCCGGTTTTCGTGACCAGGCCCGCGAGGTCGACCAGCCTCTGCACCTCGTCGCGACGCGCGGGACGCCGGTACGCGCGGTTCGCGAGCTTTTGCAGCACGTCGCGGGTCGCGCGATCGAGGTCGGAGGGACCGCTCGGACGCGTGAACAGGATCTTCTCCTGCCAGGGCGGCAACGGCTTCGACGACTCGCCGATCGGCCCGCGGACCTCGAACCAATCGATCAGCAAGTTGCGGTCGCGCTTCGTCGCGTCTTTAATCTTCTCGTCGTAAAAGTCGTTCGTGAACGCCAGCGCGACCGGCTTCTCGCCCGCGCGGGTCGCGAACTTGTACGTATAAACGCCCGGCTCGGATTCGACCGCCTTGACGTCAAACGAATGCACCCGCTTCCCGCCGATCAACAGCGCCATTTTGGCCGGATCGCGCCCCGCCTGCTGTCCAAACGCGCGAATCCGAATCACATACGACCCCGGCTTCGCGAACGCGTGACTGACCACCACCTCGCCGTTCGTGTGCAGCAGACGCCCCTCGCCTTGGGGCGAGCCCGCCTGTTTGCCCGTCAGGCTCTCGGCCTCCCAACGACGGACCGGCGCGTGGTCGGCGTCCGGAACGAAAATCGCGGCCTCGGCGATTTGCTCCGCCGCCTGCAAGTAACGCTCCATCAAAAGCGGCGGCAGACTAAGCACGTCGCCGTTGTTGTCAAAACCGCCGCCGACATCGTCCGACGGAAACGAGTCGGCCGGCCTGACGTCGACTCCCAGCAGGTCGCGAATTGTATTGTTGTATTCGACGCGATTAAGCCGCCGCATCGTGACCCGACCGGGGTCGAGCAGTCCGTCGCAACCCGTCTTCGCCAACTCGCCGCTGATCCACGCGACGATCTTGTCCACCTCCTCGTTTGACGGTCGAGGACGGTGCGACGGTGGCATGTCGCCCGACTTCACCGCGTCCCGGACCGAGTCCCAAATCTCGCGAAACCGCGGCTCGTTCGCCTTCGCGAGCACCGGCACGAGGTCAAGCCCGCCCTTCGGCTGACGTACCCCGTTCGCCCGCCGCGGCCCGACGCTGTGGCAACCGACGCAATACTTCGTGATCAATGCACGCTCCTCGGCGTGCGCAACCGGCGCGTCGGCGGCGCCCGGCGAGGCTTGCTTGCCCGCGGCGACAGACGTGTTGGACGGCGCGGCTTGCTTGGAGGTCGCGTCGTCGGCGGTCACGCGCCGCGACGTCCCAACCCCGCCCGCGATCACGAGCGCGAAGAGGGCGAGCGAAGCTTGCGACGGTCGTCGAGATCGAATCATGCGGAGGCTCTCGACAGAAGGTGATGCGGGTGGGCACCTTTAAGAAGCGTCGGTAGGTCGCAACTTGGCCCAAGGATTGAACCGAAATCGGCCGAGCACGTTTGGGGAGGGCCGTCCCGAACCGGCAAGTCCCGGCAACGGGGTGCGGCACCTTTCTACTTCGTCGGTCGCCATCTACTTGTTTGAATTTTATTCGACCTTGACCGGAATTGCTAGTGGCGTCCGACCGGGGCAACAGGACCGTTGCATCCTTGAGGTCGATAGTGTCGCAAGCTCAATCGACTGCGGGGGATTGAACCCGCGGCGGGTTTCCTGCCCCCCTCCTTGCGACGCTTCGGTTTTGGGCGGCGGCGCGAGCACGGCCGTCCGGAACAGCGTCACACCCTCGGCGGGAGCCCCTTCCCTCGGCGGCGGTTTCTCGTTGAGATAGGAAGTTGTGATGTGTGATGCTCGACGCGCGGCGCTAACCTCGGATCGGAGTCGTTAGCCAATGACCACGACCGCCGGCCTTGTGATCACCCTCGCCGCCTTCGCAACCGCCCAGGCCGCACCGTCACCCCGCGACCCCCAAACCGCCACGCCGACGCAATCCCCCTCGGCCTCCGATTCGGCCGAGACCGCCAGGGCCGCCCAGGTCGCCGCACTCAAAGCCGAGGGGATCACGCCTGAGGCCGACTGGAAGCGACTCGGCGAGTCGCTCTGGTTCGACCCAAAGACGAAGAAATTAATCGTCGAGGCGAAGGTTGTGCTCCGCCAGGGACCGCTCGAGCACCTGCTCTGTTTGCGGCGGACGAAGGAGCACGAGGCGATTCTCTCGACCCCCGCCGTCCCGAAGCAAATCCATGCAGGGCTTCTGCTTACGGGCGCGGAGCCCGGGCACCCGGTGCGATTTTTGCCGAAATTCGAGCCGCCGAGCGGCGCGGCGGTCGCGATTGAGCTTCGCTGGCGCGACAAATCGGGCACGCACTCCGCCGACGCCCGCTCTTGGATCAAGGACGACCGCGCCAAACCCGAGGGCGTCCTCAAAACCGACTGGGTGTTCGTCGGCAGCATGCTTTACGTCGACCCGATCACGAAGCAAACCGTTTACGCCGCCGACGAGGGGGATCTGATCACCGTCGCGAATTTCGCGAATGCGATCCTCGACCTTCCCTTCGCCAGCAGTGCGAGCGATGCCGACCGCACCTTCGAAGCCTTCACCGACCACATTCCGCCCGTCGGCACGGTCGTGCAGATGGTTATGTCGCCGCGGGCCGTTCCGAAGCCGGCGGCGCCGAAGTAGGCGCGGGCCCGCTCCCTGCAAGCTTGCGGAGTGCCGTCGTCAGGGCCTCCACCGGCGGGCGGTCGGCGGGATCGGTCGATCGATGGGCGAAGACGACGCGACGGTCGCCGTCGAGCACGAAGTCGCCGCCGAGTTGCAGGACGTCGACATGCGGACTTGGACGCCGCAGCTTCAGCCCGCGCCGCAGTAGTTGGATGAACTTGACCATCACCCGCGGCCGGAGCATCGCGCCCCAGGTCGCCGACGTCAGTCCGAACGCCGCGTAACCGGCCCGCTCGGGGTCCGCGACCACCTGCCAAGGCCAGCCGTGATCCTCGATGTACATCGATAGCCGGGACGCCGGCTCGAACGAAACGACGATCACCTCGCCGCCGAGCGCGCGGATTTCGTCGTAGCGGGCGCGCACCTCAACGAGGTGCCCTATGCACGCGATTCAGGCCAAATGCCGCACGAAGATCAGGACGACCGGCCCCTTGTGCAACGCGGACAGCCGCGCACGTTCGCCCGTCGCCGTTTGAAACTCCAAGTCCGGGGCAACCGACCCCGCCTCACATCGTTCAACCTTCATGACGCAACCCGCCGAAGTTAATGTTGACTGAGTTGTGCTCGATGCGTAAGATTCTGTCGAGACTGATCGTTATGACATAGCCCCGAGGCTGAGGAATGCCCGTCGAGACACTTCCCGAGGTCGACTTCGCCGCGGCATCGAGCCGGCTCGACGCGGCGCACCCGCGCGAAATTCTCGCCTGGGCAATCGAGCGTTATCATCCGAAACTCATGATGGCGACGGCTTTCGGTCCCGAGGGCTGCGTGCTGCTGCACCTGCTCGCGGAGATCCAGCCCGGAGTCCGCGTGATCAATCTCGACACCGGCTATCAGTTCGACGAAACGCTGCAACTGCGCGATCGAATCGCGACCCGCTACGGGATCGAGGTCGAGTTGATCCGGCCCGACACGACCGTCGCCGAGTACGAGGCGATGCACGCGGGGCCATTGTATGCAACGCATCCCGACCAGTGCTGCCGCGACCGCAAAATGATTCCGTTGCGGCGCGCGATCGTCGGTTACGACGGCTGGATCAGCGCGATCCGCGCCGATCAGTCGAATGATCGCGGCCGCGCCGAGATCGTCCAGTGGGACGCGAAATTCGGCCTCGTCAAAATCAACCCCCTGCTGCGTTGGACGAAGCGCGACGTCTGGGCGTTCATCGTCACGAACGACGTGCCGTATAACCGGCTGCACGATCAAGGCTATCCGTCGATCGGTTGTTGGCCTTGCACGCGCGCCGTCGCCGCAGGCGAAGACGAGCGCGCCGGCCGCTGGGCGGGGCAGGCCAAGACCGAGTGCGGCCTGCACTCGCTCGACAGCAGTCAACTTTAATCAGGCCGACAAGTCGCGGCATTTTTCAACCACCCGTCGACGTGCGGGTTCTTGGCGGCGGCTCGCGGCGGAGGCGAGGTTCGGATGAAAGTGTCGGCGAAAGCCGAATACGCGTGTCTCGCGGTCCTGGCGCTGGCTCGGCTGGCGCCTGACGACCCGCCGCTGCGCATCCGAGAGATCTCGCAACAGCACGCGATCCCCGAGCGTTACCTCGTGCAAATTCTGCTCCACCTGAAAGGCTCGGGGCTGGTCGCGAGCACGCGCGGCGCGCTCGGCGGCTATCGGCTGGCTCGGCCGGCGACGACGATCACGCTCGGCGAGGTGCTGACCGCGATCGACGGACCCGACGCCCCCCCGCGCGAGTCGCTCGAACCCGCCGCGCGCGCCCTCGAATCGGTCTGGAGTTCGGTCCGCGCCGCCGAACGCCTTGTCCTCGACCAAACGACCATCGCGCAACTCGCCGAACGCGCCTCGCCGCGCGACTGGAACATCTAGCGACGCCTGTTGAATCGTAATTTATCCTGCTTTTGAGAACTTGTCTCAAACGGATAACCTAACCCTCATCAAAAGGACTCCGACCATTTCCGCGACGACCGCTCCCAAAGCCTCGAAGCCGACGCTGAACCCCCCTTACGGCGGCACACTTGTCAATCTGATCGTCGACGACGCCCGCGCCGCCGCGATGAAGGCGACCGCGAAAGATCACGCCTCGATCACGCTCGACGAGCGCGGTCTGTGCGACCTGGAGTTGCTCGCCGTCGGCGCGTTTTCGCCGCTCCGCGGCTTCATGGGCCAGGCCGACTACCAGCGCGTCGTCGCCGAGATGCGCCTCGCCGACGGCACGCTCTGGCCGCTGCCGGTCACGCTGCCGGTCACTCCCGGCGCGGGCGTCGAGGTCGGCAAGACGCTCGCCCTCCGCGACGTCTACGGCAACCTCCTTGCCTTCATGCACATTGCCGAATTGTACGAATACGACAAAGAGCACGAAGCGAAGCACGCGTACGGCTCGACCGACGCGAAGCATCCCTCGGTGGCGCATTTGGGGCGGCAGGCGAGCCATTACGCCGCGGGCCGGCTCGAGGTGATTCGCACTCCGCCGCACTACGACTTCGTCGACCTCCGCCGCACGCCCGCCGAACTCCGCGCGCATTTCGAGTCGCTCGGCTGGAGCAAAATCGTCGCGTTCCAGACCCGCAACCCGCTCCATCGCGCGCACGAAGAGTTGACGAAGCGCGCGGCCGAGCAAATCGGCGGCGGCCTCTTGATCCACCCCGTCGTGGGCGTCACGAAGCCCGGCGACGTCGACCACTTCACGCGCGTGCGGTGCTATCGCGCCCTCGTCGACAACTATTACGAGCCCGGCTCGGTCGTGCTCAGCTTGTTGCCGCTCGCGATGCGCATGGCCGGACCGCGCGAGGCGCTCTTGCACGCGATCATCCGCCGCAACCACGGCTGCACCGACTTCATCGTAGGCCGCGACCACGCCGGACCCGGCAAGGATTCCACCGGCAAGCCGTTCTACGGGCCGTACGAAGCTCAAGAGTACATGGCCAAATATAAAGATGAAATCGGCATGGGGATGGTCGACTTCAAGCAGATGGTCTATCTGCCCGACGAGGACCGCTATTCGCCGGTCGACTCGGTCCCGCCCGGCGTCCGCACCGCCGACATCTCCGGCACGCAGGTCCGCGACGACTACCTCGCGAAGGGCATCCCGCTCCCCGAGTGGTTCAGCCGTCCCGCGGTCGCGGCGATTCTCGGCGAGACGAATCCGCCGAAGTTTCGACAGGGGATGACGATTTGGTTCACCGGCCTTTCGGGGTCGGGGAAGAGCACCGTCGCGCACGGCCTGGTCGAGCGGCTCGCGGAGTACGGCCGCAACGTCTAGTTCCTTGACGGCGACGAGATCCGCACGCATCTCTCGAAGGGTCTCGGCTTTAGCAAGGAAGACCGCGACGCGAACATCCACCGCGTGGGCTACGTCGCCGGATTGGTGGCGCAGCACGGCGGAACCACGCTCTGCGCCGTCATCAGCCCGTACCGCGCCCCTCGCGACCAGGCGCGGAAGTCGTCGCAGGGCAACTTCGTCGAAATCTACTGCGATACGCCGATCGAAGTCTGCGAGTCGCGCGACGTCAAAGGCCTCTATGCGAAGGCCCGCGCCGGCGAGATCAAAGGGTTCACCGGCGTCGACGACCCCTACGAAGCCCCTCTCAACCCCGAGGTCACGCTCGATACCAGCAAGCTCGGCGTCGAGGCGTGCGTCGATAAAATCATCGAGAAACTGCTCGAACTCGGCTACATCCTGCCGCACGGGCATATCAGCAAGTAACGACCAACACGGAAGTGACGAGCGGCGGGCCGGATCGACGCTGATCCGCGCCCGTCCGCGCGCGTCCATTCACAATCAGTCGCATAATTGCTCGGCGATGATCTCGATCGGGTGACGCGCCGCGATCTCCGCGAGTCCGTGCAGTTGCGACCGGCACGAAAACCCGGGCGCGGCGAAAGTCGCGCCGGGGTTGTTGACGGCGGCGGGGATCAAGACGCGCTCGGCGAGCGCGCGGCTGAGGTCAAAGTGGCCAACCTCGTAACCGAACGAGCCGGCCATCCCGCAACATCCCGAGTCGAGCAAATCCACCTCGAGGTCCGGGATCCGCTTGAGTGCGGCGAGCGACCCCTGGGCGCCGACCATCGCCTTCTGCTGGCAATGCCCGTGCAACAACACGCGGCCCGACCGCGAGCGCGTCGGCAGCTCGGGCACGCGCGCGACGTCCGCGACGAAGTCGTCGACCAGCAGCGCGGCGTCGGCGACGGCGCGCGCGTCAGGCCCGAGTCGAAAATCAAGGTATTCGTCGCGCAGAGTGAGCACGCAGCTCGGTTCGCAACCGACAATCGCGACCCCCGCGCGCGCGTGCTCGGCAAGCTTCGCGACGTTCTCCGCGGCCAGCTCGCGACCGACGTCGAGCAGCCCCTTTGAGATCGCCGCGCGTCCGCAACAACGCAGACCGGCAAGCTCGACGCGATATCCCGCCGCCTCGAGCACCCGCACCGCCGCGCGACCCACATCGGGGTTGTTGTACGTCGTGAAGCAATCGTCGAGCAGCACAACCGAACCCAGCCGGCCGGCGCGGGCGTCGGGCACGTGCCCGCGGAACCAGCCGCGCAGGTCGTCCGACGCGAATGTCGGCAACGTCCGCCGGCGATCGATCCCCGCGACGAGCTCGAGCAGCCGCTTCAGCCACCCTTGCCGCAAGGTCCAGTTCGCGACCGGCGCGCACTTCGAACCGATCGGGTTCAACCGAAAGATGTTCGCCATCAACAACGAACCGATCGGCACAAGCTTCCTTTTATACGATTGAAAGAGCACTTCGGCTTTAAGTTTGGCCATATCGACGTTCGACGGGCATTCGGTCTTGCACGCCTTGCATTGCAGGCATAATTCGAGCGCGTCGGCGAGCGCGGGGTGGTCGAGCGACTCCGCAGGCAGCTCCCCCGAAAGCACGAGCCGCAGCGCGTTCGCGCGGCCGCGCGTCGAATCCTTTTCGTCCCGCGTGATCATATAACTCGGACACATCGTGCCGGTCGACGTCTTGCGGCAAACGCCGACGCCCGAGCACATCTCGACGGCGCGCGCGAAGCCCCCCTGGGCGCTGAAGTCGAGCGCCGTCGAGGCGGGCTCGCGCGCGTGATAATCCGGCCCCAGACGCAGGTTTTCGGTGAGGTCGGGCGCGTGCACGACCTTGCCGGGATTGAGCAGATTGTGCGGGTCGAACGCCGCTTTGATCGTCTCGAAGGCGGTGTACAACTCGTCGCCGAAGAGCTTGCGGTTCCAGAGCGAGCGGGCGAGTCCGTCGCCGTGCTCGCCGCTCATCGCGCCGCCGAATTCGACGACGAGGTCCGAGACGTCGCGCGCGATTGCACGCAAGTCGTCGACCCCCTCGCGAATCTTCGTGTTCAAGATCGGCCGAATGTGCAAGCAGCCGACGTCGGCGTGGCCGTAGCACGCGGCGCTCAGACCTCGGCCCGCGACGATCGCTTGAAACCGCCGATAAAACTCGGGCAAACGCTCGGGCGCGACCGCCGTATCCTCCACGAACGCGACCGGCTTCGCGTCGCCGACCATCCCCATCAAGAGCGACAACCCCGCCTTCCGCACCTTCCAAAAGTCGTCCTTCTCGGCGTCGACGAGGCTGCGATGCACACCGAGCACCCCCGGCTTGCCCTCGAAACGCCGCGTCAAGTCGTCCACCCGCGACGCGATCTCGTCCTTCGTGTCCGCGTAATATTGCGCCGACAGCACCGCCGCCGGTCGCCCCGAAGCAAAAGACAACATCTTTGCATAAATCGGGTTCGACGCCGCGAGATCCAAAATCGCGCGGTCGAGCATTTCCACCGCGACCGGCCCCGTCTCCACGATTTCGAGCACCCGCTCGAGCGCCGCCTCAATGCTCGCGAAGGAGATCGTCGCCAGACCCGTCGCCGCCGGCCGCGGCACCACTTTCAACTCCGCCCCGCGCACCACCGCGAGCGTCCCCTCCGACCCCACCACCAGCCGCGCCAAATTAAACCGCCACGGCTCGTCGACCCACCCCGTCGCGCGCGGCGGCAACCCAGGGATGAACTCGTCCAAGTTATATCCGCTGACTCGCCGGAGAATATGCGGATATCTCGCGCGAATCGAACTCTCGTGACGGGCGACGACCTCGCGGACCATCGCGTGCGCTCGCCCGCTCAAGTCGTCGCGACGACAGACTTCGTCGAGTTGAACCGCGTCGAGCGGCGCGAAATTCGCGGCGGAGCCGTCGGCGCAGACGACGTCGAGCGCGTGCACGTGATCGACGGTTTTGCCGTAGCGCAGCGACCGCGCGCCCGCCGAGTTGTTGCCGATCATGCCGCCGATCGTCGCGCGGTCGCTCGTCGAGACGTCTGGCCCGAACATCAATCCCAAAGGCTTCAGATGCGCGTTCAACTGGTCGAGCACGACGCCCGGCTCAACGCGGACGCGCATCCGGTCGCGGTCGACGACGCCGATCCGATTGAGATACTTCGAGAAGTCGATGATGATCGCCGCGCCGATCGTCTGGCCGGAGAGGCTCGTGGCCGAGCCGCGCGCGACGATCGGCACGCGCTCCTCGGCGGCGATCCGAACGATGTCCGCGACGTCGGCGGCGGTGCGCGGCACGACAACCCCGATCGGCGTGATTTGATAGAGGCTGGCGTCGGTAGCGTAGAGGGCGCGCGCGCCGGCGTCAAAGCGGACCTCGGCGCGGGTCTCGCGCTCGAGAAGGCGTTGGAGCCGGTCGGCGTCGGCAGTGGGAGCGGCGGCGAGGGTGCTGGACATCGTATTTTCGGCCCGCAGGTCGCGCGGACGGGGCGCCCGGCAAGCCCGCGGCGGGCCATCGGCGCGTCCGTGCAAACGTTATTGTAGCCGCGAAGACGCGTCGCACGCCGGCCCGGCCCGCACCTCGCGGCGCAGCCTGGATCGCTCTCGCTCAACGCCCCAACGCATCGCCGTACGCCGTCATTTGAAAAGGCCGGCGCGTAACATTTTCGTCGATGAGCACTCGGTCATGTAGTGGTCCGCGGGCGTGAAACCTCGGGAGTTCGATACCGTCGACGCCGGCGTCGCGACGGCGCGTAAATCCACGCGTTGCACAGGTGGATCGTCGGTTTGTAATCCGCCCCGGCGGGCGCGGCGAGTCCGAAATCACCCCGCGCGCATATCACGACCGCGCCGCGTTCGACGCGCGGACGCCGAAGGATCGACCACCGCCCGGATGTCGAGCGGCTCGAGCGCGATCGTCGCGGGGGCGCGGTCGGAGGTCATCGCGTCTGGCTCGATCGGGAAGGTCGTGCGGCGCGGAACGCTGAGCCGCGGTCGACTTCAGTTGGACGAAGGACGTCTGATCCGGCATGATGAAGACCGCCGCGACCTTGAACCCGCGGCCGTCGACGACCCGGAGGCTTGCTTGATTGACCTGCGCGTGAAGCTCGGTCGGCTCGAACTGCGCAACCCCGTGCTCGCTGCGTCCGGGACGTGCGGTTACATACGCGAGTTGGCC
Organism: Planctomycetota bacterium; assembly: GCA_021777845.1. GTDB lineage: Bacteria > Planctomycetota > Planctomycetia > Isosphaerales > Isosphaeraceae > JAJYDB01. Next base: position 11,776 of record JAJYDB010000091.1, read on the forward strand.
GCGTTCGTCCAGCTTGATCGCCTCGGCGGCGTGATCCCGAAGACTGTCACGATGCGGCCGCGCGCCGGCAACGCGACCCCTCGGACCGTCGAGACTCCCGCCGGCCTGCTCAATGCTATAGGACTTGACAACGACGGCCTTGAGCACTTCCTCGAGCACCACCTGCCCTACTTGCGCACCGTCGGAACCGCCGTCGTCGTGAATATCGCCGGCGAAACCATCGACGAGTTCGTCGCGATGGCCGAACTCGTCGGCGCGGCTCCCGGCGCAGACGCCGTCGAACTTAATATCTCGTGCCCGAACGTCAGTCATGGACTTGACTTAGGGATCGACGTCCGATCGGTCGCCGAGGTTGTGACGCGGGTCCGGCGGGCGTGTCCGCTGCCGTTGATCGCGAAGTTGACCCCAAACGTGACCGACCTCGTCGTGATCGCCCGCGCCGCCGCGGACGCCGGTGCCGACGCGGTCAGCCTGGTGAACACATTTCGCGGCATCGCGGTCGACTGGCGACGCTGCAAACCGATTCTCGCAAACGACTTCGGAGGTCTGAGCGGACCCGCGATCAAGCCGCTCGCACTCCGCGCAGTCTGGGAGGTCGCCCGCGCCCTGCCGGCACTGCCGGTCATCGGCATCGGCGGCATCGCCAATATCGACGACGTCCTCGAATTTCTCGTCGCGGGAGCCTCGGCAATCCAGGTAGGCACGGCGAACTTTTATGACCCAGGGGTTTGCGAAAGGCTGGTCGCGGAATTGCCGGCGAAGCTCGAGGAAATCGGCGCGACATCGGTCGCCGAGGTTGTCGGCACGCTCCGCTCCAATCGCTAAACACTTGTGAGGAAAGTGGTTACGCCTTCGTCCGGCGAGCCTCGGGGCGGCTCACGGAGTAAATGCTGCCGCGGACGAGGTCAAACTCGCTCGTTTCGACGGAGAGCGATTCCGTCGCGCAGGCAAGGCCGACGCGGGCCAGCTCTTCGGGGAAGTTCGAGGCCGACGCGCGGCCGGGGTCGGCCACCAACGCAACTCCGTCCTCCGCGAGTGTTGATTCGAGGAAACACGCGAGCGTCGGCGCAAGCTTTTTCTCGTAGAGGATGTCGGATCCGATCACGAGGCCAAAGCGCCTCGGTGCGGGTTCGCGCCAATCGATCCGCAGCGTCTGATAACGCGCGGGGGCGTGGCCGTTCTCGGCCGCGCTCCGGGCGGCGAACGCGAGCGCCTCGCGGTCTTCGTCGCTGAAGACGACTCGATACCCGTGCTGGAGTGCAAACACGCCCGCAATCCCCAGGCCGCAGCCGATCTCGAGCAGAGCGGGATCGCCGGGAGCGGCGGGCCCGCGGCGGGCGACAGCCTCCGCGAGCAGGAACGCGGAGGGCCAGACAAACGCCCAGTAGGGCATCGCGTCGTCGAGCTTGTTGCGTGCGAGCACTTCGGGCTCGTCGAGCAGCGAATCCGGCAGCGCAGGCCGCGCGAGGCGAATCGAAAACGCCCCCGCGGTCAGCGTCACGATCTCGATCGGTCCTTTGTAAGTCGAGTGCATGAGCCGGTTTGCCTCGATCGTCAAAATCGCGAGCGGGAGTCGGTTTTTACGTTGACGCCGCCTGGTCGCGCCGCCTACAATAAAGGCGTTGAGACTGAATCTCAATATGAATTCGCCCTTTTGGGGTGATCTCTACGCGATGTTTCCGCTCCGAATCCCGCCCCAGCCCGCCGTCCTACCCGTTGCGAGACCCACGATGCGACGCGGATTTAGCCTAATTTTCGGCATTGCGGCGATCTCAATGCTTGCGAGCCCGACGACTGCGGCGGAAGTGCGCGGCCGGGTGACGATGCCTTCGGCCTGCTCGCCCGAGGTCAGTCCGGCGGTGGTCACGTTGCGACCGAAGACGGGGTCGGCGACGACACGCGCGGAGAAGGGGTCGGCGGAAGTCGCGCTGGTGCATCAGCGCGGGCTGCAATTCACGCCGCGCGTGCAGGCGATCCGGCTTGGCACGACGATCCGGTTCACGAATCAAGACAGCGAGATGCACAATGTGCACGTGCAGTCGACCCGCGAGACGTTCAATCAGTCGATGGCGCCGGGGCTGACGCGCGACTTCACGCCCGAACGGGCCGGGGTGGTCGTGCTCGGTTGCGACGTTCACGCGCACATGCGCGGTTACGTCGTTGTCAGCGCGACGCCTTGGTTCGCGGTCTGCTCGCGGACGGGTGCCTTTCGGGTCGACAACGTACCGGCAGGCGAGTACGAGGTCGAAGTTTGGCACGAGATGGGGCGTCCCTACCACGGTGTCGCGAAAGTTGAGACGAAGGACGTTGATTTAGGCGTGATTGAGCTGCAAGGCGAGGTGCCGCTCGGTCGCGCTGCGGTGCTGGCGCGGGCGAACGACCGCACCTGGGGCGAGGTGATCGACCGGGTGGGGATGCTGCTGTCGGCGAGTCTGAAGACGGCGCGGCGGCCGAACGGGCTGCGGGCGGCGCGTCGGCTGGCGGAGGACGCTTATTTCGTCGAGTTTGAGGGGTCCGACTTTGAGGTGGCGGTGCGGAACCACCTTGACGTCGCGCGGGCGGCGGAGGTCGAGGCAATGTTTCGCAAGGCCGCGTCGGACGCCCGCGGCGTGAGCGACGGGAGCGTGACGCCCGACGAAGCCGAGCGCCGCGTCGGCGTGTTGCTCGCCCGCCTGGTCGACCTCTCGAAACAACTTGACCGTAAAGGGATTACATCGCGATCGGCGCTTGATCGCGGCGGTCCGCGAGAGGTCGCTGGAGCGTCGGGCGGACTCGAGGGTTTTGATCGCGCGGCGCGTCTGGCGGCACTGTCGGTCGCGTTCGTGGAGGTCCGCGCGATCGCGGATCGGGGTGACCGCGACGACGCGGCAAGTGCGCTCGCGACGGTCTATTTCGAGCAGTTCGAGCCGATCGAGCGGGCGATCATGATCGCGCGGCCGGGCGATGTGGTGCCGCTGGAAACGACGTTCAACGCGATTCGCGGCGGGCTCCGCGAAGGGCTTCGGGGCGAGACGCTGGCGAATCGGCTGGACGGACTGCGGGCTGACGTCGAGGCGTCGCTCGATCGCTGTGCGGCACGTCCGGCGGGGACGTTTGGGGCGGCGTTCGCCTCGTCTTTGATCACGATCGTCCGGGAAGGGATGGAAGTGATTCTGCTGCTCACGATGCTGGCCGCGCTGGGGTCGAAGGCGGGTCGGCCGGGGGCGGTGCGGGCGCTGGCGTGGGGGGTGGCGGCGGCGGTGGCGGCGAGCGGGCTGACGGCCTGGGGTTTGAATTCGCTCGTGAACGCGACCCAAGGGCGGACTCGCGAGGTGATCGAGGGACTGGTGCTGTTGGCGGCCTCGGGGGTCTTGTTTTACGTGAGTTACTGGTTGATCTCGCAGACCGAGTCGAAGCGTTGGATCGACTTTATTAAGCGGCGAGCGGGTCGCGAGTCGGCGACGGGCGGGTTTGCGGCGCTGGGTCTGACGGCGTTCCTCGCGGTCTATCGCGAAGGGGCCGAGACGGCGCTTTTGTATCAGGCGATGATCGCGGGTCAAGGGGGCGCGCGGGCGGGCCTCTTGGGATTGGCGGCGGGGCTGGGGGTGGGTGCGGCGGTGCTGGGAGTGATCGCGGTCGTGATCCGCGTCACGAGTGTCCGGCTGCCGATGCGGACCTTCTTCCAGTTCACGGGTCTGTTTTTGTTCGCGATGTCGGTGGTGTTCGCGGGGAACGGCGTCTTCGAGCTGCAATCGTCGGGGGTGATGAAGATCACGCCGTTGGCTTGGCTGGGGGGCGGGCTGCCGATCCTGGGTCTGCACCCGACGTTGCAGGCGATCGCGGTGCAGGCGCTGTTCGTGGCGGGCGCCGGGCTGGCGTTGGCGCTCTATTTGTTCGAGCGCGGCGCGCGGCGGCCGGTCGCGAAGGAGAAGGCGGTCGGCGCGGGCGTTTGAGATCTCTCCTCCAGATCGACATCTAAGAGTGAGGCTTCGATTCGATGTCGCGACGTTGGGCCGGTCCGCTGGTCGCGCTGTTTGTGTTTGGCGGCGTGCTGGCGGTGGTGCTCGCGAATCTCGACCTCTCGGCGCGCGGTCGCGGGGCGGGCGGGCCGAAGGAACGGGGCGTCGCGACGGGCACGTCGGACGTCGATGCGTCGGCGGGCGCGGTCGACGGCGCGGGCGCAGTCGGCGCGAGCATGATCCGCGAATATCCGATCGGCGACCCGGTGCTGAAGAACAACCTTGAGGTCGCGTCGGTCTGGCTGCCGGCGGTCCAAATGGCGGGCATGCCGCCGGCCGACCCGTCGATGATCCACCTCGAAGCCGACGTGAAGGCGACCGAGAACAACCCGCACGGGTTCGGCAACGGCTCGTTCGTTCCTTGGCTGACGATTCATTATCAGGTTACGCGCGAGGGCGACGCGGAGCCCTTGCACATGGGCGAGCTCTTGCCGATGGAGGCTCGCGACGGCCCGCACTACGGGGCGAGTCTGCTGATGCCGAAGCCCGGTCGATACCGGCTCGCGCTGCACGTCGACCCGCCGAACATCGGCCGGCACGTCGACCCGCTGACCGGCATCCCGCCGTGGTGGCCGCCGTTCGACGCCGTCTTCGACTGGGACTACGAGGGGCCGCCGACGACGACGCCGTGATCGAGCGGCCGCGGCGCAACGAGAAACGGCCGCCGAGGGAAAGGCTTTCCCCCGACGGCCGCTTTGCGTTGGGATGTTGGGAAGTTGGGACAACGCGGTCCCCGGTCGATCACCCGGTCAGATGGCGATCGTCGGGACGCCGATCTTCTCTTCCTCCTCTTGGAGGATGATGATGCGCGGCGAGACCATGATCATCAAGCTCGACGTGACGCGTCCGATGCCGATGTTCCGGAACAGACGGTTGATGAGCGGCGTCTTCGAGAGCACCGGCACGCCGTATTCGAGCCGTTGCTCGTTGAGCCGTTTCACGCCGCCGAGGAGCACCGTGCCGCCGTCGGGGACGGTGACCGTGGTCGAGACGGTGGTGATGGTGAACTGCGGGAGCTGGATCGTGCCGTTGATCGCCGCGGAGTTGCCGCCGAGGCCCGTACCGCCGACCGCGACCGGCACCTGGATCGTCGAGAAGCCCTCGACGCTGGTGAAGTTCGGCGAGATCGAGAGTCGGACGTAACGACGATCGGCGGAGACGACGGGCGTGACCTGAAGCTGCACGCCGTTCGGAATTTGCGCGACCTGCGGGAAGAACGCCGCGGCGCCGAAGCCGACGACGGGCATCAACGACTGCACGTAGGTGAGCGTGTCGAAGTTGTAGATGGTCGCGGCGGAGCCGTTGAAGGTGGTGACCTTCGGGGCTTGCAGGATGTTCGCCCGCGTATCGCCTTGAGCGGCGGTCAGGAAGAGGAAGACTTCGAGATCGCTCAAGAACGAGATGCCGAATGTGGCACCCGCGGACGGGATGGCGTTGACGTTCGTCGGCGTGATCAGGCTCGCGGATCCCTGC
>JAJYDB010000360.1 GCA_021777845.1 Planctomycetota bacterium
GCCGACCTCGGGCGCGATTCGGCTCGGCACGAACCTCGAAGTCGCGTATTTCGACCAGCTCAAAGCAGGGCTCGACGAGGAAAAGTCGGTTCAAAAGAACGTCAGCGAATACGATACGATCACGATCAATGGTCAACCTCGACACATTATTGGATATTTGCAAGACTTTCTGTTTACTCCCGATCGCGCGCGGACGCTCGTGAAGTTTCTCTCGGGCGGCGAGCGCAGCCGGCTGTTGCTTGCCAAGCTGTTCACGAGGCCGTCGAACGTGCTGGTGCTCGACGAGCCGACGAACGACCTCGACATCGAAACGCTCGAGCTGCTCGAGTCGCTGATCGTCGAGTATCAAGGGACCGTTTTGCTTGTCAGCCACGACCGCGCGTTTTTGAACAACGTGGTCGCGAGCACGCTCGTGATCGACTCCGAGGGGAACGTCCGCGAGTTCGAGGGGGGTCACGACGACGCCGTCCGACAGATGGCGGCCGCCGCCGTCGCCGCCGGGCCGAAGTCCACCGCGATCGCCGCTCCGCCGCGCGCCGAGTCCGCCGCCGCCGCCGACGACCGCCCGCGCAAGCTCAGCTTCAAGGAGCGTCGCGAGCTCGAAACGCTGCCGGCGACGATCGAGACGCTCGAAGCCGCGGTTCGAGAGTTGCACGCGTCGATGGCCGACCCCGCGTTCTTTCGGCAAGAGAAGGGGGTGATCGCCGAGGCCAATGCACGGCTCGCGACGCTCGAAAACCAGCTCGCGGAAGCGTATGATCGCTGGGAGTCGCTCGAGGCGAGCGGCGTTTGAACGCGACGAAGAGTCGTGAATGTGTGCGCAAAATCGTGTCGTGACGACATGAAAATATTGGAGAGAATCATGACGAAGCGAATCCTTGCGTTTGTGGTCGCGGGCGTTGCGCTCGCGGCGGGTTTCGAGGCGCAGGCGCGGTTGAGCGCGAAGTCGCCGGCGCTGGCGCACATGGTGTTTTTCAACTTGAAGGATCATTCCGAGGGCGAGCGCGCGCGGTTCGTCGCTTCGTGCGAGAAGTACCTGAAGGGGCACGCGGGGACGGTCTACTTTTCGGTCGGCGTGCGCGCGGACGACGTCGACGAGTCGGTGAGCGTGAAGGATTTCGACGTCGCGCTCCACGTCGTGTTCGAGAGCAAGGACGGGAAGGCGAAGTACCTCGAATCCGAGCGGCACAAGCAATTCGTCGAGGAAAACGGCTCGAAATTCGCGGGCGTGCGCGTCTTCGACTCGTATCTCGCGCAACCTTGAGTCGTGAGGAGGGCCCGCTGTCGCCGCGCGTTCGGCTCCGCTAAGATCGGCTTCAACGTGCGACGGCTGCTTCCGTTAAAATCGACACCACGAGGAACCCTCACGATGCGACGCAGGATCGTCTTTCGAGGCTTGATTGTCATTGCCGGGATGCTCGCCGCGGCCTCGGCGCAAGCGGCCGACGTGCCGCGCGGCGACGTCATGAAGTTCAGCTTCGATCACAGCAAGATTTTTCCCGGGACCGTCCGCGACTACTGGATTTACGTCCCCAAGCAGTACGACCCGGCTCGGCCGGCGTGCCTGCACGTGAATCAAGACGGGATTCAATTCAAAGCGCCCCAGGTCTTTGACGAGCTGATCGCGAAGAAAGAGATGCCGGTCGTGATCGGGGTTTTCGTGATGCACGGGCGCGTCAAGGCGCCGGTGAAAGACGCGGTCGACCGCTTCAACCGCAGCTATGAATACGACGGTCTGGGCGACGCGTACGTGAGGTTTTTGCTCGAGGAGCTGCTGCCCGAGGTCGAGACGAAGACCGCGCCCGACGGCCGGCCGATTCGGCTCTCGAAGAAGGGCGACGACCGCAGCATCGGCGGTTCGTCGAGCGGCGCGATCTGCGCGTTCACCGCCGCGTGGGAGCGTCCCGACTCGTTTCGACGCGTGTTCAGCTCGGTCGGCACGTATGTCGGGTTGCGCGGCGGCAACGCGTACCCGACGTTGATCCGCAAGTTCGAGCCGAAGCCGATCCGAGTCTTCTTGCAAGACGGCGATCACGACTTGAACATTTACGGCGGCGACTGGTGGATGGCGAACCAAGAGATGGAGCGATCGCTTGTCTTCGCGGGTTACGAGGTCAACCACGTTTGGGGCACCGGCGGTCACAACGGGCAGCACGCCGGGCAAATTTACGCCGATGCGACGCGCTGGCTTTGGAAGGATTGGCCCAAGCCGGTCTCGGCGGGTCTCGGATCGTCGCAACTGCGCGATATCCTCATTCCCGGCGAGGGCTGGCAGCTCGTCGCGGAGGGGTTCAAGTTCACTGAGGGGCCGGCCGCGAACGCGCGCGGCGAGGTCTTCTTCAACGATATCCCGAACAAAAAAGCCCACAAAATCGGCCTGGACGGCGCGGTCTCGGAGTTTGTGGCGGACACGAAAAGTGCGAATGGGCAGGCGTTTGGGCCCGACGGCAAATTGTACGCGGTCGCCACGGGTGCCGAGCAGGTTGTCGCGTACGACGACGCCGGCGCAACGACGGTGATTGCCGAGGGGATTCGCGGCAACGACTTGGTCGTGAAGCACGACGGCGGCATTTACGTGACGCAGCCCGGCCGCGGCGTCGAGCCGAGTCAGGTGTGGTTCGTCGCGCCGAAGGGCAAAAAAAAGGTCGTTGACACCGGCCTCAAATTCGCGAACGGCGTGACGCTCTCGCCCGATCAGACATTGCTCTATGTCGCGGAGAGCCGCTCGCACTGGGTCTATTCGTACCAGATTCAGGCCGACGGCTCGCTCGCATATAAACAGCGTTACGACGACCTGCACGTGCCCGACTCCGCCGACGACGCGGGCGCGGACGGCATGCGCACCGACCGCGACGGCCGCCTTTACGTCGCGACGAGGCTCGGGATTCAGGTTTGCGACCAGCCCGGCCGCGTCAATTGCATCATCCCGACGCCGAACGGCCGGATCGCCAACCTCTGCTTCGGCGGTCCGGATTTCAACGTGATTTTCGCGACCTGCGGCGACCGCGTTTACAAGCGCAAGGTCAAAACCCGCGGCGCGAACGCGTGGGAGCCTCCGAACCGGCCCGCCAACCCGCATCTTTGATCAATAAACGCGTGGATGCGTTTCCTCGAGCACGTCGGCGCGTCGTCAACGCGGCGCGCCGACTGGCTCGTTGACGTCAAGACGTCGGTGGAAAGGCCGGACGAAGTCAAATCCGGACGCGCGCAGGATCGTGAAGAACATCACGACCGACAGCGACGCGATCAGCCCTGCTTTCAGGCTGTTTTTCAGACAAAACCGCGGCGCGAGCAAACGACGTCGGCCGCGAGCGCGATCAACGGCGGATCGATCACGCGCGGCGGATTCATGTCGTGTTCCCGCGGGTCATCCGAAACAATTCGCGGCGAGTTTCGACGATCGGCTCGCCGGCGGCAATCTCAAAATGAGCGGCAAAGGCGGCGATGAATTCGTCGCGCGTGTAACCGTTGCGGGGGTCGCGTCGCGCGCCGACGAGCCGTAACGCTTGAGGGTCGTCGCCGGGCACGAATTCGATGATCAAGTTGCGGCAAATCCGCGCAAGAAACTCGGCGACG
>JAJYDB010000361.1 GCA_021777845.1 Planctomycetota bacterium
CCTTCAACGAGGAACGAACCGCCCGCGCGATCGTCGCCTCGCGACTCCCCGTCGTGACCGGCGTCGGTCACGAGGTCGACGTCACCATCGCCGACCTCTGCGCCGACTTCCGCGCGCTCACCCCCTCCGAGGCCGCCGAACGCGTCGTCCCCGACGTCCGCCAAGTCGAACAACGGCTCGACGACCTCTCCGAACGCCTCGCGCACGCCGTCGACCGCCGCGTCGAAGCCGCCCGGACCCGTCTCAATCACGCCCGCGCACGCCTCCCGCGCGCCCTCGTCAACTCCGTCGCACGCGCCCGCGCCCGCCTCGACCGCGCCGGCGAACGTCTCCCCCGCGCCGTCGCCGATCGACTCAAAACCGCCCGCGCCCGCCTCGACCGCGCCGGCGAACGTCTCCCCCGCGCCCTGACGCACCTCGTCGCCTCGAAACGCGCCGCGACCGCGCGGCTCGCCGCCGCGCTCGACGCGCTCAGCCCGCTCGGGGTCCTCGCGCGCGGCTACTCGATCACCTTCCGCGAGCGCGACGGCGCGGTCGTCCACGCCGCGACCGACGTCGAAGTGGGTGAACGCCTCGTGTCGAGGCTCGGCGCGGGTCGCGTGGTCGGACGCGTCGAGCAAGTCGAGCCCTGAGCCGACGCCGAGGCCCCGTCGCCGGACCCCGCCGCCGGGACGATTCCCTATCGAAATCAACCTCGGGGCGCGGTCGGCCCTTGTACGCGAATTGTTCGTAAATTATCTTATTTGGAGTCATCGGGTCGTCCGCCGCCGGTATGCATCTCTTGATCCACAGCATGGAGTGTGTCGATGTTCACGCGGGGCAAATTCGCGGGCAAGTCGGGTCGATCGGGTGTCGCGTCGGCGCGTCGCGGGCGGCGCGGGCTGCGTCCCGAGGTGGCGACGCTCGAAGAACGCGTCGTGATGAGCATCGGGCTCACGAATTTCCTGCCGCCGAGCGGGGTGTCGATCAACAGCGCGCCCGCCTACGGCCCCGACGGCAAAATCTACGCGCTCTACCAAACTCCGAGCGCGGTCGGGTTGTTGTCGTTTCAGCCCTCGACCGGGACGTACCAGCAAATCCCGGTGGCCGGCGTGCTGCCCGCGCCGGGCTCGATCACGACCGGCCCCGACGGCGCGATTTGGTTCACCGAAATCACGAGCGGCGGCGTCGGGCAGCTTGATCGCTATCAACCCGGCACCGGCGCTCTGACCACGAACGCGCTGGCGCAGAACCCCTCGCCGTACGCGGTTTTGAGCGCCGCCGGCTCGCTCTGGGTCTTCGACGCCGTCGACGGCGGACTCGCGATCGTCACCACCGCGGGCGTCGTGCAGAACGTGAATCCGCCGGTCCCCGCGGGCGACCACATCGCCGGGTACGCGGGCCAGGTCGTCGCCTCCGACGGCGCCGTCTGGTTCCTCGCGCAGGTGGACAACTCGGGCAACGGACTGGTCGCCAACACCCTCTATCGCGCGACGCTCGCCGGCGGCACCGCCTCCTTCACGAACGAGCACGACTATTCGACGTCGACCTCGACGACGATCTCGGCCGGCTTGAACGGCGGCATCGTCGTCTGGACCGGCGTCGGCAACACCGACGCCTTCGACCTCTACACCTCCGCCGGCGCCAGAACCACCGTCGCGACCGCGACGCAGCAGGTGGACTCGCTCGGCCTCGGCGCCGACGGCAATCTCTGGGGAGCCGTCGTCAACGGCGCCTCGACCACGCTCGCGCAGTACGCCTACCCCTCGATGACGCAAATCGCCAGCTACCTGCCGTCGTTCCCGAACCCCGGCCCGACCGTCATCCAAGCCCCCGTCGTCGGCCCCAACGGCACCCTCTGGATGTCCGTCAACAACACCGGCACCAGCAGCACGCAGTCGCTCTTCCTCGAAACGACCGGCGTCGCCAATACCCCCACCGCCTGGGTCCAGTCGCTCTATAACGTCGAGCTCGGCCGCGTCGCGAGCTACGCCGACTCGCAAACCTGGGTCGGCAATATCGGCACCCTCACCACCGCACAAATCGTCTCCTTCATCGACGGCGCCGCCGAGGCCGACGCCTTCCGCGTCAAAGGTTGGTACATGACCTACCTCGGTCGCGAAGCCACCCCCCTCGACGTCGCCAACTGGGTCACCGTCATGCAGGCCGGCGAGACCGACGAACAAGTCCAAGCCGCCATCTTGGGCTCGATCGAGTACGCGCTCCGCACCCCCGCCATCAGCGGACTCGGCGGCAGCCCGAACCCGACCACGTTCGTCACCGCGCTCTTCCTCCAACTCCTCGGCCACGCCCCTTCGCAGACCCAGATCAACGATATCGTCCCGCTCGTCGACTCGATCGGCAGGCAGGCCGTCGCCTCGATCCTCCTCAACACCAACGAGTACCGCGGCGACGTCGTCGCGGGCTACTACACCACGCTGCTCCACCGCACCGGCACCGCGGCCGAAATCGCGAGCTGGGTCAATACCGGCGACACCATCGCCGAAATCCGTCAAGGCTTCGAAAACAGCACCGAGTACATTCTCAAAGTCCAGTCCTGATCGCCACCGGGCATCGATCGTTCCTGAAGGAAGGCACCAAGAGGGCTCCGCCGCAGCATCCACAAAACAACGAGGACACCCCCCATGACGACCTCCTCTTCGGCAATCGCGGCGCGCTCGCGCGCGCGCCGCGGACGGCCCGGACGCACGCGACGTCTCGAACTCGTCGAGCTCGAGCCCCGCGTGACGCCCACCACGATGGTCGGCTCGTTCGCCCCCCCCTCCGGCCAGGTGAACCTGAGCGTCGTCCTCGGCGCCGACTCCAACATCTGGTACGCCTATCGAAACACCGCCGGCAACAGCGGCGGCATCGGCTTTTTCAGCACCTCGAAGTTCAACTTCAACAACGTCGGCTCGGTCTCGAACCCGAACCTGAATATCCCCTTGGGGCCGATCGCGGTCGGCTCCGACGGCGCGATCTGGTACGTCGCGTTGGACTCCTCGTTTCACGACTTCATCGACCGTTATTCGCCGATCACCGGCCGGTTCAGCTCGTACAACCTGCCGGGCTTCGGTCTCTTTTCCGAACCGACGACGCTGGTCTGCGACGCCGGCCTGCTCTGGGTCGCATCGAGCGGCGGCAACAGCGTCACGACCGTCGATATGAAGGGCGCGACGCATACCTACACCCTGCCGATCCCCTCCGGTGCGAACTCGGCGGAGGTCCAGGCTTCGGCCGCTTCCTTCGACGGCTCGGTCTGGTTCGCCGAGCTCGTTCTCAACGTCGCGCCGACCCCGAACGACATCGCCATGGTCCGCGGAACGCCGGGGCCGGCGGGCCCCGTTTTCCAAATCGTCGGCACCGCCCCGTTGGTCAGCTCGATACAACTCGCGGCCGACTCGAACGCGGGAGAAATGGCCCTCGCCGGCCAGACCGCCGGCGGGCAAATCGCGCTTGCCGGCGTCAGCCCGAGCGGCGTCGGCGCTTTCAACAACTACGGCTTCGGCACGCCGCACGGCATTCTGCCCGGCCCCGACGAGTCGCTCTGGATCTCGGTCGGCACCGGGACTTCGGGCTCGCAAACCAACTCCACC
>JAJYDB010000092.1 GCA_021777845.1 Planctomycetota bacterium
GAAGATCGAGGTTGCGTAGCCGCCGAACTCGTCGATGCGTCCTGGGGCGGCGGCGACGCCGTCGGCCTTCGAGAGCAGCTCGGTGATCGCGGGCTTGCGAGCGAGGTTGAAGAGCTGTTGGTCCATCGTGTCGAAGAGCCAGCCGAGCGACGCGACGACCAGAACGAACCACTGGTAGCGATTGAGAGTTCGATACCAGGGTCGCGCGTCGAAATCGTGCGTCGGAGCGGCGGCGGGCGGCTGATCGAAGTGCATCGACGGACGGCTCCTCGGGCGGGCGCTATCGCGCGGCGAACTGCTCGGCTCCGCGCGGCAAGCGCACGATCTCAACATGAGGAAGGCTGCAACGCAACCACTCGCCGATCTTGCGATGCGTCTACGGCCGTCGAACGCGGCGGTCCGGCATGTGCTCGCGACTTCGACCCGAGGCGCGCAGCGGTTATGATCGTGATCCATGAAACGCAACGCGACGTTGATCGGGATCGCCTATTGCCAGACCGGCTTAGTGGCGGCGCTGACGTGGGGGATTTGGTCGCGACGGTTGCCCTTGGGCGTCAAAGGCGAGTGGGAGTGGCCGACCGTCGGCTCGCCGTCGGCGGTTCTGGACGTCGTGCTCGCGGTGTTGGTCGTGTTCGGATACGCCGCGTTGGTGTTCGGCCTGACGCGTTGGTTGCGGCCCTTCACGTCGAAGCGACGCGCGGCGGCGGCGTTGTGTGTGTTGTTCGTCGCGGGGACGGCTGCGCAGGCCGTGACGCCGATCGGTGCGCCGTACGCCTACGGACCCGCTAAGACGGCACTCGTCGTTTTTTATCCGAGCTCAAACGGCTATTACACGCTCGGCGCGACGATCGACGACCCCTGGGCATTCCTCGCGGCATATCCCGAGTGGATCAAGCGACAAGACGCGATGCATATCGGGACACACCCGCCAGGACTGTTCTTGTTCGAGCGCGCGCTGTTGGGCTGCTTTCGGTACAGTCCCGCCGCGGCGCAGTTCGTCGTTCAACTTGCACCGGGACCCGTGTTTGAGGGTGTGAAGGTGATCCGACAGGACAATCCCCTGCCTCTTGCCGAGTCCGCCGTTCTGCTTGCAACCGCCGCCGCCGCATTGGTCTGCTGCGTCGCGACGATCTTGCCCCTGTACGCCTTGGTGCGCGCGACGCACGGACCCGCGTCTGCATGGTACGCCGCCGCAATTTGGCCGCTCGTCCCCGCGACGATCCTCTTTCAGCCCGTTTCGGATATTGCATTTCCGCTGCTCTCGACCACTGCACTTGCATGCGTTGCTTGGTCGTCGCGGCGCGATTCGCTTGGGCTTGCGTTCGCGACGGGGCTCATGCTCGCGGGGGGGATGCAGTTCACGCTTGCGTTTTTGCCTGTCGGCGTGATCGTCGCCGCGATGTTCGCGTTGGAACGTACCCTCGCGCCGCGTCGGCGCCTGATTCTAATCGTCGCGGTCGGCGGAGGATTCTTCGCGTTCACACTCGGTTGGTGGGCGCTCACTTCTGCGAATCCGTTCGCGATCTGGTGGGCGAATCAGGCAAACCACGCGCGGTTTTATCGCGAACAGCCGAAGTCGTACTGGGCCTGGGTCGTCGAGAATCCGCTCGAGCTCGCGGTCGCGTGCGGCTTGCCGGCGTTTCTCTGGATGCTCGTCGGCCTGCGCGACGGTCCGCGGGTCGCTTGGGTCACGCTCGCGATGCTCGTCTTTCTGACGGTCGGCGGCCGGAACCTCAGCGAAGTCGCACGGCTCTGGATCCTCTTCTACCCCGCGCTCGTCGCCGCCGCGGGTGCCGGCCTGGAACGCCTCGATGCCGGACCGCGATCGCTCGCTTACACCGTCGCGGCGCAGGGATTACAACTCGTCGCGCTCGAAACGTTGATCCAGGTCAGCCTCAGTTTCTAGTTGCACGACGGCTCGCGATCGAGGTTGAATTGGACTCGAACCCGATGTACAATGAGTGTTGAACATTGTCCGCGCGTTAACGGAGGTCGCAAGTCGCGTGATACGTAAGTCCGCTTCCTTTCATGGTTTGATCGCGGCGGCGTTGTTTGCGGCGGGTGCCGTCGCGGTGGTCGTTCCTTCACGCCTCGACGCCGCCGAGCGCGACGCGAAGCGGCCGTTTACGCCGACTGCGGATCATACGGTGAAGCAGGTCGCCGGATGGAAGGTTTATGTGAACAACCGTCTGCTAAAGCAGGAGCCGGACCTTTCAAAGCGGGCACTGCGGCTGCTTGAGATCAAGCTCGAGGACATCCTCTCGGTCGTGCCCGCGGGGCCGGTCGGCGAACTCCGCAAGGTGCCGATCTGGCTCGGTCTGGACGACGGCAGCGCACCCTGCGCTGAGTATCACCCGAATCGCAATTGGTTGGCGGAACACGGCTATAATCCCGACAAGGCGAAGTGTCTTGAGATCGGCAATGCACGGAATTTCATCGCCTGGTCGGTGCAACAGCCCGCGATGATTCTCCACGAGCTCGCGCACGCGTACCACGACCAGGTGCTCGGTTTCGACGACCCCTCGATCCGCGAAGCCTACGCGGTCGCCAAGAAGTCCGGCTCCTATGAGCATGTGCTTCGGGCGGGCGGCAAGACCGAACGGCATTACGCCCTTACCGATCATAAAGAGTACTTCGCCGAGGCGACCGAGGCTTATTTTCGTACGAACGACTTTTATCCGTTCGTACGCGCCGAGTTGCATTTGCACGACCCGAAGATTGAAGCGATTCTGACCGACGTTTGGATGAAGACGCCGGCGCGCGGGGAACGTTCGGCTCGACGTGCCACCGCGACGAAACCGGCCGCGACATCTCCCGCGAAAGCCGCTTTGAAGTCGGACCCGCCGCACGCGGACGATCGCTGAGTGCCGTTTCACTCTCCCGCCTCGGCCTGCCTGGAGTCCCGCCCAATGACCGCTCCCACGCAACAACGCCCGCATCGGCACGCGATCGGCCTGCACCGACGCGAGATCTTGCAAGTCGGTTTCTCGGCGCTCGTCGGACTCGGGACCGACTTCTTGCTCGACCGTCGCGCCATGGCCGCGGGAGCAGCGGCGAGAGCGCAGCGCGGGCCCGCCGCCGCGAGGGCGCCGGGGTCGCGCGCGAAGTCGGTCATCCTGATCTTTCAGACCGGCGCGCCCAGCCACGTCGATACGTTCGACCTCAAGCCCGACGCGCCGGCCGAAATCCGCGGCGACTTCAAACCGATCGCCTCGCGGACTCCGGGCCTGCTGATCAGCGAGCATTTGCCGCGGTTGGCCGCGCTGTCGGACAAGTTCGCGGTCATCCGTTCGATGACGCACCCGGTACCCTCGCACGAGATCGGCACCCACTTCCTGCTGACGGGGATCGACGCGTTGCCGCCGGGCTCGACGCACATGGCCTCGCGGAACGACTGGCCGTGCTACGCGTCGGGGCTCGATCACATCCGGCCGCGCGGCGACGGTGTACCCAGCGGGGTCATGTTGCCGACCTATCTCAACAACGGCTACGGCTTCTCAGGGCAGCACGGCGGCGTGCTCGGGCCGAAGCACGACCCGTGGCAGATCACGCGCGACCCCAACAATGCCAACTTTCGCGTCGACGAACTGAGCTTGCCGCCCGGTTTAGCCGTCGATCGGCTCCACGACCGCAAGTCGCTGCTGGGCGAGTTCGACGCAAGTCGCGCGGCGCTGCAATCCGGGGCGATGAGCGTCGGCGACCCCGCGTTCGACGGTCTCCGCGACCGCGCGTTCTCGCTGCTCACAGCCGGCGCGGTGCGTAAGGCGTTCGAGATCGAGCGCGAAGACCCGAAGCTGCGCGACCGTTATGGTAGGCACATGTTTGGTCAGTCGCTGTTGCTCGCGAGGCGGCTGGTCGAGGCCGGCGTGCCGATCGTGCAGGCCAATATGGGCCACATGAACCAGTGGGATACGCACAACGCGAATTGCCCGACGCTGAAGAATCACCTGCTGCCTCCGCTCGACCGCGGCGTCTCGGCGTTGCTTGAGGATTTACACGCGCGCGGGCTGCTCGAGGAAACGCTCGTGGTGATGGTCGGCGAGTTCGGCCGCACGCCAAAGCTTGGCCGCGACAACGGCGGCAACATCACGAACACCACCGGTCGCGACCACTGGTCAGGCGCGTTCAGCGCACTCTTCGCCGGTGGCGGCGTGCGCGGGGGACAAGTCATCGGACGGACCGACAAAATGGGGGCGTACCCCGCGACGCAGGGCTATTATCCGTCCGACCTCGGCGCGACGATTTACGCGAGCCTCGGCATCGACCCTTCGACCGAGATCCGCGACCGCTTGGGACGCCCCTTACGGCTGAACCGCGGCCAGGTGATCGAAACGCTGTATCAAGGTTGAGCCCGCCGCCGACGCGGCGGTCCGGCGTGACGAATCCGCATCGACGACGGACGGAACGATGAGCGGCGTGCAAGCCGGCTACGACCTGGTCGCCGATGAGTACGCCGCTCGTCTATTCGACGAACTCGACCACAAACCGCTCGACCGCGAGCTGTTGGATCGCTTTGCCGAGCGGGTGCGGGGCATGGGAGCCGCGTGCGACCTAGGTTGCGGGCCGGGGCAGATCGCGCGTTATCTCCACAGTCGAGGCGTGCAGGCACGGGGCGTCGACCTGTCGCCCGCGATGGTGGAAAGGGCCCGAGCGCTGAACTCGGGCATTGAGTTCGTGCAGGGCGACATGCGCTCTCTGCCGATCGAGGATGGTACGTTCGGCGGCATCGCCGCGTTCTATTCGATCATTCACATCCCGCGCCGAGAGGTCGTCGAGGTCTTGCACGAGCTGAAACGCGTCCTTCAGCCCGGTGGATTGCTGCTGCTTGCCTTCCACATCGGCGATGAGGTCGTGCACCTGGACGAGTGGTGGGGACGGCGCGTCTCTGTCGACTTCGTCTTCTTCCGCCCCGATGAGATGAAGTCGTGGCTGATCGAGGCGGGATTCGAGATCGTCGAGACCGTCGAACGAGAGCCGCGGCCGGAGGTCGAGTACCAGACACGGCGTGCTTACATTTTCGCCGAAAAACCGCGCGAGCCGGGTTGAGGAGACCCGCCTGACCTAAAATCGCGGCAAGTCGACCCCGATCTTCCTCGAAACGCGCCGCCGGCCGGACCGTTGGAGGAGACGGCCCGGCCGAACGGCACACGCGACAAGAGTTGACCGCGAGTGGCTATTGTGATCAATTCACATTCGCATGGTATCAATCTGCCGGGGTCAATATCCGTTCACTCGGCTGTCTTGAATTTCGTCCTCGGGGGCGTGCGGGACGAACTTCCAGGCAACGTCGTTCGCGGCGATGTGCAGAAACTTCGTGCGGAAGGCACCGGCGTTAATACCTTGTTCAAGCGGGATGGGACTCTTTTTCGGGAACACGATGTTGCAATAGTCATTGAAGATTTCATCGTCTTCCTTGGGCTGGTCGCGCATCACCTTGCCCCTGCTGTTGGTGGGATACTTCATTTCGTGGACCATGACGTGGATTTTCGCGTTGCCTTGCAGCAGGTCGGGGCTGTTTGCGTTTTGGACGGCGAACTCCTCGACTTCGAGGAAGACGACCATATCGGCCTCGAACGCCTTCGCGACCTCAGCGGTGTCGGTCCAGTTCGGATGCGCCTCGGCCCAGGTACGGACGCGCTCCGAGTCGACGATGTCGATCTTCTGGATCTCTTTCTTGAGGATCTTCGAGACGTCGCGCATCAGGTCGCGGTCGAGCGCGATGTAGTCGCCCCCCGCGCCGCCGCCGACGTGCGTGATGATGACGACCCGCTTGCCCTTCAGCGACGGTCCCGGCGCGGGCACGGTCGGCTCCCACGGTTGCAGGAAGTAGAGGATCATGCGCGGATCGCAGCCGGTCGTCGCGACCAGAGCGCAGCCCGCCAAAAAAAAGCTCGCGAGCGTTCGTGCTCGGTGTCGACGCGTCATCGTCACGCCCTCCCTGGCTATTCGATGAACATTCTCAAGGTCCAGGCCGACAGTGTTACAACCATGCCGACCGCGATTAAGGTCAAGACGGGGTTTTCGAGCGTTTTCGTGCCGATCGGCCTGCCCCGCGTCGCACCCGCGAGCAGCCAAGGGATCAGTCCGACGCAACTCGACGCCGCGAACAAGCCGCCCGGGTTGCTGGCGAATGCCGCTCCGAAGCGGCCGCGGACGAACCAAGCGAAGGCGGTTGTCATGCCGCACGTCGGGCACGACGAGCCGGTCAAGGCTCGAAACGAGCACGGCGGCAGGCCGAGCGATTGATGCGTGCCGTAACCGCGCGCGTCCGGCCTCAGCCGCCCGGCGATCATCAACACGGCCGTCATCCCGACCGCCGCCAGGATCATCCCGGCGCGCGTCCAGCGCCCCAGTCGCGTCTGCGTTCGCGTGCGGTTGGTCATGTTGCAAGCTTCAGGTCGGGGACGCTGACCGCATCCACGCGAACCGCGCCGCGACTAAGCGGCGAAAATGACGTGCGAAAGGAACTTAGCCCGGATCGTCGCATGCGCCAAGGCCAATCGGTTGGACGAATCGATTCGGTCGACAGGTCGCGCGCGGCTGACCACGCCGCAAGCGAACTTAGAGTCGCGCGACCCACGCCTCGGCCTCCTCGGTCGCGTCGTTCATGCGGCGTTCGACCTCGTCGCGACAAGCCTCGATCGTCGCGCGATCGGCATCGGGCGGCACGAACACGGGGCGCGGCACCACGCACGCGGCGGGTCGCCAGAGCCGCGGCACCGCGAATCGATCCCAACTGTGCGCTCGTCTCGGGTTCTGGAAAGCCATCCCCGCGCCCACGATCGGCAAGCCGGTCACGCTCGCGAGATACGCCAATCCTTGATGGACATGCCGCCGCGGACCGCGCGGCCCGTCGGGCGTCACGCACAAATGACCGCGATCAACCCGCCGACGCATCTCGCGCAGCGCCCGCGCCCCGCCCCGCGTCGTCGAGCCTCGCACCACCCCGAAACCAAGTCGCTCGACCACCTGCGTGATCAACTCGCCGTCGCGGTGATCCGAGATTAAGATCTGCATTTCCGGCCACGCCCAATAGTACGCCGGAAAGAGCATCATCTCGTGAAAAAAGGCGTAAATATACCGACGCCCGGTCTGCCGCGCGAGCTCCGGGTCGACGCTGGGGTCGGCGTATCGAAAATGAAACCGCGTCGTGCCGACCAGACGCCGGACCCCGAACGCCCCCAGCATGCCCGCCGCGCGAATCAACGCCGGATGTCGAATCTTCATGGCCGATCGACCTCCCTCGCGGCCGGATTCGACCGCGACCGCGAGATTACGTCCGCGGCGCGATTTCGTAAAGGTCGGTCGGAATCATACTTCCGACCAGACGCCCTCGAAGACTTCGGTCGCGGGACCCGTCATGAATACGGGTTCGCCGCGGCCGGCCCAGGCGAGTTCGAGGTCGCCTCCGGGCAGGTGCGCGACGATCCGCGGGCCCGTCCGGCCCGTCAGCACACCCGCGACGCAAACAGCGCACGCGCCCGTGCCGCACGCGAGCGTCACCCCCGAGCCGCGCTCCCAGGTGCGCATGATCACTTCGCCGGGCGAGATCACCTCGACAAAATGAGCGTTGACGCGGCGCGGAAAAGCGTTGTGGTGTTCGAACAACGGGCCGAAGTGCTCCAAAGGGAACGCCTTCAAGTCGTTAATATAGACAACCGCGTGCGGGTTGCCCATCGAGACGGCGGTAACGGCGAAGTCGCGGCCGTCGAGGTACAGCGGCGCGTCGACGGGCGGGTCGCCGGTGAGCGTCGTCGGGATTCGATGCGATTCGAGGATCGGCGCGCCCATGTCGACGCACACCCGGGTCGCCTTGTCGGCTTCGATCTCAAGATCAAGTGTAAGGACGCCGCGGCCGGTCTCCACGGTGACGCGCGGGCGCGGGGCGATGCCGTGGTCGTGGATGAACTTCGCGACGCAGCGGACGCCGTTGCCGCACATTTCGGATTCCGACCCGTCGGCGTTGAACATGCGCATGCGGGCGTCGGCGCGGTCGGAGGGGGTGATCAGAATCAGGCCGTCGGAGCCGATTCCGAAGTGGCGATCGCTCGCCTTGACGGCGAACGCCGCCGGGTCCGGCGGTCCCGGTTGATCGAAGGTGCTAACATAAATGTAGTCGTTGCCGATACCGTGCATCTTCGTGAACTTCATTTGCGTCGGCGTGCTCCACGGCGCGCGGGGGGTGATTTATCGTACGATCGAGTGCGGACCGAAGTTAACATCCGGCGCGGTCGCGGGGCAATCGCGAGCGTTGAACTCGTCCGTGTCCCAGTCCGGCGTGATCCTGAAAGGCGGATTGACGATGAACGCACCTGAACGATGCGAAGAGCGTTTGGCCGCGCGGCTCGCGGCGTTGGAGTTGCGTTGCGAGCGTCTCGAGCGCTCGCGGTGCCGTTGGCGGCGGGGTTCGGCGGCGGCGGGATTGGTCGTGCTGGTCTTGGCGAGCGCTGCGGGCTGGCAAAACCAAGCGCCGCGGGTGGTTGAGGCGGAGGCCTTTTTGTTGCGCAAGGCGGGTGAGGAACGACCGCGCGGGTCGTTTGAGATCCGGCCCGACGGCGGCGTCTTTTTCAGGATGTTCGACCGCGACGACAAAGCCGGTTTTGCGTTTGTGGTGCATCCCGAGGGCGCTCCGATCTTCACGGTGTTTGACCGAGCCCATCAGCGCCGGGCGGGACTGGTCGCGGCTCCCGACGGCAACGTTTCGTTCGACCTGATCGCGAAATCGGGCAAAAAAGGGGTGAGCATCGGAGTGAATCCCGACGGCAACGCGGGCCTGAATCTGTACGAGCCGGGGGGCGCGCCGCGGGTGGCGATCGGGGCGATCAAGGATCGCGCGGGACTGACGATCCTGGACGACGAACAGCGCGTTCAGGTCGGCTTAGGAACTCATCCCGACGGCACATCGCGGCTGGTGCTGCTCGATCGCCTTGGCACCGTGATCTTTCAGACGCCGAAGTCGGCGGCGCTCGACGTCCCGCCCGCGTTGAGGCCGCGTTAGCGACGGAAAAACCAATCCAAAATCGCGGCAACCGCCGATTGCTTCCCGACGGGTGCGCGATTAGGATCAGAACTCGCCGCCATCGATCATGTGTATGTCGCACCTTGGCATTGGCTCGCGCGGGGGGGGGTTGCATCATGGGTTTTGACACTGGCGCTCTCATTAAGACTCTCGACAAAACCTGCCTCGACGCCCTCCAGGCCGCTGCGGGCCTGTGCTTGTCTCGGACGAATCCCGCGGTCGAGGTCGAGCACTGGCTGCTGAAGCTCGTCGAGGGGCAAAACAACGACCTCGCCAAGCTTTTCAAACAATTCGAGGTCGACCCCGCGCGGGTTCAGCGCGATCTGACGCGCGTGATCGACGGTTTTAAGACGGGCCACGCGCGGACTCCGGCGTTGTCCGATTCGATCACCGAGGCGATTCGCGAGGCGTGGGTGCTCGCGACCGTTCAGTTCAAGGCGCGTTCGATTCGTTCGGGCGTGCTGCTGACCGCGATCCTAGCCGATTCGAAGCTCGGTCGGATCATGCTCCAGAATTCGAAGGAACTGTCGAAAATCCAGCTCGAGCCGTTGTATTTGAACTTGATGAAGGTGGTTGCGGGTTCGGCCGAGGATGAGCAGGCGTCGAGCGGCGGTCCGGCCGCCGAGCCCGGCGCGGAGCCGTCGTCGTCGGAAGGGCCGATGAGCCAAACGCCGGCTCTCGACCAATACACGATCAACCTGACCGAAAAGGCAAAGGCGGGCCAAATCGACCCGGTGTTGGGGCGCGACCCTGAAATCAGGCAGATGGTGGACATTCTCATCCGGCGTCGTCAGAACAACCCGATTCTGACCGGCGAGGCGGGAGTGGGCAAAACGGCGGTGGTCGAAGGGTTCGCGATCCGGCTCGCGTCGGGCGACGTGCCCGAGGCGCTCAAGAAGGTCGTCTTGCGTACGCTTGACCTTGGTCTTTTGCAGGCCGGCGCGGGGGTGAAGGGCGAGTTCGAGAACCGCCTCAAGCAAGTGATCGCCGAGGTGAAGGCGTCGCCGGTGCCTGTGATCCTCTTTATCGACGAGGCGCACACGCTGATCGGCGCGGGGGGCTCGGCGGGTCAAGGCGACGCGGCGAATCTGCTCAAGCCCGCGCTCGCCCGCGGCGAGCTGCGCACGATCGCGGCGACGACCTGGGCGGAATACAAGAAGTTTTTTGAGAAGGACGCCGCCCTGGCACGCCGGTTCCAGGTGATCAAGGTCGAGGAACCGAGCGAGGAGCAGGCGATCATCATGATGCGGGGCATCGTCGGAATGCTCGAGAAGCACCATGGCGTGCGGATTTTGGACGAGGCGGTGGAAGCGTCGGTCAAGCTTTCGGCGCGGTACATCCCGGCGCGTCAGTTGCCGGATAAGTCGGTCAGCTTGCTCGACACGGCGTGCGCCCGCGTCGCGATTGGTCAGAGCGCGACCCCGCCCGCGATCGAGGACGCGCGTCGCGAGATCGCTCACCTCGGAGTCGAACTCGAGATCCTCGACCGCGAGTCGGCGACGGGCGTCGAGCACGACGAACGGATCGTTTCGAAGACGTCGCGGCTGGAAGCGGCGAAGTCGCGGCTGGCGGAGCTCGAAAAACGTTGGAGTGACGAGGGCGGACTGGTCGGCAAAATGCGCGAGGCGCGATCCAAAATCGAAGATCTGCACGCGGCGAGGAAGGGGAAGGTCGCGGCGTCGGCGGGAGACGAGGCGGCCCTCGCGGCTTTGCAGACCGAACTCGAATCGCTGACCGAGCAGTTGCGGACGCTGCAGGGCGAGCGTCCCTTGATGCAAGTGTGCGTCGACGCGCAGACGATCGCCGAAGTGATCGCGGGCTGGACCGGTATCCCGGTCGGAAAGATGCTCGCCGACGAAATCAAGACCGTGCTCAACCTCAAGTCGCGGCTCGAGGAGCGCGTGATCGGGCAGTCGCACGCACTCGACGCGATCAGTCAGAGGATTCGGACCGCGCGTGCGAATTTGACCGACCCGCGACGGCCGATCGGCGTCTTTTTGCTCGTCGGTCCGAGCGGCGTCGGCAAAACGGAGACGGCTCTCGCGCTGGCCGATACGCTCTACGGCGGCGAGAAGAACCTCGTCACGATCAACATGTCGGAGTACCAAGAAGCGCATACGGTGTCGAGCTTGAAGGGATCGCCGCCGGGTTACGTCGGCTACGGCGAAGGGGGCGTGCTCACCGAGGCGGTCCGGCGGAAGCCGTATTGCGTCGTCCTGCTCGACGAGGTCGAGAAGGCTCACCCCGACGTCATGGAACTGTTTTTTCAGGTGTTCGACAAGGGGGCGCTCGAAGACGGCGAAGGACGCGAGATCGACTTTAAGAACACCGTCATTCTGCTGACGTCGAACGTCGGTACCGATACCGTGATGCGCCTTTGCGCCGATCCAGATACGACGCCGGAACCCCCCGCGCTCGGCGAAGCGATTCGTCCCGACTTGCTTAAGGTGTTTCCGCCGGCATTGCTTGGCCGCATGATTTTGGTGCCGTATTACCCGATCGGCGACTCGGTGATGAAGCAGATCATCAAGTTGCAGCTCGGTCGCGTGGAAGAGCGAATGCGGGACAACCACAAGGCCGACTTCGTGTACGGCGAGGAGTTGATCTCGGCGATCGCGGGCCGTTGCCGCGAGGTCGAAAGCGGAGCGCGGAACGTCGACCACATTTTGACGCGTTCACTGTTGCCCGAGATGTCGCGCGAGTTTCTGTCTCGGATGGCTGAGGGAAGGCCCGTGCGGAAAGTTGCGGTTGGGGTGGACGCTTCGGGGGCGTTCCTGTACGACATTTCGTGAATCGCGGCTCGTTGCGGGGCCGATACCGCAACCAAAGTGAAGCCCGCTCGCACACAAGAGCATAAGACGCACTCGCGCGGCGGCGCGCGGCGATTGAGAACGGACGCGCGGACGAGACGATGACGACACCGGCGGTTCACTGGTACGAGGGGATGTTTCTGCGGCCGCACCACTTTCAGGCTGCGCAGCGGCATGCGCTCGAGGCGACGCGTCGCCATCTTTCACTCCATATGCATCACGACTGGGGTCTGCGCTCGATCGAAATCGACCGCGACGCGCTCGCGAATTATCGGTTTGTGGTGCGTTCGATCTCGGCGCGTCTGCGCGACGGCTCGCTTTACGAGGCGCCGGGCGACGGCGTCCTGCCGGCGATCGACCTGAAGCCCGCATTCGAAGCGTTGGGCACGAGAAGTCTCACGGTCTCGCTCGCGCTGCCGGTTTACAATCCAAGCGGTGCGAATGCGGCTTCCGCTCGGGTGGGAGGGGCGGGCGAAGCGAGCGAGTCGGCGCGTTTTTTGGTCGCGTCGCAAACGCTCGAGGACGAGAACACCGGCGTGAATCCGCAGACGCTCGATATCCGGCGTCTCAATGTCGGCCTCCTGCTCTCGACGCGCGATCAGACCGGCTACGAGACGCTGCCGATCGCGCGGTTGACGCGCTCGATGCGCGCCGACGCCGCCCCCGAACTCGACGCGACCTTCATCCCGGCGGTCGTCGCGTGCGACGCCTGGCCCGGCCTGTACGCGGGTATTTTGCAGTCGGTCCGCGACCGCATCGGCAAGAAAATCGAGCTGCTCGCGACGCAAGTCACGGCACGGGCGATTACCTTCGACAGTCACGCGCAAGGCGACCCGCTTATTTTCGCGCAGCTTCGCGAGTTAAACGAAGCGTACTCGGTGCTTGGCGTGCTTGCGTCGACGCCCGGCGTCCACCCGTTCGAGGCGTACGTCGAGTTGGCGCGGATCGTGGGGCAACTCGCGATTTTCGGAGCGACGCGGCGAGCCCCCGAGCCGCCGCGCTACGATCACGACGACCTCGGTCCCTGCTTTCATGAATTAAAGAAGCACATCGATGCCCTCCTAAATATTTTTGTCGAGCCCGAGTACAAAGAGCGGCCGTTCATCGGCGCGGGTCTGCGCATGCAGGTCGCTCTCGAACCCGCCTGGCTCGAGTCGGTTTGGAAGATGTACATCGGCGTGCTCAGCCCGCTCGAGGTCGACGAGTGCATCGCGATGCTGACGAGGGCGGGACGGCTCGACATGAAAATCGGCAGTTCCGAACGCGCCGACACGATCTTTCGACTCGGCCAGGCCGGACTCCGATTCTCGTACGACCCCCATCCGCCCCGCGCCTTGCCGACGACGCCGGGTCTGATCTTCTTTCAGATCGACCGCGAGTCGTCGCTCGTCGAGTGGCAAAACGTGCAGCGCTCGCTCACGTTGGCGTTTCGTCTCAATGAAAATCTGATTACCGGCAATATCCAAGGGCAGCGCGTCTTGACGATCAAGACGGGCGGCCAGGGGGCGACGATGCAATTTACGCTTTACGTCGTGTCCTCCGACTGACGCGAACGGCGGGCCTATGAAGTCGGACACAGCTCGATTAGTCCACGAAACGATCACCTACGCGCTCGACCTGAAGGCGCGGCTCGAACGCGGCGAGAACGCTTCGCTCGCGACCGAGCAGGCGGCGCTGCAAGGCTTCATTCAAAGCGAGACCGAGACCCGCGGCCGCGGCGACGCCGAGTTCGAGCAAGACGTGCGTTACGCGCTGGTCGCTTGGCTCGACGAGCTGTTCGTGCTCGACTCGCCGTGGGCGGCGGAGTGGAACGAGCGCAAGATCGAATCGGCGATGTTCGGCACGAACGACCGCGCATGGAAGTTTTGGGAGAAAGCGCGGCGGGCGCTGGCGCGCGGCGACCTCGACCTGCTCGAAACGTGCTACCTGTGCGTCATGCTCGGGTTTCGCGGCGAGCTCCGCGGCATTCCCGACGAACTCGAAGCGTGGACGACGACGGCGCGGGCGCAAATCGAGAAAGAGTCGGCGTCGGCCTGGACCCCTCCGCCCGACGTGGAGCCGCCGACACGCGTCCCGCCTTTGCACGGTCGAGCCGCG
The DNA here is from genome assembly GCA_021777845.1 of Planctomycetota bacterium. Lineage (GTDB taxonomy): Bacteria > Planctomycetota > Planctomycetia > Isosphaerales > Isosphaeraceae > JAJYDB01. The sequence continues at coordinate 13,927 of JAJYDB010000092.1, forward strand.
CTGCGGCTCATGGTGCTGCGCTCCGCGGTCGCCGTCATGATCCTGTTCCCGCTCGCCGCCGTCTTGATTGTGCTCCAACTCAATCGGTGAACCCGGGGCCGGTCGGCTCCCGCGTCGCTAACGGATAAGCGTGGTACACATGAAGCTGTTTGCGTGGATAGGCGGTCTCTTTCGCGGACTCTGGCTCGTGCTGTTTCCGATGTTCGCGTCGGCGGGGACGCCGAGCGGGCGGGCGGGGATCATTCGAATTCTGCGAGCGCTGCTGCTGGTCGCGATCTTGGTCGTCCTCTGGCTACTGAGTCGCGCGTTCGAGCTGGAGCGATTCGTGCGGGCGCCGTTTTTGATCTTGCGCACGGTCTGGCTGCCGTTGCTGTTCGTCCTGTTTTACGGGCTATGTTGGCTCGGCGCGGCACTCTGGCGGCAGCTTGGTCCCGAGCGCCTCTCGGACGAGTTTCCCGAGATCGACCAGGCGTGGCAAGAGGCGCGCGACGCCCTTGCCGAGGCGAGCATCGACCTCACCGAACCCCCCCTGTTTCTGATTTTGGGACGTCCCGCGGGGGGCGAGAAGTCGTTTTTCAATGCCGCGCAAATTCGCCTCCAAGTGAAACAGGTGCCGCGAAACGCCGACTCCCCGCTCACGATCTCCGCGAATCAGGACGGAATTTTCGTGACCTTCGCCGCCTCGTTGCTTGGTCGGTTCGCGGAGCTGTTGCCCGCGGAGCCCGATGTTTCCGGCTCCGCGCCGACGCGACCCGCGACGTCCGCCGACGACGACGCCGCGCTCAGCGTCAGGTCGCGCAGCGTACTGCTCAAGGACGCCGAGGACGCCGAACGCTGCCTCGCGCGTCTGCGGCACTTCTGCCAACTCATCGCGCGCGACCGACAGCCCTTCTGCCCGATTAACGGACTCGTGATCCTGATCCCGTTCGCCGCGACGTGCGACGACGCCCGCACCAAGGAGGCCGCCTCGCTCTGCAATCGCGACCTCGCCGCGGCGCGCGAGTCGCTCGCGGTCAACTGCCCAATCTTCGCCGTCGTCTGCGACTTCGAGCACGCCTTTGGATTTCGCGAATTCCTCGAGTTTTATCCCGAAGGTCAACGCCGACGCTTGCTGGGTCAAACCTGGCCTCTCACGCCTGAACTCGACGCGCAAGGACGCGTCCGCATGATCGAAAAGGGTGTTCAGTGGATCTCCGAGGTCCTCTTCCCATCGCTCGTCTATAAGAATTGGAAGCTCGAGAGCATCGAGGGAGGCGATGCAATCGAGGCGACGGCCCGTAATATTAACCTGTATCGCTTTCTTTGGGATCAACGCGCCCGCGGCGAACGCCTGGCGCGGATCCTGACGCGCAGTGTCTCGCTCCAGAGCGGCGCGACGCCGATGCTCGGCGCGTGCGGGTTCGTCGCGACCGGCCGCGACCTCGTTCGCGAGCAGGGATTCGCCTCGGCATTCTTCCGAATGCTCGCCGAGAATCAGAACCATCTTGAATGGATGACCGACGCGCTCGAACTTGACCGCTCCTACCATCGCTGGACGCGCCTGGGCTACATCGGCCTTGGCGTTGCGATCATGTGCCTCGTGCTCATCACCGGGGCCTTCTGGGGAATGGGATAAAGGTGCCTCATTGCTCCCGATTTCGCCCGCAACCGACCCCTTATTCAGGCAGATGCCGGTCGTTTTTGTGCTCGGCGATCACGTCGGCGAGGATCTGGTCGAGGTCTCGTCGCGGGGCGTAGCCGATGAGGCGGTTGATTTTGGAGAGGTCCGGGACGCGTCGGACCATGTCTTCAAAGCCTGCCGTATAAGCCTCGGTGTAGGGGACCATGCGGATCGTCGAGCGCGCGCCGGTGAGGCCGCGGACGCGTTCGGCAAGGTCGCGGATCGTGATTTCCTCGTCGTTGCCGATGTTGAAGACCTGTCCGTGAGCCTCGGGTCGCCCGATCAAAGCAATGAGCGCGTCGACCACGTCGAGCACGTGCGCGAAGCACCGCGACTGACGGCCGTCCCCGTACACGGTGATCGGCTCGCCCGCCAGCGCCTGCTCCACGAACCGCGGAACGACCATCCCGTAACGGCCGGTTTGTCGCGGCCCGACGGTGTTGAAGAGCCGCGCGACCACGACCGGCAGCCGCGACTCGTACCAGTGCGCGAGTGCCAGAAACTCGTCGAGCGCCTTCGCGCAAGCATAAGCCCAGCGGCGAGTTGTGGTCGGGCCCATGACGCAGTCGTCGCCCTCGGAGAAAGGGATTTTCTCGCTCTTGCCATAAACTTCGCTCGTCGAAGTGAGCACGACCGGGCGCCGATAACGCGCCGCCGCCCTGAGCACGACGTCGGTACCGCCGACGATCGTCTCAATCGTCTTCACCGGCTCGTCAACGACTAAACGCACGCCGACGGCGCTCGCGAGGTGAAAAATCGCGCGGCAGTCGACGACGCAAGGCTCAACCACCCCGGCATCGGTCACGCTCGCGACCCGCAGCTCGAATCCCGGTCGATCCTCGAGCGCGGCGACGTTCTCAAAACGGCCGGTGCTGAGGTCGTCGAGCGCGAGCACCTCGTGCCCGAGATCAAGCAGTTGCTCGCAGAGATGGCTGCCAATGAACCCCGCGCCGCCCGTGACCAAATAACGCATCGAACCCTCGGTACCATCGACGCGCAGGCCGCGTCGCGAGCCTCGAACCAGGCCCGCACGCTCGACGTCGGCGACGGACCTCCCAACCTAAAGTGTAACACCCGACGAACGCGTCAACCCGCCGCCTTGGTCTTTGTTTCCCCGGCTTTGGACGCGGGCTTCAGGTGCGAGTCGAACCAGTCCGCAAAGGTGCTCACGTCCTTTTCCCACGCCGGCCAGCCGTGACCGGCACCCGGCTTCACGATCAACTTGGCATCAACACCCGCCGCCTTTAACTTCTCGACGATGATCTCGGCCTGCTGCATCGGGACGAGCTTGTCGGCGTCGCCGTGGATGATCAAGGTCGGCGGATCGTCGGCCGTGGCCGCATAAAAAGGCGAGATTTCCCGCCCGCGTGCCTGGATCTTCTGTTCGTCGTCGACGCGGGCGAAGACCTTCCGCTTCGGGTCAAACTCGTGGAAATCGAAGGCCGCGGCGAAATCCTTGAGGATGCCCCGACCGATCGCGTCCTCGCCCTGCTTGCCGTAATTCAGGAAGTCGGTCGGCGGGAAGAAACAGGCGACGGCCTGAACCCGGCTCGAAACGCGGTCGACCGGGTCTTTCGCGAGCGGGTTGCCCGCGTCGCCCCCGGTGCCCAGCATCAGCG
>JAJYDB010000362.1 GCA_021777845.1 Planctomycetota bacterium
TTCCGATCTGAGATCGCGAAAATCCTGCCCAAAATAGGGGTTTCCGGCAGGGTAACCGATACCCCCCTTGGGCTGCCCGGTGGCCGCGTCCGCACCCGCGAAATAGCGGATATTGAAGCCCCAGTCGAACTGATCCTGCTTGAGCGGCTTCTGGATCACAAGTCCGATCTGGTTGAGCAAGAACTCATTGCCGAACCGATTCAATCGCGGCGCGACCGAGAGCGGTCCCGTGCCGCTGGATGCCGCGCTATACCCGGCCTCGACCCAGCCGAACGACCGAATCGCCGTCGGGCTGGGCAGGCCGATGTACCCCAAGCCGTTCCTTAAAATATTCACGTCCGAGACCGGCGTCGGGCCAAGACGGAAATTGGGCGCGGTGATTGAGTCGTCCTCAAAAAGTTCGCCCGTGAGCGATTCCGCCTCCAGGCCGTTGTTTCGCCGCGCGGTCGGTTGCGTAAGCGGGGCGGGGGCCGGCGCGGGCTGGGTCTCGACCGGCGCACCGGCGGGCAAAGCCGGCATCGGCGGGGTCGGGGTCGCAGCGGATACGGGGGTAGGCGGCGGGATCGGCACATCTTGGGCATGCGACGCGGCGCAGGCCATCAAGAGCGCCAGGGTCGCAAAACCCGGCCGTAGCGGTCGCATATTTGGAACCCTCGAATCGCGACGGGGCGGAAGTCGGTCCCCGAGAGATGGGTTGGAGAGTCCCCGACGCGACGTCGGTATCTTCGTATGCCCACGTTCCGGTTCCACCTTAAAATCGGTTGGACGGATTATATGCTTTAAGAAGGTTGTGAGTCGCCTCCGAAAAGGGTCCGGAAACGGGACGGTCCGCTCAACAAGAATATCGGACCCGACCCCGATCCCGCCGATCGATAAAGTTGAATGAAGGGTCGCCGGATGAAGAGTCGCCGGCCGATCCCCGACCCGGCGTCGCTACGCGGTCGCACCTGATCAGAACCCCACGTATCAGGTGGGCAGAGGCCCGGAATCGATCTCCCCGCCACATTGGACCACGACGCCTCCGCCGCACCCGCTTTCCGCGCCGACGCTTGCCCCTCCATCGCGGACGGGATAGCCTAAGTGCGTCCTCTCCGCGCAGTCATCCCGAGGGCAGGTGCCATGCCGGTTGATCGACGCTCGTTCCTCGGCGGGATCACCGCCACCGCCGCGGCCGCGCTCGCCGGATCGAGTCGCGCTCGCGCCCGCGACGACGCCCCACCCCCCGCGCGGAAGGCGAATCCGATCGCGGTCTCCACCTATTCGTTCTGGCAGTTCCGCGGCGCGCCGATCGACGTGGAGCCCTGCATCGACAAGGCGGCCGCCTGCGGCTTCGACGGCGTCGAGCTGCTTCACATCATGATGCAAAACGAGTCGAACGCCGCCTGTCAGCGCATCAAACGCCGCGCGCACGCGGCGGGACTCCCGCTCATCGGGCTCTCGACGCACCAAGGCTTCGTCACCCCCGACGTCGAACAGCGCAAGACCCACATCCAGAAGACGATGTATCAAATCGAGCTGGCGTACAGGCTCGGCATCCCGACGATGCGCATCAACACCGGGCGCTGGGGTACGATCAAGTCGTTCGACGACTTCATGGCCAAAAAAGGCATCGAGCCCCCCCTGCCCGGCCACACCGACGAAGACGCCTTCCCGTGGGTCGTCGATGCGATCGAAAAGGTGCTCCCCCGCGCCGAGGAGTGCGGCGTCGTGCTCGGACTCGAAAACCACTGGGGATTAGGCCGGACCGCCGCGGGTTTGCTGCGGATCGTCGAGTCGATCAACTCCCCGTGGCTGCAAATGACCCTCGACACCGGCAACTTTCTCGAACACTCTTACGAACAGATCGAGGCGATGGCCGCGAGCAAAGCCGGCGTCGCGCTGGTACAGGCGAAGACCTACGACGGCGGCGGACGCTGGTACAAGCTCGACATCGACTACGACCGCGTCGCCTCGATCTTGAAACACCACGGGTATCGCGGCTGGATCTCGCTCGAGTTCGAGGGCAACGACCCGGCCGACGTCGCCGTGCCGAAGGATCTCGCGCTGCTTCGGAAGGCGTTCGGGTAAGATGCAGGTCGCTCGTTGATCGCGGGCGTTCGATGATCCCCAACCATGAGGTTACGACGTGCCACGGCCTCCCGACAACCGCCCCGCCGTCGCCGCGCAAGCCGGCACTCCTCCCGATCCGGCGGCGACCGCGCTCCAACCTTCCGCGGCGATGAAGTTCGTGAAGCTCGCGGGCCTGCTTGCGGCGTCGTGCGTCGCGACGATGTTCGTCGTCGGGATGCTCCGGCGTCACCCCGAAGCCCCGCCCAAGCTTTCGCCGGGCTCCCCCCCGGCCGCCGCAACCCCCGCAAATCCCGCGACCGGCCCCGACGAACCGTCGCCGACGCCTCCCGGCATGCGTTGGATCCCGCCCGGCGAGTTCACGATGGGCACCAACGGACCCGGCGCGTCGTCGAACGAGCGCCCGCCGCACCGCGTCCGCCTAACCGGGTTCTGGATCGACGAGCACGAGGTCACCAACGACGAATTCGCGCGTTTCGTCGAGCGGACGGGCTACGTCACGGTCGCCGAGCGCAAGCCCGCCTGGGAGGATCTCCGCAAACAGCTTCCCCCCGATACGCCTAAGCCCGCCGACGATGTCCTCGTCCCCGGCGCGCTCGTGTTCACCCCGCCCCAGGAACGCGTGCCGCTCGACGACGCCTCGCGCTGGTGGAACTGGGTCCCCGGCGCGTCGTGGCGACACCCGGAAGGTCCGCGCAGCTCGATCGACGGCAAGGGCGACCACCCCGTCGTCCAGGTTGCCTGGGACGACGCCGCCGCCTACGCCAAGTGGGCCAACAAACGGCTCCCCACCGAGGCCGAGTGGGAGTACGCGGCCCGAGGCGGTCTCGACTCGAAACGCTTCGTCTGGGGCGACCAGCCGCCGACGGAATCCGACCGCCTCGCCAATATCTGGCAGGGCGAATTCCCCAGCCGCAACACCGCCGCCGACGGCTACGAACGCACCGCCCCCGTGAAGTCGTTCCCCCCAAACGGTTACGGACTCCACGACATGGCCGGCAACGTCTGGGAATGGTGCTCCGACTGGTACGATGCCGACTCCTATCGCAAAGACGCCCGCCGCGCGATCAGCATCAACCCCCGCGGTCCCGACGCATCCTTCGACCCTGACGAGCCTTACGCCCAAAAACGCGTCACGCGCGGAGGATCGTTCCTCTGCCACGTCGATTACTGCGAAAGCTATCGACCCGCCGCGCGTCGCGGCACGGCCTTCGACACCGGGCTGGCGCACCTTGGATTCCGCTGCGCGCTCTCCGACCCCAGAGCGAGCACAGGTGCCAACCCGTCGCCGTGAATCTGGCCGAAACCTCCCAAGTCGGCGCTCAGCGCGACTTGCGCGATCAGGCAAAGACGCCCCGTCCGCGGTGACTTTGCGGCCGCGCCTCGACAAGAAATCGAACCAATCCTTCGAGTCAACCGGTTGACGGCAGCCCTCCGATAGGGCAGTCTTTGTTAATGTCATGAAACCTGGATCAGCCGCTT
>JAJYDB010000093.1 GCA_021777845.1 Planctomycetota bacterium
AGCCGCTCAGGCCGAAGACGGCGATGATCGAATTCGCCAACGCCCCCAACAAGACCCAGACCATGAAGCTGACGTCGAAGTAAAGGAACGAGCAGAACAGCGTCGGCGCATGACCCGCACGTCGAAAATCTCTCAAATTCATTGATCGGCACCTGTTATGGTTGGAGCGGGCGATGCCCGGCGCTGGATCGATACAGGAGGCTCGATCGCGACGGCGACCGGCGCGATTCGGACGGCGCAGTGCTTGAATTCAGGCTGTTTCGCGACGCGGCCGATCGCGGGGATCGTGAGATAATTCGCGGCGGTTCGCTCTCCGAACTGGTCGCCCCAGTGGAACGGCACGAAGAGCAGGCCGCGGCGCAGGCCCGGGTCGAGCTTCACCTTCAGCCGCAGGACGCCGCGACGGCTCGTCACCTCGGCAAGCTCGCCGGGCTTCAAGCCCAGCTCCGCGGCGTCGTCGGGATGCGTCTGGACGTAGGCTTCGGGCTCGCGCTTCATCAGCTTCGCGCTCTTGCCGGTTCGCGTCAGAGTATGCCAATGCGAGTAGACTCGGCCGGTCGTGAGCACGAAGGGGAACTCGTGGTCGGGGTTCTCCTTGGGCAATTGATGCGGGCGCGGCAGGAGTCGCGCGCGGCCGTCGGGGGTGGGGAATTTGCCGTCGAGATAGAGTCGCGCGGTGCCGGGATGCTCGGGACTCGGGCACGGCCAGCGGAGGTGTCGTTCGCGACGGAGCCGCTCGGCGGTGATGCCGGTCATATCGCACGGCCGGCCGGTCGTGAGCGGGACGAATTCGTCCCAGACCGCGGCCTGCGAGGCGAAGTCGAAGCCGTCGTAGCCGAGCGCGCGGCCAAGTCGCGCCAGAATGTCCCAATCGGGCAGCGCGTTGCCGGGCGGGCTGACGACTTGATCGCTGATCGAGACCAGACGGTCGCTGCACGTGCTCGTCCCCGACTTTTCGGACCACTGCGCGACGGGCAAAATCACGTCGGCGAGCCGCGACGTCTCGGTGGGGTGATACGGATCCTGCACGACGACAAACTCCGCCCTCGAGAGCGCACGCCGCACTTGATGCAGGTCCGGCAGGCTGACCGCGGGGTTGGTCGCGGCGATCCAGACCGCCTTCAGACGGCCGCTTTCGAGCGCGCGGAACATCTCGACGGCGGTCAAACCCGGTTGCGACGCGATCGTCCCCGCGGGCCGCCTCCAATAGCGCTCGACGACGTCGCGATCGTCGGCGTTCTCGACGAATCGATACCCCGGCAGCGACTGCGACAGCAGTCCGACCTCGCGTCCGCCCATCGCGTTCGGCTGCCCGGTCAGGCTGAACGGCCCCGCGCCCGGCTTCCCGATCTGACCCGTCAGCAAGTGCAGATTGATGAGACTGTTGTTCTTCCAAACGCCGACGGTGCTCTGATTCATGCCCATGCTGTAAAACGTGAGCAACGCCCGCGACCGCGCGATCCGGTCCGCGAGGTCGATCACCACCGCGCGTTTCACCCCCGCGGCCTCGACGAGCACGTTCCAGTCCAGGCCGTCGAGGAACTCGCGGTAGTCGGCGAACCCGCTCACGTGCGCCGCGACGTACTCCTCGTCGACCGCGCCCCACTCGATCAAGAGCCGCCCGACCGCGTTCAATAGCGCGATATCGCCGCCGGGGCGAACCGGCACGTGGAGGCTCGCGTGTTCGGCCGTGGCGGTCCGTCGCGGGTCGACCACGATCAGCTCGACCGACGGGTCGCGCTTCCGGTGCGCGCGGACGCGGTCGAACGTAACCGGGTGCGCCTCGGCCATATTGCTGCCCCAGACGACGACGCAGTCGCTGAGGTCGATGTCGTCGTAACACGTCGGCGGGCCGTCGGCGCCCAGGCTCGACCGATATCCCGCCACCGCCGAAGCCATGCACAGACGGCTGTTCGAATCGGTGTTGTTCGTCCCGATCGACCCTTTGAACAGCTTCACCGCGAGATACACAGCCTCGCTGTCGAGTTGTCCGCTGCCGTAAAACGCGACCGCATCCGGGCCGTGCCGCGCGATGATCTCGCGAAACCGCCCCGCCGCGTACTCGATCGCCGTTTGCCAAGTCACCGGGATCAGTTCGCGGTCGCGCGCCCCGCGCAAGTGCGGCTGCGCGAGCCGGTCGGGCGTCTTGAGCACCTGCGGCAAGGTCGCCCCCTTCCCGCAAATCCCGCCCAGGTTCGACGGCGCGTCCTCGACGCCCCGGACCCGAATCACCTCGTTGTAGGCCGACTCCATCCATAAGCGACAACCGACGCCGCAGTACGGGCAAATCGCTTCGCCGTCGGTCGTCCGACCGTCAAGTTGCGGCACAAAGGCCATGATGTGCTCACTCCGCGCGCACGACCAGCTTTCACAATCGACAAGACCAATCGTCTGAGAGCGAATTTCATGCCCACGTCTCGGGGAAGCCGCTCGAGAACGAACGCGAAAGCCACATTGCCCGCGATTCGTGCGCAAACGGGACCTCGCCGGAGGATTCCGCCCCGCGCCCGACCGCCGCAAGGCAAAGCAGAACTGCCGAGTTATCGCGCAGCGAGGGAGCAGTCGGCGTGCTCCGCGCCGGAGGATCTAAAACCGGCTTAGGGGGCCGCGTCAGGCCTTCGAGGAGTCGCGGCGACGCTTTGGAAACTGCTGATGGTATGGCGGTTGCATCAAAATGACGACGGGGCGTGTCGTATCCACAATTCAAAGGTTGGGCACCTCATGAACAAGGTCGAGGCGTGGAAGCTGGAGAAGCACGGGTTCGACGTGCTGCCCGACATCGAAGCGTACGCGGCGCGGTCGACTCCGATGTCGGAGATTGCCGAGGCCGAGCTCGAACGCATGAAGTGGTACGGGCTGTTTTATCGGAAGCGGGTCGAGGACGGCCGCTACATGATTCGGGTGCGGATTCCCGGCTGCGAGCTTGACGCGGCGCAGGCGCGGGCGTTGGCGGAGATCGCGCGGATCGGCTACAGCATTTTGGACGTCACCACGCGCGGGAACGTCCAGATTCAGGGCTTCGCGATCGCCGACCTGCCGGGGGTGCTCGATGCGCTCGACGCCGCGCGGCTCACCGGCCGTCAGACCGGCCACGACAACGTCCGCAACGTGATGACGCATCCGTGGGCGGGTCTCGACCCCGAGGAGCTGGTCGACGTCGTGCCGCTGTGCCGCGCGCTGACCGACGTCTTCATGGGGAGCCGCGACCTCTCGAATCTGCCGCGCAAATTCAACGTCGCGGTCGAGGGTCGCGCGCGGCCGGCCTTGCACTGTTGGACGCAGGACACGAGCTTTGTCGCGGCGCGTCGCGACGACGGTTCGGTCGCGTTCCACTGGTTGCTCGCGGGGACGCAGGGACAAAACCCGCGGCTCGCCTGGAAGCCGCCGGTGTGGGTCCGCGCGGATCAAGCCCCGGCGGTGTTGCTGGAGTCGCTCGAGGTCTTTCGCGCGGAGGGATCCCGCGAGCGCCGCGACCGCGCGCGTCTGCGTTACTTGATCGAAAACATCGGACTCGACGGCTTCCTCGAGCGCGTCGAGGACCGGCTCGGCTATCGTCTCGAACGCAACGACGAGGCGATCCCCGACGTGAACGAGAACGAGGATTTTCTCGGCTGGTTCGCGCAGAAGCAGCCTGGATTGTGGGCGCTGGGGGTGAGCGTGCCGCTGGGCCGGCTCACGCACGAGCAATTCGCGGGGTTGGCGGACCTGGCCGCGACGCTCGGCGACGGCACGCTCCGCACCGCGTACGACCAAGGCATCGTGATCCCGCGGATTCCAACCCGCAACAAGCAGGCGGCGCTGCGTTTTCTGAGTCGTCTCGGGCTCGAGCACGAGGCCGACTCGGTCACGCGGAATATCATCGCATGCACGGGCCGGCAGTTCTGCAATATTGCCGTCAGCGAGACGAAAGGGCATGCGTTCGCGCTCATGGACCGGTTGCGCGCGCGCGGCGTCGCGCTGCACGGGATCAAGATCAACATGAGCGGCTGCCCAAGTTCGTGCGCGCAGACTTACACCGGCGACATCGGCTTGAAAGGCGTGCGGGTGCGTCGCAAAGGCGGCACGCGCGACGGCTTCGACGTCTTTCTCGGCGGCGGCGCGCACGGCCCGGTTGAATTGGCGCTGCCGTATTGCAAAGGGGTCGACGTCGACCAGCTTCCCGACCTCGTCGCGAAGCTCGTCCGGACCTACGACGTCGAGCACGCGGCCGGCGAGACCTTTAGCCTCTTTTGGCGGCGGCGGATCGGCGCAAGTCACCAGGCCGAGGCGGTCCGCGAGGACGCGCATCGGCCCGACGTCTGGCTGTGCGAAGGCTGCGGACACCGACATCACGGCGAGGATCCGCCCGTCTTTTGTCCGAAATGCGCGGGGCTGCGGAAGCTGTTCGCGCGGCTCGACGAGGGCGATGCGGCAACGACGCCCGACGCGGTCGCGAGCGTGCCCGCGGCGGCATCCGCCGACGAAACGGTGCGCGGCGACGGCTTCGTCGACGTCGGCGCGTGGGCGGCGCTCGAGCGCGACGGTCGGCTCGCGGCCGGCGTCGGCGGGCGCGAACTCGCGGTGTTTCTCGATCAAGGCGAGCCGCGCTGCGTCGACGCGTTGTGCCCGCACGAGGGGGGTCCGCTCGTGCAGGGGGACGTCAAGAACGGCGCGGTCTCGTGCCCGTGGCACGGTTGGCTGTTCGCGCTCAAGGACGGCCGCGGCGCGGACGCGAACGGCTGTCACATCGCGAGTTACCCCGTGAAAGTCGAGGCGGGCCGCGTGCTTGTCGACGCGGCGCGCGGGGTCGCGTTCGGGTCGGGTCCGGCCGCGGCGGGCACGAGCGCGCCGGACGTCGCCGCGCCGCGTCGCGACGCGTCTGAATTCACGCTTCGTGTGCTCGAGATCGTCGACGAGACGCACGACGTGAAGACGATCAGGCTCGACAACGCGGACCGTCGGTTTCCGCTCCATTTGCCGGGCCAGCACGTCAAGCTCGGGCTTGACGTCGACGGCGTCCGAGCCTGGCGGAGCTTCACGATCAGCTCGCCGCCGACGCGTCCGAACGTGCTCGAGCTGACGATCAAAAAGAACCCGCAGGGGGTAGTTTCGATCGCCGCGCACGCGCTCCGTCCGGGCGACTCGGCGCACCTGCGCGGGCCGAGCGGCGGGTTCGTCTTCGACCCCGAGCGGCACAGGGAGCCGCTGGTGCTGGCGGTCGCGGGCAGCGGCGTCACGCCCGCGATGTGCATCCTGCGCGTGATCCACGACCTCCAGCTCGACAACCCCGTCACCTTGATCTACGGCAGCCGGGCGCGCGAAGACGTGATCTTTCGTCGCGAGCTTGACCAACTGCGGCCGAGGCTCGCGAAGTTCCGGATGGTCGTCACGCTCACGCGGCCCGACTCGCTCTGGACCGGCGCGCACGGCCGCGTCACGCCCGAGCTGGTCGCGCGGCACGTGCCCGACCTCGCGCTCGCACGCTACTTCCTCTGCGGTCCCGGCGAGATGCGCGACACGCTGATCGAGTCGCTGTCCGCGCAGGGCGTCGACCCCGGCCGGATCCACTGGGAGATGTTCGGCAAGAGCACCCGCGCGGCGGCAACGACGGCGTGATCGACCGCGATCACGGCACGAGGATTTCTTTGCGGAACACTTTGAGCCACTCGTAGATCGGCTTCGCCGTGCCGTCGGGCCGGAACAGTCCGGAGTGCGGGTACAGCTTCGGCGCGGCGTCGGCGGCGTCGAGCCAGGTGATCGTGCGCACGAACGGCTTCGACGCCGCGAGCGTGACCCAGCGCGACGCCCAGTCGAGCTGTTCGTTCTCGTCGAGGCCGCTCTCCCACTGCGACGGCTCGACCTCGACCTTCGGGTCGGCGGTCGCGTCGGGTCCGGCGGCCGACGGGAACGCGAACTCGATGTGCAGAGGCACGTTGATGAGCGCATACAGGTCGAGCAACTTCGAGAATTCAAGCATGTCTCGAACCCGGCTGCCCGGCGAGGTGTATCCCGGCGCGATCTCGACCGCGACCGCCGAGATGCCGAGCTGTGCGCGCACGAGGTAGTCGGCCAGATGCAATGGGCCGAGTTGGACGTCGCCGGCGCTCAACCACTCGGCCCAGGGGCGGTCGACGCCGAGGCTCAGGCCCGCGGAGGCGTCGATCTGACGCGTGGTCCGCGCGATCTGCGTCGCGATCCGGATCTGCTCTTCCTCGGAGAGCCCGAGCGCATCGGACAGCCCCGCGCGCTGGAACAATCGCCAGTGCGCCACCTTCCCGCGGTAGCGCGTCACCACCTGCGCGACGTAGTCGAGGATCAAGCCTTGCAGCGTCTCGAAGTCGCCCTCGAAGAGCGAGAGCCAGTCGGGAATCGTCGCGCCGCGGAAGTCGACGAGCGGGCCGAAGGTGATCGGCAAATTGAAGCGACGAAACTTCGCGACCAAGGCGTCGAGCGGCTCCCAGCGGTATTTGCCCTCGTTCGGCGCCACCGACCGCCACGACGCGTTCACCCGCGCCGTGTTGAACGCCGACGCGTAGTCGTTCAGCCACGGGGCCTTCGACGACGAGACGTCCACGCCCGCCGACAGCTCGGTTTGGAGTCGAGGCGTCGCCGAGAGCCGCGTTTGCAGCACCTGCGTCGCGTAAAAGCGCGCCAAGACCTCGCCCGCGGTCGTCGCCAACGCGATCGCGCGGCCCGCGTGCGCGCGGATCGACTCCGCGTCGCCCCCCGACGTCGCCGCCTTCACGAACTCATGCTGCGCATCCGCCAGCAACGCCTCGAACTCGACCGTCGTCCGCAGGCCCATCTGCTTCCAGTCGGCGCACTGGTTCCGCAGGTCGTTCAACTTGCCGCGCGCCAGTTCAAGGTCGAGCCAGTACGGCTCGTCGCGCTCGGCCAGGGTCGCCGTCCCGATATAAGGCGTCCCGTGCCCCTCCACCCGACGCGGCACGAACAACCGTCCGCTGTCGGGCTGCTCGCGACGACACGTGAGCAAGTCGCCGCGGACGTCGACGTGCAGACGCACCGGCGACCGGTCGATCCCCACGAAGAACGCCTTGCGGAGCTCCCCGACGCGCCCAGGATAGTCGGGCGAGGCCAATCGAAACTTGATCACGCCCATGATGCCTCAATCACGCTCTCGTGGTCCAAATGCATGCCGTTTTAATCTCCGCGACGCGGGGCGAGCAACACTTCGGGATTGACGAGGTCGGGCGGTTCCTCGCCGCGCAGGACCGCCGTCAGATTCCGCGCCGCCGCGCGCGACATCGCGGCCCGCGTCGCGTGCGTCGCGCTGCCCAGATGCGGCAGCAGCAGCGTATTCTCGCACGCCGCGAGTTCGGGCGCGATCCGCGGCTCGCGCTCGTAGACGTCGAGCCCCGCCCCCGCGATCACCCCCGACCGCAACGCCGCCGCGAGCGCGCTTTCGTCGACCACCGGCCCGCGCGACGTGTTGATCAAATACGCCGTCGGCTTCATCAACGCCAACGTGCGGGCGTTGATCAAATGCTTGGTCGCCGCCGTGAGCGGGACGTGCAGACTAACGAAGTCGCTCGCGGCGAGCAGCTCCTCGAACCCGACCGACCTCGCTCCCAAGGCGTCGAGTTCGGGGCTTGCATGCAGCCCGTGATAGAGGATCGTCATCTCGAACCCGAGCGCCCTTCTCGCGACCGCCGTCGCGATCCGCCCCGGCCCGACCAAACCAAGCACGCGGCCGGTGACGTCGCCGCCGAGCATATAAAGCGGCCCCCAGCCGGGGAAGGCGTCGGCACGCATCACGCGATCCCCCTCCGCCACCCGCCGCGCCGTCCCGAGGAGCAGCGTCATCGTCAGATCCGCCGTCGCCTCGGTCAGCACCCCCGGCGTGTTCGTGACCATGATCCCAAGCCGCGTCGCCGTCGGTACGTCGATGTTGTTGTATCCAACGGCCATGTTCGCGACGACCCGGCATCCGCGCGCCGCCTCGAGTACAGCGGCGTCGATCGCGTCGGTCAGCAGGCAAAGGATCGCGTCGACCCCCGCGACCCGCGCCCGCAGTTCCCCGGGCGCGAGCACCCGGTGCTCGAGATTCGCGTCGACCGTATCCGCGAGTTCCGCGACCATCGTCGGGCCCGGCTCGGGGATCGGCTGCGTGATCAAGACTCGTCGCGACAACATGACGCTCCGAATTCCAGGATTGAACCAACCGCTCCATCGTCACGTTCAAAACCGCGCGATCGAACCCCTCCGATTCAAACCGCGCGCCGAGTTGCAATTGTAAACGCGCGAAGCGTGCGCGCGCCCGGATTCTCGGCAATCACGCAAGCTTCGCCGTCGCGCGACGCGTTCGAGATTATCGACGCGTATACGCGACCGCGGCGTACACCATACAAACCCGCGACGCTGTTCACAACGCCTTCAACATACGATACTTGGACCGCTCACCCGCCGCGGATCGAGTGCGCTCGCGTCGGACCCGCGGGACTCGCGACGATCTCGAAGACGTCGCGCTGGGAACTCGCCGTCAACGTCGCTAGAATCTGACCCTTGATCGCAGTGTCCGCGACCGACGCCTCCGGGTCGCCGCCGCGGAGCTTGTTCCTCCACCCGGCCTCACCCTTGTCAACCGATGGAATACCATGCCAAGCGCTCTGATTTCCGCCGGGCCGTTGCGCGGCGAGCCGGGACCGTTTCGAACCGTCCTCACCGAGGCCGGCTGGACCTGCATCGACACCCCCGGCGTCCACACGCTCACCCGCGACGAGCTTGACCGCCTCCTCCCCCAGGCCGACGCCATCCTCGCCGGCGGCGAAGACATCACCGCCGACCTGCTCGCGCAATGCCCCAAGCTCCGCGTCATCGCCCGCGCGGGCGTCGGCTACGACGCCGTCGACGTCCCCGCCGCCACCAAACAAGGAATCGCGGTCACGATCGCGCCCGGCACCAACCAGGAGAGCGTCGCCGAACACACCTTCGCGCTTCTGCTCGCCGCCGCCCGAAGGATCGCCGATTACAGCCGCGTCATCCACGCCGGCGGCTGGGACCGCGACCTCGTCATGCCCGTCCGCAACCGGACCCTCGGGCTTGTCGGCCTCGGACGAATCGGCCGCGCCGTCGTCGTCCGCGCCCGCGCCTTCCGCATGAAGGTCGTCGCCTTCGACCCCGTCGCCGACCCCGCCTTCGACGCCGAGTTCGGCGTCGAACGCCTCGGCCTCGAAGAACTCCTTGCCGCGAGCGACTTCGTCAGCCTCCACCTGCCTATCTCGCCGACGACGCGCCACCTGATCAACAGCCGGACCCTCGCCCTCATGAAGCCCGGCTCGATCCTCGTCAACACCGCCCGCGGCGGGCTCGTCAACGAACTCGACCTCCGCGACGCCCTCGTCTCCGGGCACCTCGCCGCCGCCGCGCTCGACGTCCTCAACCACGAGCCTCCCGAACCCGGCAACCCACTCCTCGGGCTGCGCAACGTCGTCCTCGCCCCGCACGTCGGCGGACTCGACTCCGACAGCATGCGCGACATGGGCACCGCCGCCGCACGCTGCATCGTCAACCTCTTCAAGGGCGACTGGCCCGCGGACAGCGTCGTCAACCCCGACGTCAAACCCCGGTTCGCCTCCTGATCGACACCGCCGAAATCGTGACCTCCGCGCGCGCCGACAGGGCCCGCCGTCAAGCGTGCCCTGTCCTATGCTTCAACTCGACCAATGCCGATGCCGATCTCGCTCAGACCGAGAACGAGCTCCCGCAGCCGCACGACTTCTGCACGTTCGGGTTGTTGAACACGAAGCCGCGCTTCTCAAGGCCGTCGTAAAAGTCGACCACCGTGCCGTCGAGGTACGGGTCGAACTTCTTCTCAACCGCGAGCCGAACGCCGTTCACTTCCACGACGCGGTCCTTTTCGCTCGTCTGCGTGTCGAAATTCAGGCTGTACGAGAACCCGCTGCACCCGCCGCCCTGCACGCCCACTCGCAAAACCGTCTCCGCCGGGAGGTTTTGCTCGGTGATAATCTTCTTGACCTCGCTCGCCGCCTTCTCACTCAGAATGACGCCCATCTTCGCACGTGCTCCTTTCAACCCGGACCCGTGTTCGCCGCGACGCCCAAGTCGCCGTCACAAACTATTGTACAGCCTCGTCAAATCTTTCGCCATGCACGCTCGTCGCAACCCCGCCCCCGTACGCCGCGCTGTGCGCGCGCAACCGCGCGACCGCCGTGGCCACAACCTCCACCGCCGCGTCAATCTCCCCCTCGGTGTTGAACCGGCCGACTCCAAAACGCAGGCTCGCACGCGCCAAATCCTCGTCCAAACCCATCGCCGTCAACACGTGGCTCGGCTCCGGATTCGCCGACGTGCACGCCGAACCCGAACTCACCGCGATCTCCCGCATCGACATCATCAGCGCTTCGCCGTCGACGTACCCAAAACTCAAATTCAAGTTCCCCGCCAGCCGCTCCGTCGGATGCCCGTTCAAGCGAATCGTATCCACCCGCGACGCGATCCCGGCGTGCAAACGATCCCGCAAACACGCCACCCGCGCCGCCTCCGCCAACCCCTCCCGCCGTGCAATCTCGCACGCCGCACCCAGCCCCACGATCAGCGGCACCGCCAACGTCCCGCCTCGCAGACCACGCTCGTGCCCACCCCCGTCAATCTGCGCGGTCAACCGCGCCCTCGGCTCTCCCCGCCGCGCGTACAAGGCACCGATCCCCTTCGGCCCATAGAACTTATGCGCCGTCAGCGCAAGCAACCCCACGCCGTCGGAAACCACGCTCAGAGGCACTTTCCCGACCGCCTGCGTCGCGTCCGAATGCAAAACCACGCCGCGATCGCGACACAACGCCCCAATCGCACCCAGCGGATTGATCGTCCCCACCTCGTTGTTCGCCGCCATCACCGACACCAACACCGTCCGCTCGGTCATCGCGGCCTCAACCGCCTCCACCCGAACCTGGCCAAACTCGTCCACCGGGACGACCGTCACCTCCCACCCCTCTTGCCCAAGCCGCCGCAACGCACCGAGCACCGACTTGTGCTCGACCGCGCTCGTAATGACGTGATTCCCCTTCCGACGTAACGACGGCAAACCACCCTTCAACGCCAAATTATTCGCCTCGCTCGCGCCCGAAGTGAAAATAATTTCGCGTGGATCCTCGGCTCCGAGGAGTGCCGCCACCTGCTCGCGCGCCTTTTCAACCGCCTCCGACGCCTCCCAACCAAACCGATGCGAGGCACTTGCCGCGTTTCCGTAAATGGTCGTGAAGTAAGGCCACATGGCTTCCAACACCCGCGGGTCCGGGCGAGTGGTTGCATGATTGTCAAGATAAATCGGGGCGCTGGTCACGTTGGTCGAACTCCACCAGAATCGGTCCTCACTACCGTCTCTATCATACGTTGTCTTTCGATCAGGCCGCAATCAGGGTGAGTCCCCCTAATGATCTCCACTTCCGATTCAGACCGAGCGACGGCCTGTTTCGACGTGTTGAAGATGCGCCGTCGACGCGGCCGACCGCAACACACGTTGCGACGCAGGCCCAAATCGGGTATGTACTTCCATCGCGAAGAATCAACTCGAGGCGGAAGCCCAGGAGGCAGAGATGGACTACGACAAGGATCAGGCGACCGCCGAGTTTACGCGCTGGAGCGAAAGCTACGACCGCGGAATCCTCCAATGGTTGATCTTCGGACCCTCGCACCGAGCCATTATTAAGCGCATTGTCGCGAACTCCCAGAGTCGACGCCTGGACATATTAGACGTAGGCTGCGGCACCGGCATTTTCACCGAACGCATTCGGACGGCGCTCCCCGAAGCGCGGGTCTGGGGCGTTGACCTAGTCTCGGCGATGCTTGAGCAAGGCGCGACGCGGTGGCGACGCCAGGCGGGCAAAGTGCAGCCGGTGCAGGGCGACAGCGAGCGCCTGCCCTTCGCCGACGCGAGCTTCGACGTCGTCACTTGCGCCAACAGCTTCCACCATTATCCGAACCAGCAGCGCGCCGTTTGCGAGATGCGCCGCGTGCTGCGTCCAGGCGGACGCCTCATCCTTGAGGACGGCTACCGCGACAGCCTCTGGGGTTGGTTCATTTTCGACGTCTGCGTCGCGACGGTCGAGGGCGCGGTCCATCACGCCTCGCGACGCCGCTTCCGCGACCTCTTCACGCACGCCGGCTTCGAGTCCATCGTCCAAAAGGCCCACCATCGCCCCGCCCCCTTCATTCTCAACGAAGGCGTTGCGCCCGCAACCTCGCCCGCCCTGCACGGCCCGCACTTCGCCCCAGCCGCCGTCGACGAAGACGCACTCGACCCCGCGGCGTAAGTAGAGTGGAGTGGAGTGGAGTGGAGTGGAGTTTAACCGCCAAGTCGGCATCGTCGCCAAGTCGAAGCTAGTAGAGTCATGGCCGTGCGATCAATGCGCCGCGCTTCTTGACATCCACAATAACTCCACTCGCTTCTCTCTCCGAACGTCTACTCCTCGCTTCGCCGCTCTTCTCTCACCCTCGACCTTCGGTCTCCGTCTTGGCGGGTAAACGCGGCTTTCAAAACGTAGGTTGCTTGAGTCGAGCCGCGCGATCGGTTCGACTATCGGAGGTGTTCATCGTGCCGTGGTCGCGCGTCCGCAGTTGAATCGAGGCCGCCATGTTCAAGAGGCATTTCACGACATGGATTTCGCTTGGGTTGTTGCTCGCGAACCCCACATTCGGCCGTGCCGACGACGCCCCCGACCCTTATCAACGCTACGTCGAGAACGCGCCCGAATTTAAGCCCGTGAAACAAGATCCGGCGTTCCTGCTCGGCCGTTGGGATACGTGGATCTACATGCCCTGGCGTTTTCAATGGACGATTGGTACGGACGCCGCCGGCGGTGAGTTTTGTCGCGACCTGGGGATCAACGGCGGCTTCACCGACCGCGCGGACGCGCCGCTCGGCTGGCTCGACCGCTATCAACTTCGCTTTTATAACGATCACACCGCGGGCAAAGGCGACTTACATCTCGCAGGAGCCGAAAACAAAGGGAATTTCAAAGGTTTTCAGCGCGACCCGCGCGCGATCCGACGCGGCGTGAACGGCCCGCGACCAATCGACGCCGCGCTGCGACGCAGGCTCCGCGACGTCATGACCGCCAACATCGACCGCGTCAAATCGAGCCAGAATCGCGTCGCCTACGCCCTCGACGACGAACCCTCGTGGGGCGCATTTGTGACCCCCCTGCCCTGGCGGCTCAACGACGACGACGCTTCTTATCGTCGGTGGCTAACCTCGTACTATGGAACGCGCGTTCCGGCAGCGTCGTACGTAACGCCTGATTATGTGCTCGCGCAGCTTGATCATCCGATCGGCAAACTTGACTTCTCCCCGCTCCTCGACCGCCTCAGCTATCAAGACTCGGTCTGGGCGAACTTGATCCGCGCACTCGTCGAGCACTCGAACCGCCTCGACCCAAGCACCCCGTGCGGGATCGTCGGGGCCCAGGCGCCGAACATTTGGGGCGGATACGACTACGCCAAGTTGAGCAAGGCGGTCCAGTTTATTGAGGCGTACGACCTCGGCTCGGCACAAGAGATTCTGCGTTCGTTCAACCCGCGCAACGCTCGCCCGCAAGTGACCACGCACTTCCATCAGGACAAGCTCGGCATCGAGAACGACATTTGGCAAAGCTGGTATTATTTCGCACACGGCAATCGGGGCATGATCGGTTGGGTCGACGGCTGGTTCGACGGCCGGACGCCGCGTCCGTGGCTCGCCAAATACAAGTCTACGCTGCGGGAGCTCGGCGGCGTGCAAGGGCCTAAACTGGCCGGCGCGACGTGGCTGCACGACGGCATCGCGCTGTATTATTCGCATCCATCGATCCAGGTGTCGTGGTGCTTGGATATTGAGCCGCACGGCAAGACGTGGGTGAATCGCGGCAACGACGAGCGGCTCGGGACGTCGCACTTGGTGCGCAAGGCGTGGGAGTATTTGCTCGCCGACGCGGGCTTGCAGTACAACTTTGTGGCGTACGACGAGGTGATTCGACACGGCGTGCCAATGGAATACAAGGTGCTGATTTTGCCGGCATGTTACGCACTCTCGGATATTGAGGCCTCTCGTATCAAAGCGTTTTGCGAGCGCGGCGGGACCGTGGTCGCGGACTTCGCGTGCGGTCTGTTCGACCAGCACGGCAAGGGGCGGTCGAGCGGGGCGCTCGACGAGCTTTTCGGCGTGAAGCACGACGGCGCGCTCACGAAAGCCGACTTTTTCGGAGGCAAACTCTGGGTGGAGACGAACCAAGACGCGGGTTTTAGTTACGCCGGATATCGCGAGTTGTTCGATACGACGACGTGCCCGATGCGCGCCGGCCACGCGGTCGCGGAGCGAGGTTTGGGCGTGCCGAAAGTTCACAAAGTCGGCCGCGGGCGCGCGATTTATCTCAATCTATCGCCGCAGCGCTACCTCCAACACCGCGAGGAAGGCACGGCTTCGGACGCACACCGAGCCGCTTTTTTGAGCGACATCAACCCGAGCGGTCGACCGCCGCGAATCGTTGTGACGCAGGACGGGAAGCGGCCGCCGCGGATCGAAACGACGTACTGGTCAAAGTCTGGACTCACCTACGTATTTATTGTCACCAACTTACCCATGAACGCGTCAAGCACGGGGGGCGGCGGGGTCGCGGGCTTGAATCGACGTCCGTCGCGGCTCGTCGTCGAGCTTCCCGAAGCCCGCGCCGTCGTCAACGAGCGCAGCGGCGAAACTCTTGGTCCCGGCAAGACCTTCGCCTTCGACTTCAACGGCGTCGAGGCCGTCTTTTTCAGCGTAAGAGATGAGTGACTAGGACTCCGACCGGTTCCTCGGCGCCGTTTCGATCGAGATTAAAACAGATAGGATCTATGCGAGAGGCGGCGCGCGAGCGTGGTTTTGACGGTCCGATGAGCTCTACGGCGGGGTTGAATCGATTAAGATGCGCTGCGCGACGGAGGCGGAACGGTCCTCGGGAAGGAAGTTCGATGCAAGACCACAAGGTGACGAGGCAAGCGGCCGTATTTGTCTGCGCGGCGATCGTCGCGGCGGGAGCGGGCAAGTCCGCGGGCTCGCCGCCTCCGGGTCGGCCGCACCGACTGACGATCGAGGGGGAGAACATCGTCACGTTTATGCCCGAGGTTGGGCTCAACCCGGTGAAGATCAACTATCGCGCGCGGGTCGAGTATCTCATCGACACTCGCCTCGGGGACGACTTCAAACCGCGGTCCGAGCCGGCGTCGGCGGCGAAGCAGGCCGCGAGGAAGCCGACGTCGGCCGCGCGGAAGGCGAAATCGAGCGTGAACGAGCGGCACGAAGAGATCGATGCGAGGGTCGCGGGCGCGGTCGATCTCGCGTTGCACTCCACGGAGATGCGGCTTCGCCAGAACGGGAAGAGCATGCTCGACACGAGGTTGACTCGGTCAAAGTTTCAGGGTCGGGTCCAGCCGGGCACGCCCGCGCTGACGTTGAACGCGAACGAAGCTCCGCCGCGTCTGCAAGCGATCATGAAAACATACGACAGCAAGTGTGCGTCGCTGCTGGTCGATGACAACGCACGGCTCGTCGACCGCCGGTTTCGGAGCGACGGCCCGCAGGGTGCGCTCGTCGAAACGCTGCTGTCGATCCACACGCCGATCCCGCGCGACTTCGGCGCGTGGGAAGCGCCGACGCAGCTCGCGATGGGGCAGGGTCAGACGGCGAAGGGGACGCTGCGGTTTGAGAAGCGGAAGGACAGCCTCTCGAAAACGGGCGGGTTCGTGCAGGTGAAGGTTGCGGGCGTGCTGAAGGCTGAGGGGGCGGTCGTGGGGCGATTCATCAAGGACGGGACGTACACGGTGACGGGCGAGCAGACGTACGACCCGCGTTCGCGCGAGTGGACCGCGGCGCGCTGGTCGGTCGACGTCGAGACCGACCTTGCGGACGCGGACGGCGTGCTCGTCGCGCACGCGCAGGGGAAGATGATCGTCGATTCGCACTCGGTCGACGCGGCCGGCACGTCGGCGAGTTCGTCGTCGTTCGCGACGAGTCCGATCGAGGCGAAACCGACCGCGGCGGACGGCAAACGCTGATCGATCAGCGCGGCTTCGGGGTCACGATCCCCGCGCGTCGTCGTGCGTCGCGACAATCGACGCCGCCGAGGTCGAAGTCGCGACAGGCGCGCGGCCGGAGGTCATAATGCAGGCAGCGGTTCGTGTCGAGGTCGAGCCAAAAACAAGGGGTTCCGAACGACGGTGCGCCGGCTGCGCGGCGGACGCGGGTCTCGGCCAGGAACGACGTGAACAGGTCGGGCCGGTCCCACTTCAAGCGTTCCCAGGCCTCTTCGCCGCTCTCGTCAAACACGCGACGGAACGGCGGCATGCTCACGACCCGGCAGCAAGCGCCGCAGTCATCACAGGAGTCAAGCACGGGCAAGGTCATCATGCAGTCATTGTACACTGTTCATGCCGTCGGCATCTCGAGGGCGCTCAAGACGCGCGCGACTCCGCGAGCGCAGGCTTACGACAAGGCTTGCGACGGCGCGCGCCGGAAGTCGACGTAGAGGAAGTTCTCGTTGGGATGCGAAGCCGGCGGCGCGACGTGTGAGGGCGCCGAACTCCGCGGCAGTGGGTTGCTCGAGGCCGCTTCGCGGTCTGCGATGAGTGTAGTCAGGGACGTACTCGCCCGAAGCTGCGCTCGAGCACCGACAACCACGACTCCGCGCTTGACCAGGTGATCGAGGAGCGCGTCGGGAGGACGTCGGCGTCGAACCTGATGTTTCAATATGTCTGACGCGCGGCGCATCTCGACGCGTTGGTCGTGCGGGATTGGTACTCGGGCGGCGTCGACACGCAGCGGCTCTACGCGCAACACGACGCGAATTAGGACACGACGGCGCTCGTCGAAACGACCGGCACGGTCCGAGAGCGCCGCCTCTACGACCCCTACGGTGTAGTTACCGTCGCCGACGCGAACCACACTCCGTGCTCCCGGAGTGTGAGTGCCTTCGGCCGACAATACCTCCATCAAGGCTTACGGCGGCGGAGCCTCCGCGCAAGTCCAAGCAGCATTGGCAGCCCCGCCAGCACCAAAGTGCACGTCGAGGGTTCGGGCGCGGAGAAGAGCGCCAGGTCAACGGGCAAGGAATTGCTCGTCAACCGGGAATT
>JAJYDB010000363.1 GCA_021777845.1 Planctomycetota bacterium
GGCGCCGACCTCGGCGTGTGCGGCCGCAAAGACGACCCCGTTGCTCCGGATGTCGATCGACGCGGCGGGATCGGCGGCTCGACCGATCACGACGGGTTGCAAAGCGACGCCGAGTTCGCGGGCGATGGCGACGGCGGCGGCGGCGTAGCCGGCCTCGGTCAGGTGGACGCCGTTGTCGGTGAGCGGCCGCTTGGGGTCGGGGATCCAGCGGTCGAAGAGGTCGACGAGGCGGTACTTGCGGCGGGCGGCGGCGTCGCGCAGGACGGCGACGTAATCGGCGAGGCGGGCGTTCGCGGCGGCGGGGTCCGGCAGGGGAGGCGCGAGCTTCTCGAGCCGTCTCGGCGTGATCAAGACGACGCGCGCGCCGGTCTTGTCGAGGACGTCGAGGAGCGTGTCGAGCCCCGCCTTGAAGCGCGGCAGGCCGGCTTTGCCCGCGAACGACTCGTTGAGTCCGTAGTTGACGAAAATCAACGTCGGCTTCAGCGCCGTCACGTGGTTCTTCAAATGCGCGAAGCCTTCGGCGGGGGGGCCGAAGCGCGACCGCGCCTCGCCCCAAACGGTGTCGCCGCTCCATCCGAGGTTGCGAAACGTCACGTTCCGCCGCGGAAATCGGCTCGTGAGCAGAGTTTCGAGATATCCGTAGCTTTGGTCGCGCTCAATGAA
Source organism: Planctomycetota bacterium (assembly GCA_021777845.1). Taxonomy (GTDB): domain Bacteria; phylum Planctomycetota; class Planctomycetia; order Isosphaerales; family Isosphaeraceae; genus JAJYDB01. The sequence continues at coordinate 664 of JAJYDB010000363.1, forward strand.
CGTGCCGCCGAGCAGGACGACGCGGTCGCCGTCCTTGAGTTCAAACGGCGCGTTCGGCTTGCCGGTCGGCGCGGCCTGGTTTTCCGGCTGCGGCGTCGCGGACGCGCTCGCCGCCAGCGCGAGCCAGACGGCGACTCCGCCGACAAGACGTCGGCGACGATCGATTCCTATCACGGCGATTCCCCCGAGGGCGAGTGTCGAATGTAAGGCCGGCTGGGCGGGCGGGATACTGCGGCTAGACCCGAATGCAATCATAATCGCGCGGCGCGACCGAGTCGAGTCCCTCCGACTCGCCGCAACTCCGCGCGCGGGGGGTTTGAGTTTTGTCGACAGAGGCGTGTACACTCAATGACCTACCCGTTGAATCCAAAGACGCGGCCCGATCGATCCCTTTTTTTTGGCTTGAATCGATCCGTTGGAAGCGAATCGAAGCCAACACGCCGGGAATCACCCCACAATGCCGGATTCGTCTCGCACGCTCGAACCGCCTTCGTCCCCGCGCGAAGAGCGGATCAAACAACCTTACATCCCCGAGTTCGACGGTTTGCGCGCACTCAGCATTCTTGTCGTCATTACTGTTCACATGCACGATCGCGTGTGGAGATTCCTCTGGGGTCAGTACGGAGTGACGATTTTCTTCGTGCTGTCGGGTTACCTGATCACGATGCTTGCATTGCGTGAGGAGGGCAAGCGCGGGCGGGTAAGCTTGAAGGCTTTTTTCACCCGTCGATGCTTTCGGATTTTTCCGCTCTACTATGCGGTGCTTGGACTCTACGCTCTGCTCATCTTTGTCGTGGGAATGTCGCCGTTGAAACGACCCTCGTTCGAGATCAGCCTGCCCTACTTTTTGTTCTATTTTCAGGAGATACCTTTTTTCTACGACATCATCCCCGCGGGGTCGGAGCCTGTCTTCGGACAGACGTGGAGTCTCGGCATCGAAGAGAAGTTTTATCTTGTGTGGCCGATCGTGATGTTTGGTCCGCTCGGGCTGATCAAGCGCGCGCGCGTCGCCGCGTGCGCGGCGCTGGCGGCCGCCTTCGCCGCGGGGCCTTTATTCAACCACGCGGGCACGGGCCGGATGGTGTTCTCCTATTATCACATCGCGATTGGAGGTATGCTTGCGTTCGTGTCGCACGCTCCGGCGGGCGCGGCGATGCTGAGGCGTCTGCGGAACAACCTGGCCGGCGCCGCGATCGTCGCGATGACGCTCGCGCTTCAGCTTTCGAGGTCTCGCCTTGAGAACTATTACCTCGCGTACGGCGTCGACGTGCTCTATTCGATCGCGATTGCGGCGTTGATCGCGCACGTCTTGTTCGGCGAGAACGCCTTCATCAGGTTCTTGGGGGCGCGGCCGTTGGTTTGGATCGGCAAGTTGTCGTATGGGATGTATCTTGTTCATATGCTGGTCATTACGGGATGCGATAAGATCATTAAGCCTGGATCCGGGCGGCCGGAACTTTGGGTGCTCGCTTATTTGGCGGCGGTCGCGGGGTCGTGTTGTCTGGCGTGGGTGTTTGCCGTGGTGCTGGAGCGTCCTTTGATTCGCGTGGGGCGAGATCTCTCGCGTCGGTTTCTGGACCGCGCGAGCGGGAGGAAGGTCGCCGACCAGACGGAGTTGGCCCCGCACGTGGTTTGAGGGGTGCGCGGCGGCGGTCGGCGGGGTTGAGCGGGATCGAGGGGATTCATGGCGTTGTTGAGTTTGAGGGAGATTTCGCTCGCCTTTGGCGGCCCGCGGCTGTTCGATCAAGCCGATTTTCATATCGAGCAGGGTGAACGAGTCTGCTTGCTGGGCCGCAACGGCGAGGGCAAGAGCACGCTCTTGCGCTTGATTTTGGGCGAGATTCAGCCCGACGAGGGCGAGGTGGTGCGTCGCCAGGGGCTGCGGGTGAGCCGACTGGAACAGGATGTGCCGCGGACCGAGGTGGGGAGCGTGGCGGAGGTGGTTGCGCGTGGGCTCGACGAGCGCGACCGCGTTGGAACGTCGGCCGGGCGGCGCGTCGACGCCATTCTTTCGCGGATGTCGCTCGACCCCGAGGCGCGGTTCGAGTCGCTGTCGTCGGGGATGAAGCGGCGGGTTTTGTTGGCGAGGGCGCTCGTCGCGGAGCCGGACGTCCTGCTGCTCGACGAGCCGACGAATCACCTTGACGTCGCGGCGATCGAGTGGCTCGAGGAATTCCTGTCGAGGTTCGCGGGGACGCTCGTGTTCGTCACGCACGACCGCGCGTTTTTGACGCGGCTCGCGACGCGGATCGTCGAGCTCGACCGCGGTCGGCTGCAGTCCTGGGATTGCGACTACCCGACGTTCCTGAAGCGTCGCGACGAACTGCTCGAGGCCGAGGAGCGGCAACGCGCGCTCTTCGACAAAAAGCTGGCTCAGGAAGAGACGTGGATTCGGAAGGGCGTCGAAGCGCGCAGGACGCGCAACGAGGGCCGCGTGCGGGCCTTGAAGGTGATGCGCGACGAACGTCGGAAACGTCGCGAGCGGCAGTCGACGGCGCGGATCCAAGTGCAAGAGGCCGAACGCGGCGGCACGATGGTCGTCGAGGCGAAGGGCGTCGGTTTTTCGTACGGCGGTCGCGAGGTGATCCGCGGCCTCGAGACGACGATCTACCGCGGCGACAAGGTCGGCCTCATCGGTCCGAACGGCGCGGGCAAAACGACGCTCCTGCGGCTCCTGCTCGGCGAGCTGACGCCGACCTCGGGCGCGATTCGGCTCGGCACGAACCTCGAAGTCGCGTATTTCGACCAGCTCAAAGCAGGGCTCGACGAGGAAAAGTCGGTTCAAAAGAACGTCAGCGAATACGATACGATCACGATTAACGGCCAGCCTCGGCA
>JAJYDB010000094.1 GCA_021777845.1 Planctomycetota bacterium
ATAAATCCCCATCCACGCCGGCCATCGATCCATGCACCCATGACAATGAACTAAGATCGGCCAAGCATTCGGATCCTGGGCTATCTGGAGCGTCTGGTCAAGAAATGCGTCGGCCTTCGTCGGGTCCGAGGGACTGCCGTAATACTTGATGTGATGCTCCCGGACGAAGCGCAACTCCTCATCAAGCAACGGGCTGCGCTGCGGCGTGTCTTCAGGGAAGACATTGATCACCGTCTTAAAATGATGACGTGCGTTCGCCGTCTCCAAGCCCCACGCGGTCGGCATCGCGCTAATGTAGATCTTCCCGGGAACCACCGTGTGCAACCGGTGCAGCGGTCGGTGGTAACGCGCCATCCACACGCCGCAGACGACCAGCCCCAACCACAACCCAATACCTAATAAGTAGATCGCAATTTTCGACGCCGGCCTCGACCGCCGTCCGGCGGGCCAAGTCCGCACCAAGACGCAATTCAAGGCGACCAGCGACCACACCAGGAAACATCGCGGCCAATAACCGACCGGCTCCACCCCCGGGATCTCGAACTGGCGCGCAACCGCCAACAACCCCGCCGCCACCAGTAACCCGAACACCTGCTCCCGCCGCGCGGCCGCGATCGCCGCGCGCGGATTTCGCAGTAACCTTATAGTCGGCACTATGATAAGTCCGCCTAGCACAACCTCCAAGCACGCCACCGCCGCGCGTACGCCCAACGGTGCCGTAGGGTCGAATGCGACGTGAAAACCAAGCCCGTGCCAGCCGTCAAACGTCGGCCAAGGCGTTGCCCCGTGCCAGAGCGCCGCCAAACCGAGCCCGAACGCCGCCAACCGCGCATCCCGCTCTCCGGGCAAGCTCACCATCAGGCTCAACAGTGCGAAAACCGCTGCCCCGGCACCGGTGTAGATCACGATGCGATCAATCGTATCTCCAGGTTCAGCAAGACGATATGCGGGTGGAGGACGACGGGAGAAAGTCGGACGCAAGACGCCTGGATATTCGTCATCCACGTCTTCGGGAAAGTCGACAACGTGCCAAACCGCCGGGAGAATCGCGATCAAAAGCACGAGCCACGGCCAGAAGGCATTCGCCGCGCACCGCCACCTCGCCCTACGTTCCACCGACGGCCCGACGCTCGGTACGCGACGCCAATACCAGCTCGCACGCATGCGAGATGTCGACGTCGACTCCGATTCGATCTTCAAGCCCTCTTCCGTGCTGATCACAAGCGCGCTTCCTCGTCGATCGCCATCATCACAAACATTACCAACAATTACACTTCCGGCTCGTCAGACGATTCTTCATCGGGCCAGAAGAAGTAGTCGTTGCTGTTCGTGGGGTCGAGCCGGACCTGCGACTCGAGAATATCAATGTATCGTTGCACCCAGGCTGCGGCGTGACCTGGAGATCCGGCACCTTGGGGAATCTGGAAAGGCCGGCAGAAGCAGACGTGGTACCTGCCGTTCTCAAGCAAACGCCCAAAGACCGCGATCACCGGCGCTCCGGTCAGTGCCGCCAGTCGCACCCAGGTCGTCGTAAACTGAAACCGGCGACCAAGAAACGTCGCGCTAGCGGCGTGCTGCCCGCTGTGACGGACGTCCCCCGCCATGTAAATGGCCATGCCTGATTGCAAGACCTTCGCCGCCCGCAAAATCGAACCGGCGGAGCTCGTCGGATCCCCGCGTCGCGAAATGAAAAGCTTGTCCTGGCTCAGCGGGCCATCGCCGTTGAACTGCCTCGCGAGATACTTAGAAACGTGCCGCGGTCGTTCCATGTAGAAACGAAGCTGGTACTTGTGTCGATACATCCAGTGCGCCGGCAGAAGGTGAGCGCCATAGTGGCACGCCAGCAGAATCGCGCCGCGACGCTCCGCGAGGGCGACATCGAGATGGTCTTGCCCTTCCACCTCAAACAACTGCTCCGCGCAATCGTCCGTGAGCCCATCGAGCAGCAGGTCGCGCGTCCGAAATCGAATCTGGTTCGCCGCCAGGGCTGAGCTTACCGCCTCAACGTCCCAATTCGCCCCAAGCGCTGCGCTCTGACGCTCCACCGCCGCGCGAAACGTCGTCCGCAGCCGATGGTGCATCTTGTATTCGAGCCGGCCGATTCCGCCCACCACCCGCGCCGCCGTCTCAGGAGACGACCGCCGGAGCAATGGCAAGATCAATCCAAGCAATGCCTTACGGAGATTCAGGCCGCGCCGAACCATCGCGGGACTCCCTTCCCGGATCCGGGAACGACCTTGAACCCGGCGACCCGCCGACCACTCAGGCCGGGCATGCTCCCGGCTCCTCTCGATCGAGTCACGCCGCCGCCGCGTTCGAACGCGACGTGACATAACGCGCCAAATCGGAAATCGTTTGCAATCCTGGCACATCTTGGTCGTCAACTTCAACGCCAAATTCGTCCTGAATTCGCAAATAGACACCGACAAGATCGAGGGAATCGATTCCCAAATCATCCACGAGTTTTGTTTCCGGCAGGATCGGCACGTCGGGTTTGACGCGCGCGGCCTGACGCACGCAAAGTGTAATCCCGTCAATCATTTGCGCGTCGATCATGCTTCGATCCTCCCGAATATAAGAACGTTATTTGTACCGCCAAAGCCGAACGAGGCCGACATGACGGCGTTCAGAGTCGCGGAGCGGGCGGTGTTGGGCACGTAGTCGAGGTCAAGCTCGGGGTCCGCTAAATAATGAATCGTGGGCGGCACGAGTTGGTCTTCCAGCGCTCGAACGCAAACGGCCGCCTCGATCGCCGCCGCCGCGCCAAGTGCATGCCCGATCGCACCTTTAATCGAACTGACCGGAAGAGCGCCGGCGTGCGGTCCAAAGACCTGTTTCAAGGCCTGTGTTTCGACGCGATCATTGACCACCGTACTCGTGCCATGGGCGTTGTAATAGTCAATGTCGCTTGAGTTTACACCGGCGTGGCGAAGTGCGCCCGCGAGACACTCGGCGATCCGACCGGGGTGCGGAGCCGCCATGTGATAAGCGTCGGAGTTCGAGCACCAACCCAGGAGCGCAGCTCGAGGACGCAATTCTAGGCGTTCAGCGGCGGCGGTTGTCGCCAAAATAATGACACCCGCACCCTCGGACATGACGAAGCCCGCGCGATCGGCGCTAAACGGACGGCTCGCCTCGTTGGGGTCCGCGGCCGATCGATCTTCCGGCTTCCGGCCGATTAAAGCCTTCATTGTTGCGAAACCGTTCACAATCGGGGGAGTGAAGGCGCTTTCGCAACCCCCGCAGACCGCCACGTCGGCCTCGCCGGAGCGGAGCAGCAGCGCGCCGAGCGCTATCGCATGCCCGCCGGTCGAACAGGCGTTCGAGGGGGCGATGCTCGGCCCGTGGAGACCGAGGTGCAAAGCCACCTGACCAGCCGCTTGGTTGATAATCAAACCGGGTATCAGATAGGGGCTTACGGAGAGGCTTTTGCGCTTTGCGAGGCGTTCCGATTCGGCCTCGAGCATGTCGACGCCGCCAAGCGCGGATCCGAGCACGACGGCGACGCGCGCGGGGTCAAGGCGAGGGTCGGCGCGTTTGAGGCCGGCGTCGGTCCAAGCATCGCGCGCGGCGGAGACCGCGAGGTGGATGGATCGAGCCGGCAGACGGGAGAGGTTGGCGTCGTCGGCGAAGGGGTCGACGGGCGGGTCTGTCACCAGGCCCGCGATGTCCTGCAAAAAGAACTGCGGGTCGAGCGACGCGTGGCGACGGATTCCCGAACGGCCGGCGATCAGCCCCGACCACGTGGAGGCGAGCTCACGACCGAGGCATGTCAACGTCGCTGCCCCGACGACGACGATAGCCTGGGTCATCCTTAACCCCCGTAAAGGTTTACGATCCTGGAACAAATTCGGGCACAGGTCCGAATGTCGCGACGTGCGAGGCATCGAAACATGAGTTAATCGACACTGCGGCGGTCGGGGCTTGAGTTTTTCCGCTCGGTTGCGCGAAAATCCTCAAGGAGTGGTTTCGAGGTCGGTCCTCATCGAACCCCGACTTCGCCACGAGGTATCGTTCAGATTTCCATTAGTTCTTTGTCAATCCAACCAAAATCGGCCTCTCCATGAAACTTGTGAAATACCGGACGAGTCGGAATCCAACGCCTCGGGTGGGACGAGTCTTGTCCCAGACGGAGCGGGGATGGCACGTGCAGGCGCTCGGCAGCGAGCCTGGCCTTCTGACGCAACTCCTGCACTCAAATAATGTTACGCAGGCAGTCTCAGCTCGCGGAGGCGGTGCGGAAGAGATGTTGGAGCCGGGTGACTTGCTGGCGCCGCTCGACCTCCAGGAGGTTTGGGGAGCGGGCGTCACTTATGAACGAAGCAAGGTTGCACGGCAAGAGGAATCGCCGCAAGGAGGCTCGTTTTACGACCAGGTCTACACGGCGGACCGGCCTGAGTTGTTTATGAAGGCGACTCCGAGCCGCGTATCCGGCCCTGGCGCAGCCTTGCGGGTACGTCGCGACTCGCAGTGGTCGGTCCCGGAACCTGAGCTGGCCCTAGTACTTACGCCGGACATGCGGCTCGCGGGATACACGGTCGGGAACGATATGAGCGCCCGCGATATTGAAGGACGCAACCCGCTTTATTTACCACAAGCTAAGGTTTATGACGCGTGTTGCGGTCTAGGGCCGTGCGTGGTCACGCCGGACGAGCTGCCGAATCCGGCGCAAACCCTGATTCGGCTGGTGATTGAGCGCGACGGCGCCGTGGTGTTCGCGGGAGAAACGTCGACGTCGAGGCTGGCGCGTCGGTTCGAGGACCTGGCGGCTTGGCTCGGGATCGACAACGTGTTTCCGGACGGGGTGATCCTGTTGACGGGGACTGGGATCGTGCCCCCGGACGATTTCAGCCTGCGGGGCGGGGATCGGGTGGCGATCACAATCCACGGCATTGGAACGCTCGAGAATCCGATCGAGCAAGCCGCAACGATCGCCGCAAGTTGACTTTCAGTTAGAGCTTCGGTCGAGCCAGGCAGGTCGGCCGCGCGACCTTCGCGGGCGGCGCGGCGCGACTTTCGAAAGCGATTTACTTCTTGGGGGCCTCGACCTTCGGGGCCTCGACCTTCGGGGCCTCAACCTTCGGGGCCTCGACCTTCTTGGCGTCCGGAGCGAGCGCGGCGGCTGGGGTGGGAGCAGATGCCGCGTCGGACTTCTTGGTATCAGCCGACGTTGTATCCTTTTTCTCGACAATAGGTTGCGACTTCAAGGGGGTGCCCGCCGGGGGTGGCAGGGCGGGTCCGGCGGTGGGAGTGACGTCGGGTGCGGGCTCTTCGCTGCCGCAACCTCCGAGGAGGGTCAAGCCGAGCAGTCCGCCGGCGAAAAGACGGCTCGCACGGGACACGTCGATCATGTGCAACTCCTTCGATAGCTGAGATTTACGGAACACAGGTGCGGTGGACGGGGTGGTGGAAGATCCGTCGAGCCCGCGTTGACACCGCAGTATAGGGTGCGGGTTGGGCCGTCGCAACGCGCTGGTCAAGTGCTGGGCGCGGTTCTCAACTGGTTAGGGACTGGATAGGGAGTTGGGTCGGCCGGGGGGGTTGGGTGGGGGCGTGAACGGCGGGACTGATTTGCAGGTCGTGTCAATTTTACGGAGGGATCGTTGTAAGAAGCGGCTCAATTGCGCCGATAGTTCCGATTAGGACGTTGCGAGAGCCGGGGCGGGAGGGCCTTCCATGTACGCTCAAATCGATCTTAAGTGTCAATTGGGCTTGGACTTCGATCCTCGCACCGCGTTGTGTCGCCTGGTTGCGCTTGAAAACCCGGCAAGACCGAATCGCGGCGGCACGAGCTTTGCTTAAGTGATACTCCGCAATCATCTCGCGGTATTGGTCACGTCCGAGACTCGCCACGAGTCGTCGAACAGGAGGTTCGCGATGTCCGCCGGGAAGACATGCGTCTGGATTCTGACGGCGGGTGTGTTGTTGGGTGGGACCTCACGCGGCGACGCGATTCAGAGTACGGGTTGGACCTGGACTTGGACGCAGTGGTCGGCGACGGTCGCGCCGGAGGTTTCGACGTCGGTGTTCCCGGCCATTCCGGCCGCTCCCCCGGCCGTGATCAGCATCCCGCCGGCGTCGACGGTTCCCAACGTTTCGACGCCGGCGCCCGCCGTCGCCGCACAACCGAGCGCGGCCGTAGTTGCTCCGGTCTATAACCCGCCGGTAGTGACCGTACCTCCCGTGGTGAGCGTGCCCGCCCCTGCTCCGGCGCCGGCTCCGGTCGCGCCGAGCGTGGGTACAGGATTTGCTAATCCCGGTGCCGGGATGATTTTGCCGGCGGGATATGGAACGAGCCCGAGCGCGGTGCCGATCACGCCGACTACAAATCCGACCGCTGTTTTTTTTGGCGGAGCTGGGACGCCTACTCCGGTGTCGGCTCCGGTGATGCTCGCGCCGAGTCCCGCGCCGGTGCTCGCGGCGTCGCCCGCGTTCACGCCGGTTGCGCCGGTGCTCGCGGCGCCGGTCGCGGCGATGCCGGTGGTCGCGGCTCCGACGCCCGCGCCGATCGCGGCCGCGACGGCGATCGTACCGGTGAATCCGCCTGCGGTGTTTTCGGCGTCGACGAGTGCGCCGATGTCAACGTTGCCGAGTTTGAGCCCGTCGGTCGCGCCGACTTTGACGATGCCTTCGATGGGCGGCGCGGCGGCGGCGACCCCGAGCGTAAATGCTTTTCTGAACTTCGGTTCGGGCAACTATGCCGAGGCGAACACGCTCACCACGGGAGGGGCGTCGTCGTGGCTGAACAGCCCGGTGGTGCAGCACGTTTTCGGAGGTACGCCGACCGCGGCGCAGCAGGCGGCGTTTCAGAACCAGGTTGTCCAGGACGTCCAGCACACGTACGGGTTGGGGGGTCTGAGCGTATCGCTGACGACGAACCCGGGCGTGTCGGCGGCGCACATGATCAGCGTGGTTTCGGGGACGCAGTACGGGCCGAATCCGAACGCGATCGGGATCACCGACGTCGGTCACAACGGCTTCGACTTCATCGACAAGTTTTCGTCGGCCCAAAATGTAAGCCAACTCGAGTGGGCGGTCGCCCATAATATTTCTCACGAGTTGATGCACGCGTTTGGGATTGCGATTCACCACGACCAGACGGGTCAGTATTTGGACGCGGCGAGTGCGACGTGGTCGCAGTTGACCGACCCGAACTTTCAATTCAGCGCGGCGGCGGTGGCGGATTTGGCGACGAGGAACTTCAACGCGAACGGCGGCTCGCTGTCGAGTTTTGGCGGCCAGGGGATCGACGGCGACCAGATGATCACGCCGTCGCCGGTGCCGGAGCCGGCGTCGGTGGCGTTGTGGAGCGTGGTCGGACTGGGTGGGTGGCTGGTTCACCGACGTCGCGTCCGGCGGGCGGCCTGAGGATCGGCGGGGCGGCTCGCGAGTTGCAGGTGCATCTCGATTCCCGGCGACGGCTTGCCGAGGGAGCGTGTTGCCGGCCATGATGGGTCGGGACGGCTCGTGGGTGAGATTCGTGATGCGAGGCGAGGTTGCGGATGTCGACGTGGACGGGCGTATGGCTCACCGTCGCGCTGTTGCTGGCGCCGCGATTGGCGGGGGCGCGGGGGCGAGCGTCGAACGAGGAAGTGAGTGGGATTCGGCTCGTGCTGTGGTGGATCAACCGGCTGTACGCGTTGGTCTGGCATCGGCTGCGGGTTGAGGGCGAGGTCGCGCTGCCGACGCGGGGCGCGGCGATTTTGATTGCGAACCACACCAGCGGCGCGGACGCGTGTCTGTTGCAGGCGTCGGTGCGGCGCAGGCTGGGGTTCATGATCAATCGGGACATGTATGATTACTGGCTGTTCCATTGGATGTGCGTCCTAACGGGATGCATACCTGTGGATCGGGGCGGACGCGAGTTGTCGTCGACGCGGGCGGCGTTGGAGGCGTTGCGTTCGGGTCATATTCTGCCGATTTTCCCTGAAGGGGTGATTGTCCCGACGTCGGGTCGCGAGTTTGGCGAAGTGCGTCCCGGGGTGGCGTTTTTGGCGTTGAGGTCGCGAGTTCCGGTGGTGCCGGCGTACATATCGGGGACGCCCGAGACGACGAAGATCGTGCCGGCGTTGCTGACGCCGACGCGGTCGCGGATCGTGTTTGGTCCTCCGGTGGACCTCTCGGAGTTCCTCGATCCGCACGAGGGTCCGCCGCAACGCGACGCGATCGACGCGGCCGCGGTCCGGCTAATGGAAGCGATCAAGAACCTGCGCGACGAGCGCTCCGGGGCGGAGTCCGAGCCGATTCGGCATCAGGCCGGCTAAGCGCAAGCATCGAGAGAAGCTGTCGTGACTGAAGACGTGCGTGGATCGAAGAGGCGTGCATGATCCCGCGCGGCACGAGGTGCGTCGATGACGTCGTCGCCGGAGCCGGACCCGACGAGGGTGTGCGAGCGCTACCCGGCATGGTCGCGTCCGTTGGGTCGGGTGGAGGCGCTCGGGAACGCGGGGGGGTTGTCGGGGGCTCGGCTGTGGCGTTTTGTGAACGCGCGGGGCGAGCATGTGCTGCGTGGTTGGCCGACGCCTGGTCCTTCGCGGGAGCAGCTTGAGCGCGTGCACGGTTGGCTGGCGCGGGCGTCGGCGCTCGACTTCATCCCGACGCCGTTGGCGGCGCTCGATGGTCGGACGATCGTCGAGGAGTCGGGGCGATTGTTCGAGATGTCGCGGTGGATGCCGGGGCGTACGGAGCCGTGCCCGCCGCGCGACGACCGTTTGCGCGCGGGTTTTGTGGCGTTGGCGGCGTTTCACGAGCGGTTGGCGGAGCCGGTCGCGCGTGCGGCCAGCCCGGGGATTCGGAAGCGTCGGAACGAGGTTGACGACCTGACGTTGTTCCGACTGGACCAGGTCGAGGGGGCGCTGGCGGGCTGCGCGAGCGCGTCGGCGCGGGCGCTCGCGACGCGTTGGCTGGAGGCTGCGCGGCGTGCTTCGCGGGGGGTGGCGCGGGCGTTGCGGAACGCGACGTTGCTTGAGACGGCGCTGCAGCCGTGCCTGCGCGACGCGCGCGCCGAGCACCTGCTGTTCGACGACGGCGGGCGCGTCACGGGGCTTGTCGACTTCGGCGCGATGGGGATCGACAGCATCGCCGCGGACGTCGCGCGGCTGCTCGGCGAGTGGCTCGAGCCGGGCGATCACGAGCGGCGGGCGCTCGCTCTGGACGCCTACGCGCGCGTCCGTCGGCTCGAGCTCGACGAGCTGCGTTTGATCGAAGCCTTCGAGTCCGCGAACGCGCTGCTCAACGGCGCGCGCTGGGCGGGCTGGCTCGTTGACCCCGACCGGCCAAAGTTCGACCGCGAGGACGCGATTGAGACCGGCCTGGCGCGCGGCGCGATCCGCGCCGAATATTTGGCGCGCGTCGAGGAGCTCGAGTGATCGATCACGCCTCGACCGCGGCGGCGGTCGGGAGTCGCGTCGGAGTGCCGGCCGCGGTCGCGACCGCCGCGCCCGAGGGCTCGCGATAAAATCGGTTCGCGAGCACGCTTTCAAGCGTCACAATGATCAAGATGAGAAACATAAGATACGGGAACAGCTCGCGGCCGAGTCGCGAGAGCGCTTTCGCGTGGTTGAACGAGACGGCGTCCTCGGCAAGCATATAATCACCTTTGCCAAAGACGTTGTCGAGGTCGGTCTCGGCCATGGCGGCGAGTCGGGACTCGCGTTCCGGGGGGTTGAGGCTGAAACCGAGGGTTTGTTTGACGCCGGCGTCTCCCGACCCGGTGACGGTCCAGTTGCCGATTTGTTGGGGTGCGACGATGTGGAGGGCGTCGCTGTCGGCGGCGGGACTGAGACGATCGCCGGCGTTGTTTTCGGGTCCGCGGACGAGGTAATTCTTGAGGCGTTGGGTGGGGTCGATGGGGACGAGGACGTCGTCGCCGGCGTCGAAGTCGAGTTTTTCGCCGTGCGCGCCGAGCAGGTAAGGGACGGTTTCGAGCTGGAGCGCGAGGAAGCCCCAATAGAAGGGGAAGTCGTTCCAGGCGGCGGGGGAGGCGCGGTCGACGCGTCGGGCGAGGGGCGTGGTCCAGAGCAAGACGCGGCCGTTGCGTCCGCCTTTGAAGGTGCGTTCGAGGAGTGCGGGGGCGCCGTCGGCGAAGGGGAGGAGCGTGCGCGCGGACTCGCTCGGCTTGATGGTCCAGTATTTGTAGACGGGGGTCGCGGCGAGGACGGCTTCGAGCTCGCGGCCGCCGAGTGCGAAGAGGGGCTGGGTGTTGTCGACGGGCTTGCCGAAGGTGGTCTCGGGGACGGCGGTTTTCTTTTCTTTGAGCGTCGCGGGCAGGAGCGCGGCGGCGGCGGGTCCGTTGTAGTTTTCGGCGTCGGCGCGGTCGCCGACGGCGACGATCAGGCCGCCCCCCTCGCGGACGTAAACGTTCAAACGGCCCCAGTCGGCTTCGTCGAGCCGCGCGGCGTTGACGACGTAGATCGCGCCGAAAGCGCTTAAGCCCGCGCGTTCCAAGTCGGGGAGTTGCGCGAGGGTCGCGCGTTCGACGCGCATCAGCCTGGGCCGGCCGGGCTTGAGCGTGGCCGGGTCGGGGTCGAGCGCCGCCGCGACGAATTCGGAGTCGACCGCGAGGTCGGAGAGCACGAGGACGCGGATCGCGGGCCGGGTCTGAAAGCTAAAGTAAGCGACGTCGTCGACTTCGAGGGGGTCGGGCTCGCCGGTGAGTCGGACCTCGCCTTGATGGAGCGAGGTCTCTTCGTCAAGTTTCGGCGTGATGAAGGTGACGCCGACCTCGCCGTCGGCGGGGATCTCGACGGTCTTCTGCTCGCGTTTGCGGCCGTCGAGGACGAGTTCGACGACGCGGGTCGCGGCGGGTCCCTGGGCACGCAGGCGGGCGTGAATTTCGAGCGGCTCGCCGCGGATCGGGGTCGCGACCGACGGGCCGGCCTCGCACACGGCGACGTCGCGGACCTCCTTCGGCGAGAGCCTCAGGACGAACGTCGCGATCGGCGCCTTGGGGTCGAGCTTCACTTTTTCAAGCCCCTCGGCGGGCTTCGCGACGTCCCACGCGGAGCGCGCAAGATCGGTGAGGACGTAGACCTCGCGTCGCGGCCGCTCGCATTCCGAGACCGCGGTGTACGCAAGCCCGACGGCGGCGTTCAAAGTGCGTTTCGAGGCGCGGAGCGCGAGCGACTCGACCCGCTTCCGCGCGGCGGCGGGGGGCAAGCCCGCAGGGACCCCCGGTTCGGCGGCGTCGACGACGAAAACCTGGCTCGTCTCGGGCGTCTTGCGCAAGATTTCGAGCGCGCGCTCCTTCGCCTCGCCGAGCCGCGTCTTGTCGCGCTCCTTATAGCCCATCGACAGGCTGGTATCGAACACCAGGCCGAGCGCCGTCGGCACTTCCTCGTCGCCGAGCACCGTCTGCGACGACAGCCGCGGCCGCGCCAACGCCAACGCCATGAACGCCAGCAACAACATCCTGGCCAACAGCAGCAGCCAGTTGCGCACCTTGAGCGACCGCTTGTCGCGCTTCTGACGCTCGCGGATCAGCCGCAACGCCGGGAAAATGATCTTCTTCGGCGTCGGACGCATGAATAGGTGCAGGATCACCGGCAGTGCGGCCAACGCCGCCCCCGCCGCCAAGCCTGCATGCATCAAGGAGAGTTCCATCCTCTCATTGTCGCGGACTCTCGCGACGAGTGGAAGAGACGTCGGGACGCGATTTCAATCAACCTGGTCGTGATCCGGCAACGTCGACGGGCGATAACCAAACGGCGACGGTCGACGTCGACCCCCGCGTCGAGTAAACCTTAGAATCATGAGCACATCGTTGCTCTTTCGATGCAAAGACCGTTGACGTCGCGCGTTCGGCAAGAGTATTCTAAAACGTCTTTTAGAGTTCCGCATCTCTATCCAGGGTGACGACATTGGCCCACGCGACGCTCGCCACGCCCGCATCGGAATCGAACACGGCGATTGCGCCGGCCTGCCCGCTGTGCGAATCGAAGATGAGGCCCTGGCTGTACGTCCCGTGCGATTGGCGGCGGCCCGACTCGGGGGAGCGTTTTCAGACTTATTGGTGCGACCATTGCCGCTACGGGATGGTTTACCCGCGACCGACGCCCGCCGAAATCGCCGAATTCTACAAAGTCGAATACTACACTCACGGACAGAACGGCGCGCCGCCGCCCGTCGACCCCCTCGGCGAACGCGTCCGGACCGCGATCTCCTGGCGAATGGACCGCAGCGTGGAGATCTACCCCGAGTGGTTTGAACGCGTGATCGCGCGGCGGGACGCCAAAATATGCGACCTCGGCTGCGGCGACGGCCGGCTCATGAAAGCGCTCGTGGCCGAGGGCTATCGCGACGTCCAGGGCATGGAGCCCGACCCCGCCGCGCGCGCGACCGCCGCGGCCGCCGGCTTGCTCGTCCACGACGGCAAGCTCGAGGATCTCCCCGACGCGATCCGCTCGCATCGTTTCGACTTCGTCTTCATGAGCCATGTCCTCGAGCACGCGCTTGACCCCGTCGCCGCGCTCCGGAACGCGGGCGACGCGGCCGGCGACGACGGCCGCGTGATCGTCGACGTGCCGAACAACGACGCGCAAAGCTTGATCAACCGACACGTCTGCTGGTCGTGGCTCGACATCCCGCGGCACCTCAACTTTTTCACGGTCGACTCGCTCAGGCGGATGGGGGCGCAGGTCGGGCTCGAGGCCGAGGTTGTCGAGTTTTACGGCTACAACCAGCAGTTTCGCAATAAATGGATCGGCAACGAGCAGTTGATCTGGGACCGGCTCCACGCCGCCGACCCCGCCGCCGTCCACCGACCGCGCAACTCCGTCGCGCGCTCGTGGGTCTTCATGATCCACTCGATCTTTCTTCCGGTGACGAGACGATATATCTCGTTCCGGATCATTTTCAAGAAAGCCGTCGCGACTCCCGTCCCCGCGGCGAACGACCGCGCTTAGCCCCGCGCCTGACGGCTTTGCAGGTAGCTCATGAGCGCCTTGTCGAACGGCATGCCGGTGTGCAGCGGCACGTAATCCATCTTCGCGGCCCGGCACTCGCGTTTGTAGCCGTCGCGAAACGCCGCGACCTCCTCGAGGTAGCCCGCCTTCACGCCGTCGGCGTCGACGAGCAGCACCTCGTGCGTTTCGTTGTCCTCGAGCTCGACCATTCCCTCGAACGGAAACAGCGCCTCGGCCTCGTCGAGAATGTGGAACACGATCACGTCGTGACCCGCGAACCGCAGCCGGTGCAGCGCCTTGCGGATCGGCTCGACGTCGCCGAGCAGGTCGCTGAAAAGCATGATCAGGCTCTTGTGGCGTATCATCCCCGCGAGCTGATGCAGGCTGTGGTCGATCGACGTCTCCCCCTCGGGCCGCAGGCTCGCCAGCAGCGAGAGGATGTTCGCGAGCTGCGTCCGGCGGCTCTTCGGCGCCAGACTGCGGCGGATCTTGCTGTCAAACGCCACCAGCCCGACCGGGTCTTGCTGCTGGATCATCAGATAACCCAGCGCCGCCGCCAGACTCACCGAATACTCAAACTTCGTCAGCTCCTGACGATACGTGTAGCCCATCGAACCCGACAAATCCATCGCCAAATAGCCGGTCAGATTCGTCTCGGCCTGGAACTTCTTGATATAAAAGCGGTCGGTCTTCGCGTACACGTTCCAGTCGACGTCCGCAATGTTGTCGCCCGCGGTGTACTTGCGATGCTCGCTGAACTCGACCGAGAACCCTTGGAACGGACTCGCGTGCAGGCCCGACAGAAACCCCTCGACGATGAACTTCGCGCGCAGGTCGAGCCGCGAAACCTGCCGAATCACCTCGGGGCGCAGATATTTTTCCGCGGGAGTCATAGATCTCCGCAATCATTTGAAATAGCGACGCCGACGACGCGGCGCGATCGTTCAGTCGCCCACGCCCGCGCCGTACTTCGGCGGCTCGGGCTCGCGAATTTCGGCGAGCAGCCGTTTGATCAGGCTCTCGGTGCTCTGTCCCTCGGCCTGAGCCTGGAAGTTCGTGCTCAATCGGTGTCGAAGCACCGGGACCGCGACCTTGCGAATGTCGTCGATCGAAACGCTGTAGCGGCCGTCCATCGCGGCCATCGCCTTGCCGCCGAGGATCAGGTTTTGCCCCGCGCGCGGCCCCGCGCCGTAGTCGATCAACTCTTTCACGAAGGCCGGCGCCGACGGGTCGCTCGGTCGCGTCGACCGCACCAGCCGCGCCACGTACTTCACCGTGTATTCCGAGATCGGCACCGAGGTCACCAGCTTTTGCAGGTTGACGATCGCCTTCGCCGACAGCACCTTCTTCAGCTCGGTCGACTCCCCCTTCGTCGTCGCCGAAAGAATCCGCTCTTCCTCTTGCAACGACGGATAACCGACGCGGATATCGAACATGAAACGGTCGAGTTGCGCTTCGGGCAGCGGATATGTCCCCTCTTGCTCGATCGGGTTTTGCGTCGCGATCACAAAGAACGGCTCGGGCAGGTGGAGCGTCTCCTGGCCCACCGTGACCTCGCGCTCCTGCATCGCCTGCAAGAGCGCGGCCTGCGTCTTCGGCGGCGTGCGGTTGATTTCGTCCGCGAGAATGATGTTCGCGAAAATCGGACCCGGCACGAAGCGAAAAGCGCGGCGACCGGCCTCGGGCTCCTCGAGCACGTTCGTCCCGGTGATGTCGGAGGGCATCAAGTCGGGGGTGAACTGGATCCGCTTGAAGCCGACGTCAAGGATCTTCGCGATCGAGCTCACCATCAACGTCTTCGCCAGGCCCGGCACGCCCACCAGCAGCACGTGGCCGCGCGTGAAGATCGCCGCGAGGATCTGCTCGATCACGTCGCGCTGGCCGATGATCACCTTGCCAAGCTCGCCGACCATGATGTCGCGCGAGTTCCGGAACTCGTCGAGAAGCTGAGCGATGCGGTCGCCTGAGTGCGACCGTTCGCCCGTCTGCGAAGCTTGGGACATTGCGATTCGTCGCCGAAGGGTTGTCGGTTGGAGCCTTGGGATCGCGAACGCGTCGCCGAGAGCGCTCGTCGCTTCCGCCGAAACGCCGAGCGTCCGCCGCGCGCGGCCCGTCGCGACCAAATCCCGACCCGCCGTCGCGACACGTGTCTTATTGTAGACCCGCCGACGCGAGTTGCAACGGCTTGACGCGGCGCGCGCCGTTTCGATCCCAAATCCGCGCGGCAACGACGCGGATGATTTTCGACGCCTGCCTGTTGACGTCGCGGCCTCGGCGCGCGATAGTCCCACTCGGAAGGGATTTCCGACGCGACCATGGACGGTCCTTTCCTCTCGCTTTCACCCGTTTCAACTTGCTTTTGAGCCCGACCTCGCAATCGCGAACGACCGTGCGCCCGGCCTCGACTACGAACTCCAACCTGCGCGGAAAGGAGTGACTCGGCATGTCGAACGCTCATCTCGATCACACCGTCCCCCTCGATCCCGCCGCCGACGCGACCGCGTCTGAAATGCAGGCGATGACCCCCGCGATCGACTCCGCCGATCCGGCTCCGCCCGTCGCGAAACCCGCGCGCGGCCCGATCCGCAAAACGCTCCGCGCCTTCGCCTACGTCGTGCTCGTCGGACTCCTCCTCTTCACGGCGCGCGCCGGTCACAGGCTCTGGCTTGAATATCAGGACCTCCAAGAGATTCTGTCCCACGACGTCGAGCACCAGTTCATCGGATTCGTCGACATCCACCCCAACCCCTCGCGCGCCCGCCCTCCGCAGCACTGGTTTGTCGAAGATGAACACACCGCGCGACTCTGGGCGGGATGGCGAGGAAAAGCAGGGCACACGTGGTTTGAGTTCCGGCCCGGCGAGATCGACCCCGCACAGCTCAGCGGACCTTTCGGCGGTCGCGACGCCTATCGACCGATCGACGTCCCGCTCGTCGAGATCGGCGGCGGCGAGGTCTGGAACCGCATCCCCGACGAACACCGCGTCGTCGCGTTCCGTTGGGCCGGTACCAACGCGATCTATCCGATGATGGTCTTGGAACAGGTGATCGTGATCAACGACGTCATTGACAATCATCCCTTGTTGATCGTCCACAACTGCGCCGCCGACGCCCGCGGCGCGTCCGCCGACGCCGGTGCGGTCGCGATCGTCGACGGCACCATCGACGGCAGACGCGTCCTCTTCGCACACTGCGGATTCCAGATCAACCACGCGCCGCTCCTCTTCGACCGCGAGACCGAAAGCCTTTGGACGCCGACCTCGGAAGGCGTTCGGGCGCTTGCCGGCGCACGGAAAGGCACCACCCTGCCCCACCTCGACGTCCAACCCCGCTTCGCCGCCTGGAGCGACGCCCGCGCCGCCCGCGCGCGACTGCTCGTCGGCGCGGAACGCCCCGCCCCCGTTCGCTACGCCACGGACGCCGTACCAGTGCACTACCATCCCCCCGCGCCGACCGGCCCCCAAGACAACATCCAACGCACCTCGACCAACCTCACGCGCTCAATCCCATGACTGCGATGCGATAGGCCCCGACAGACGCTCAATCTACGATCCGGCATGCGGATACCAGCCGTTTCAGGGTTGCAATCGTGCGGCTCCGACGTATAGACTAGGTGATTAGTCGTCTTCTTCTCCCGGTTCTCAGAACGCGGTCATGCGTAAAACTCGACCACGCGGCGTGCGGTCGTTACGCGGGCGGCAACTCGCCGTCGCGTGTGCGTTCGCGTGCGCCTGGGGCGTCCTCGCGACCCCCCGCGTCGAGGCCGGCTGCACGCACGCCGTCGACATCCGGCCGCCAGGCGCGGCGGAGCGTTCGTTCTTCGACCCCCTGCTCGTGATCGCCGACTCATCGCGACCCCCCGACGCCGCGCAGTTGCCCAAGAACCCGACGAATTCGCCTTGCAAAGGCTTTCTCTGCTCCGGCAGCCCGATCGAGCCGCTCGCTCCAACCACCATCGAACCGCCCCACCCCTCGAAGTGGGCCGTCCGCGCCGCTCCCG
>JAJYDB010000364.1 GCA_021777845.1 Planctomycetota bacterium
TTGCCGGTCCAGTTCAATTGCGGCGGGAAGTAGTAGCTCTCGGGCTTGCCCTCGCGGCCGACGAGTTCCGCCTGGGCCTGCGTTTGATGCATGTGGTGCGGGATCGGGCCGAGGTTGTCGAAAAACTTGCTGTAGACCGGCCAGCGTCCGTACTTGTCCCACATCGCCTTGCCGATCATCTCCGCGCCGTGGAGGCCGATCGCATCCTTGAGCGTGAAGCGATCGCCGTTCGCGACGACGTACGAGAGCCCTTCGTCGGGCGCGGCGTTTTCGTTCGCGGCGGGGGTCGTCGAGGCGAACCACCGTTCGTCAATGCCGCCGCGGTGCGTGCCGAGCGCGTACAAGTCCTGCGACGCGAGCTTGAGCCGCGCGCCGGGCATCAGGAACGAGCGCGGGACCCAGGTCGGGGCCAGCCGCAGGATGCCTTCCGCCGCGTCGAGCGCCGCGCGCACGCGCGCGGTCAGATTCTGAATGCTCATCCGTCAATCTCTCTTTGCGATTTCGTTGCCGCGTTCGCGGACGCAGCCGGCGTCGGACCTGCGCAATCGAGGTCGCCGCGCGGCCAGGCTCCGCCCAGACCCAGCCATTGGTTCTACTCTGGGGCGGACGCCGGCCGCAAGCCGTCGTCTCGGCCCGCGCCGCGTTTTCAAGGCCGCGCGCAACAAAAAAATCGCCTCGAGGGTCGTCCCCCGAGGCGATTTCGCGATTGAGCAGGCTCAACCGAGCGGTTTGAAAGCGCGCGTCGCGGCGATCAATACGCGTCGGCGGACAGCGTCTCGCCGTTCGAGCGGGTGCCGAGCGCCCACCAGATGAACATGTTGATCGAGGACTTCATGAACCTGACGCTGCCGTCGCCCATCAGCGTGTTCGCGCCGCCGGGGTGGTTGCTGGTCGCGTTCAGGTAATTGCCGAAGTCGATGCCGCAGCCGGTGCAGCCGAGCCGGCAGGCCGACCACTGGTAGTTCGCCGAGTTCGGCGGGATGATCGTGTTGAACAGCGTGATCCCCGGCGAGCCTGTGGCCCAACGGAAACCGCGGTTGTTCTCGTACGTGCCTCCCGAGCCGGTGTTATACGCCTGCGTGCACATCTGAAGGTCGGTGAGGACGCCCGCCTGGACGTTGTTCGCGTCGAAATTCACACCCGCGCCGCCGCCCACGCCCGACATCCCGGCCCGCCAGGGATCCTTCTGCTGCAAGTTACCCACAAGCGCCTCCGAAAACGCGATCGTGTTCGAGGTGCCGTCCATAAAGTCGGCGATCGGCGGCGAGACGTACGTCCCCAGGAACCCGGTGCTGTTCGTGTTCCAGATGTTCGTCGTCGTGCCGAGGCTGCCGTAATAATTGTTCAAGTTCGCCTGCCCGGCCTTGCCGTCCGACGGGCAAAGATAGACCGAGAGCTTGGTGTTGAAGACGGTCGCGTTGATCGCCGCGCCGACGTCCCACCAGCAGGTGTAGTTAAAATTGCATGCGTTGTAAATCGGCGTCTGTTCGATGTAGGGCAGCAACATCGCGTGCGCGCCGAAGGTTCCCCAGGTTTGATTGGGGTTGCCCGGATTCGAGTAGGCGATCGACGTGCCTGGCGGGAACGTCCCCACCGTGTTGACGTAATTGTGCAGCGCCAGCCCGATTTGCTTCAGGTTGTTGATGCACTGAGAACGACGCGCCGCTTCACGCGCCGCCTGCACGGCCGGAAGCAACAGCGCGATCAATACCGCGATGATCGCAATGACGACGAGCAACTCGATCAGCGTAAAGCCGCGAGCCTTGCGTGGTTTCATCGAATGAACCCTCGGAAGAGAAGTTGAAAAAACTGAGGAGAGCGAGAACGATTTGCGGCCCGTTGACGGTCGGCCTGAATCACTTTTTCTTGGTCTTCTGATCCATGAAGCCCTTCATCGCGTCGTTGTGCTTCTGGACCTCGGCCTGGTCGGTCTTCACCGTCGTGCCGTCGCCCGCGCCCTTGTCGTCGCAGCCCAACGAGGGCAACAACGTCGGCACGGCCACGATGAGCGCAAGCGCGAACGACGAGGGGAATGATCTCTTGAACATGCATCTGACCCTGTGGGAGTTAATAAAGTGCGAAAAGCGGACCGTGGACGAACCTGCCCCCAACGTCTTCACGAGTTGAAGGCGTAAAAACCGCGCAGCTTCCGACGCCGATCCCAGCGACGGTGAAATCCATCGTCGCGGAGGCTCGCGGCACGGAGTGCAAACGATCTTAAACTAAGATTTAGTTAATCTTTCTTAACACCTGGAAAGCTTGATTGCAAGATGGTTGGCAATTTTTAACAGATCGCCGGCACGTGATAGAAGTCGGCGATAAAACGACGTGATTAGGCACACTCGGCTTTGGAAGGCCGGCCGGGGCGTCGCTCGGGTCCGAATTCGACGCGGGTGAGCGCATCCGGTTTTAGGTTCATAAATGCGGCGTTGCGGACTTGCCGCGGGGTGATGCGCGCGATGCGTTCGGCCTGACGGATCGGCTCGTCGAGCGGCAGGCCCATACGCTGATTTTCGACGAGTCTGAAGGCGCGCTGGTCGACGGTCTGGAGATCAAAAACGTACGAGCCGGCGAGGTATCGGCGCGCAATCTCGACTTCCTCGTCGGTGATCGCTCCCATGTGGACCGCGCGGAGCTGGTCGACGACGACGGCGAGCGCCTGCTCGACGTCCTCGACGCGCGTCGAGAAGCCGACGCGGAAGACGCCGGGGGTGAGCTCGGCGGTGTCGGTCATGCCGCCCGAGACCGAGTACGTCAGACCAAGCTCTTCGCGGAGTACGCGGCCGAGGCGATCGGCGAAACCGTCGCCGCCGGCGAGTAGTTGGTCGAGCACGACGAGCGCGTCGAAGTCGGGGTGATTCCGAGGCACGCCCAGGTGCCCGAGCACCAGGTGCGAAAGCTCGCCGTGACATTGGACGCGACGCGAGCGCGGCCGCGGCGACGCCTTCGGCGTCGGATGCGTCGGACGCGGATTCTCGAGCCGCGACGGCGCCCACGCGCGGAAGAACGTCGCGACCATCGTGTAGAGATGAATCGGGTCGAAGTCCCCCACGACCGCCAGCACCGCCCCGTCCGACGTGAAGTAGCGCTGGTGGTGCAACCGCAGGTCGTGGATCGAGATCGCGTTCAGGTCGCGCACGCTGCCGCGCGGGTCGCGCGCCAACGGATGCGTCCCGTACACCAGTTGATCGAAGAGCCGGTCCGCCAAGAAAGCGGGGTCCGCGCGATCGGCTTGCAGGTCGGTCGCGACCCGCTTCTTCACCCACGCCAGACGCTCCTCTTGGAACGACGGCATGACCACCGACTCCGCGAACAACGACAATCCCAGCTCGAGATCCTCCGACCGCAGTCGCATCGCGCCGCCCGTCGAACGCAGCTCAAACGTACCGCCTTTGTCCTCGATGAGGTCGAAAAGCTCCGCGCCGCTGCGGAGCGTCGTCCCTTCCTCGAGCATCCTCCCCGTTAGATGCGCGACGCCCGGCTTCGCCT
>JAJYDB010000095.1 GCA_021777845.1 Planctomycetota bacterium
TTTTCACAATCCTCTGGAGGTTGCTCGACGGCTCGAAACGCATCCGCGTGAACTCGTCCGCAAAGTTCGGATTCGGCCTGATCCTCCTCGGCATCGGCTACGCCGTCATGTACGTCGCCGCCAATCGCACCGTCGACGGCGCCAAAGTCGGCCCGCAGTGGCTGATGATCGTTTACCTCGCGCACTCGATGGGCGAGCTCTGCCTCTCGCCGATCGGACTCTCGCTCGTCAACAAACTCTCGCCCGCGCGCTGCGCCTCGCTGATGATGGCGATCTGGTTCCTCACGAACTCGGTCGGCAACTACCTCGCCGGCACCCTCAACGCCATCCTCCGCGGCCTCGACATGAACCTCTGGCTCTTCCTCACCATCGTCCCCGTCGGCTCGGGCTTGATCCTGCTCGCCGTCAACCCGATCCTCAAACGCATGGCGCACGGACACGACGATTGAACACGACATTCGGCTTTCACAACATGACGTCCCGACCGAGAGGACCGCTCCAATGATGAAATTGCTCCTGATCGGACTGGCGCTGACGACGCTCGCGACGCCCGTGCTCGCGGCGGGACGCGCGATCGCGATCGACGACCTGCTCGCAATTAAGACCGTGTCGGACCCGCAGATTTCCCCCGACGGCAAGCTCGTCGTCTACGTCGTCGGCGAGGTTGACCGCGCCGCCGACAAGTCGAGCAGCGACCTCTGGATCGTCGCGACCGCCGGCGGCGAGCCGAAGCGGCTCACCACCGCGACCGGCTCCGACAGCCACCCGCGCTGGAGCCCCGACGGCAAGACGATCGCCTTTCAATCAACCCGCGGCGGCAGCTCCCAAATCTGGCTGATCCCCGTCGACGGCGGCGAGGCGCGACCCCTCACCACCGCCCCCATCGACCTCTCCGGCCCGATCTGGTCCCCCCAGGGCGACGCAATCGTCTGCGCCGGCGAAGTCTACCCCGGCCTCACCCCCGCGCAAACCGCCGCGAAAGACAAGGAAAAATCCGAGTCGAAAACAAAGTCGATGACGTTTGATCATCTCATGATACGCCACTGGACCACGTGGGACGAGGGAAAGCGCAGCCACCTGTTCGCCGTCGACGCCAAAACCGGCGCGCTCGTCGACTTGACCGCCGACTTCAAAGTCAACGTCCCCCCCGCCCCGTTCGGAGGCTCGAGCGACTACGCCGTCTCACCCGACGGCGCCGAGATCGCCTTCACCGCCGAACCCCTCGAAAACCACGCCTGGTCAACCAACTCCGATATCTGGGTCGCACCGATCAAAGGCGGCCCGGCACGCAACCTCACCGCCGCGAACAAGGCCGCCGACGCCCAGCCAAGCTACTCCCCCGACGGCAAATATCTCGGCTTCCTCACCCAAGCACGACCCGGCTTCGAAGCCGACCAGTGGGTCTTCACCACCCTCGAACGCGCAACCGGCACGGTCGCCAAAGTCACCGCCGCGATCGATCGGACCATCCAAGCGTATTCATGGACCGCCGCGAACGACGGCATCCTCGCGGTCATCGACGACGACGGCGGCGAGCCGATCGTCGCACTCTCCGCAACCAAATCCGTGCCGAAGCCGACGACCTTGATTCAAGGAGGCGTGAACACGTCGTTCACTCTCGCGCAGTCGCTCGTCGCTTATCTGCATCACGACGCGAGCCGCCCCGCCGAGGTTTTCGTCGCCGACAACCGCGGCGGCGCGATCAAACAACTCACGCGTCACAACGCCGAACTCGTCGCGCAGCTCGACCTCCCGCCCGCCGAACGCTTCGAGTTCAAAGGCGCCGACGGCGACCGCGCGCACGGCTTCGTCCTCAAGCCCCCCGGCTTCGACGCCTCGAAAAAATACCCCGTCGTCTTCCTGATCCACGGCGGCCCGCAAGGCGCTTGGCACGACGAGTGGCACGCTCGCTGGAATTACGCCATGTTCACGTCCCCGGGTTATGTCGCGGTCGCGATCAACCCGCGCGGCTCGACGGGCTACGGCCAGAAATTCACCGACCAGATCAGCGGCGACTGGAACGGCCGCGTCTACGAAGACCTCATGAAGGGCTTGGATCACGCTCTGAAGACGTACCCGTATCTTGACGGCACGCGGACGGCGGCGGCGGGCGGCTCGTACGGCGGCTACATGGTCGATTGGCTCGCGGGGGCCTCCGACCGCTTCAAAGCCCTGATTTCGCACGCAGGCGTCTTCGACCTCGCGAGCATGGGCACCACGACCGAGGAGCTTTGGTTCAGCGAGTGGGAGTTCGGCGGCACGCCTTGGGACAAACCCGAGAACTATCGCAAAGCAACCCCCAGCGCACACATCGGCAACTTCAAAACCCCGACGCTCGTCCTCCACGGCGCGCTCGACTTCCGCGTCCCCGACGCACAAGGCATCGGCATGTTCACCGCGCTCCAACGCCAAGGGGTCCCCAGCCGACTCGTCTATTTTCCCGACGAAGGACACTGGGTCGTCAAGCCCGGCAACCGCGTCGTCTGGTGGCGCGAAGTCCACGCGTGGCTATCCAAATATCTTTCGGCGCAAGACAAATGAGCATGCCTTCAACACAATGGACCTTCGGTCGACGTCTCCGCGCAGTCGCGGGCCTGCGTTGTCCCGAATGCGGCGCCGGACGCGTTTTCGCCTCGCTTTGGACGATGAACGAGCCCTGCCCCGACTGCGGCGCGCGGTTTCAGCGCGAGCAGGGCTACTTCACCGGCGCGATGTACTTCAGCTACGGGCTCGGCATCCCGATCATCGCGCTGCTCACCTTGCTCGTCTATCTCGCGCGGCCGAACTGGCGGCTCTGGCAAGACGTCCTCGTCGCGTGGTTTCTCTTTATCCCGCTCGTCCCCGCGGTGTTTCGCTATTCGCGCGTGATGTGGATGCATCTTGATCATACGTTTGACCCCGTTATTCCGGATCAGTCCGATACGACTACGTGACGACGTCTTTACTTTCAGCGATCTTGATCAAGGAATGCGAGTTGATGAAACCGATTCATGAAGTCGCGCGCGATCTCGACATCGCCGACGAGTTCCTCGAGCCGTACGGCCGCGACAAGGCGAAGGTCCGCATCGAGGCTTTGGGCGCGTTTCGGAGGCCGCCGGGCAAGCTGATTTTGGTTTCGGCGATCACGCCGACGCCCGCGGGCGAAGGCAAAACAACGATGTCGATCGGGCTGGCGCAAGGACTGCGCCGGGCGGGCAAGCGGTCGGCGCTCGCGCTCCGGCAGCCTTCGATGGGCCCGGTGTTCGGCCGCAAAGGGGGCGCGACCGGCGGCGGCGCCAGCCGTCTCGAGCCGTCGAACGCCATCAACCTGCAATTCACGGGCGACTTTCACGCGATTACCGCAGCGCATAATTTGCTCGCCGCGGCGATCGACAACCGTCTCCATTTCGGCGACACCGCGCTTGATCCGCGACAAGTGCTCTGGAAACGAGCGCTTGATATGAACGA
Organism: Planctomycetota bacterium; assembly: GCA_021777845.1. Taxonomy (GTDB): domain Bacteria; phylum Planctomycetota; class Planctomycetia; order Isosphaerales; family Isosphaeraceae; genus JAJYDB01. The sequence continues at coordinate 3,448 of JAJYDB010000095.1, forward strand.
TCGCGCGTTGCGAAAAATCGTGGTGGGACTCGGCGGCGCGGGCCAGGGCGTGCCGCGCGAGTCGGGCTTCGACATCACCGCCGCCAGCGAAATCATGGCTGTTTTGTGCCTCGCCGACTCGCCGAGCGACCTTCGCGCGCGGCTCGACCGCATCTTGGTCGGCTACGACCGCAACGGCGGCGCGGTCCGCGCCGGCGAAATCGGCGTGAACGGAGCGCTGTCCGCGATTCTGAACGAAGCGCTCCACCCGAACCTCGTGCAGTCGCGCGAAGGGACCCCCGCGTTCGTCCACGGCGGACCGTTCGCAAACATCGCGCACGGCTGCAACTCGATTCTCGCGACCCGCATGGCGCTCGCCTCGGCCGACTACGCGGTCACCGAGGCCGGCTTCGCGTTCGACCTCGGCGGCGAAAAGTTCTTCGACCTCAAGTGCCGCGCGGCCGGCCTCAATCCCGCCGCGATCGTCCTCGTCGCGACCGTCCGCGCGCTCAAAATGCACGGCGGAACCGCTCTCGACGACCTCAAGACCCCCTCCCCCGCCGCCGTCGAACGCGGCCTCGAGAACCTTGCCGCGCATCTCGACGGCGCCGCTCATTTCGGCAAGCCCACACTTGTTGCCGTCAATAAGTTCACGACCGATACCGACGACGAAATGAGCGTGATCCACAAGTATTGTGATTCGCGTAATGTGCCGAGCAGCACCGCCGACGTTTTCACTCAAGGCGGCGAGGGCGCGGTCGAGCTCGCCCGTCTGACGGCCGCGGCGGCGGCGCGCGAGACTCCGTACGCGCCGCTGTACCCGCTCGAGTGGAGCGCCGAACGCAAGATCGAGCGGATCGCGACCGCGATGTACGGCGCCGACGGCGTGAGCTTCCTGCCCGCGGCCGAGTCGAAGCTGAAAAAGGCTCGCAAACTCGGGCTCGGCGGCCTGCCGATCTGCATGGCGAAGACGCAGGATTCGCTCTCCGACAACCCCAAGCTGCGCGGCCGGCCGCGCGGCTTCACGATCACCGTGCGCGACGTCGAGATCGCCGCCGGCGCCGGGTTTCTCGTCGCGCTCACCGGCGAGATCGTCCGCATGCCCGGCCTCCCTCTGCGCCCCGCCGCCGAACGCATCGACGTCGACGAAGCGGGCGCGATCGTCGGCCTTTCCTAATCGGCGGGCACGCACGTCGCCGGAAATTGACCGCAGGTTATATTCACATGGCATTTGAGCCACTATGACAACAATAGACGACGCGATGATCCCCGCGCCCGCCGAAGAGCCCGAAAGCCGGCCCGGCGGGATTCCGTTGTACATCTGGGTGCTGGTCGCGATCGCGCTCGCGGTGCCGACGGGCCTGTTTCTCGGCAAGGACGCGTCGCATTTCAAGCTGCTCGCGGATTTAATCATCCGCGCGCTGAACGCGGTCGCCGCGCCTCTGGTCGTGTTCGCGATTCTGTCGGCGATTTTGGGCAACGACGTCCGCGGACGACAGGGCGCGCGGATGATGGGGTTTTACCTCCTGAACACGCTCGTCGCGATGTTGATCGCGCTGGTGCTCGCGAACGTCGTCCAGCCCGGCGCGGGGGCGAGCCTCGCCAACCTCGCGAACGGAACGAAAGCCCCCGAGGCGAAAACTCTGGCGCAGATCGCGGTCGAACTGATCCCGCGCAGCATCGGTGAATCGTTGTATCATAATAACATTGCTCAACTCGTTCTGTTCACGCTCGCGATCGGCATCGGTCTGGCGAAGCTGCGGAACGAGGCGTCCGAGCGCGGCGACGTGCGATTTCACATTGTCATTGATTTGATCAACTATACTTTTGAACTCTTGATGAAAGTGCTGCTTTGGGTCGTCGCGCTGGTGCCGCTGGCGGTTTTCGGAGTGGTGGCGTCGAGCGTGGGGAATCAGGAGGGAATCAAGGTCTTTGAAGCTCTGGCGTGGCTGATCGTCGTGGTGGTTTTGGGATTGGTCTGTCAAGTGGCGTGGTATCTGGCGGAGATGGCGGTGCTGGCGCGGATGTCGCCGACGCGGTTCTTGAGCGGGGCTCGCGACGTGCTGGCAAGCACCTTCAGCACGGCCAGCACCGCGGCGACGATCCCGATCACGCTCCGCGCGCTGACGGGCCCGCTGCGGGTTTCGCGGGCGTCGAGCAAGCTCGCGGCGTGCATCGGCACGAACTTCAACAACGACGGAACAGCACTCTATCAGGCCGCCGCGGTCATGTTTTTGGCGCAGTCGATGGGGACGCGGCTCAGCCTCGGACAGCAGTTCGTGGTCATGCTGACGACGCTGTTCGCAAGCGTCGGCGCGGGCAGCATCCCCTCGGGCAGCTTCGTCACGCTCCCTTTGATTTTCGCCGCGGTCGGCCTCCCGCCCGACGCCATCCCCGTCCTGCTCACCGTCGACTGGTTCCTCGACCGCTGTCGAACCAGCTCGAACGTCCTCGGCGACATGACCGTCGCGGTGCTCATCGACCGCGACCAAAAGCCCGACGCCGAGGCCAACGCCAACGCGTGATCATGGTTTCAGAACGGGGAATTCGGTCACGCGGAGTTTTGCCGACCCGTAAGGGATGAGCATTAGTTTTTCGAGCGGGCGATCGGTCGCGACGGGACTGAGCGGGGTCGGCCCGGCGGCGTTGCGGTCGAGCGTCCACGAGTCGACGCGCGCGCCTTCGACGTGTGCGACAACGGGCGGATTTTCGGTTGCGAACGGCTTCGCGCCGCAGGGTCGCTCTTCGAAGCGGATCGAGTTTTCAGGGTGTTCGCGGTCGATCTTGAGCGCGTAATTCCAAGGCGTGGTCGGGTGGACTTCGTAGTCGGCGAAGGGTCCGACGTCGCGTCGCTTCGACCACGACTCGCCGATTTTGAGCGCGTACACAAGCGGCCCGCGGACGACCGCGACGCTGCGTCTCGGGCCGTCGTAGAGTTCGACGCGCGCGGGCAGCTTGATTGCGATCCGCGTGGTGCCGCTCCAGCGACGATCGACGCGTTGAAAGACGCCCGCGGGCGGCTTGATCGCCGCGTCGTCGCCGACGCGCACCTCGGCGCCCTCGGCCCACGACGGGATGCGCAGATCGATCGGAAACGCGGCTGCGCGCTCGGTCGAAACGTCGATCGCGACCGTGTCGCGAAACGGATACTCGGTCGCGACGACGACCTTCACGCCGACGCCGCCGGCCCGCGTCGCCACCGCGCACGGAGCGTACGCCAGCGCCGCCAGACCGCCGTCGCGCGTGGTCGCCCACAAGCTCGACGCGAACTTCGGCCAGCCTTGATGCATGTTCGCCGCGCAGCAGCCGAAATTCGGCTCGACGCCGAATAAATTCGAGTCGGGCCCGTTATCAAGGTAGACATGCTGTTGTGAGAGCTTACATTCGACTTGATTAAGCTGCTGGTCGTATTGATGCCCCTTCATGTCGGTATCGAAGGTCGCCGGCAGCGCGTTGTAGGCGAGGCGTTCGAGACGGTCGGCGAGCAAGGGGTCGCCGAGGATTTGCGTCGCGAGTTCGAGCGAGTACATCGCTTCGACGACGGTGCAAAGCTCGGTGCCTTGGAAGGGCTCGCGGCCGGCGAGGTGCTCGTCGCAACTGAAGATTCCGGTCGGGCCGCCGTGATAAAGGTCGAGCTTCGCGAGCATGACGTCGATCGCGCCGCGGTCGCGCGCGGAGTTCGAGAGCCGAGCGCAAACAGGGCCGAATTTGAGGCCCATGCCGGTGTTGACGCCGTGCGTGTCGAGGTTGAGGAGGTCGCGCGTCGGACGGTCGAAGGGGAAGTCGCCGCGGAGATAGAGCGCGGTCCAGTCGAAGCTCTGCGCGCGCGTCTTGTTCGCGAGGTCGAGCAGACGACGCTCGCCGGTCCGCTCGTAAAGTTGGTACAAGGCCGTCATGAAGTCCGCGCCGCGGTAGCGACCCCAGCTTTGCAAAGGCGATTTCGTGATCACTTCGTCGATTTTGAGGGCGCATTTGACGAGCGCGGGGATCACGCGCGGGTCGTGCGTCGCCTCCTCGTATTGCAGCAGCGCCTTGAAGAGCGGAAAGAGCGGCCAGGGATCGAAACGGGCGTGCTTGCCGTCGGTGACCGGTCCGAACCAGCCGTCGGCGTGTTGGTGCGCGAGAATATAATCAATGAAATGACGCGCTTTGGCTTTGAGTGCGTCGTCGTCGAGTTCATAAGCGAGCGGAACGATGCCGTCGAGCCAGTAGGGAACGCGTTCCCAACCCTCGGCCTTGCCGCCGATCCAGGCGCTGTCTTTGATGTCGGGCCAGAACTCGTCAAGCTTGCCGCCGAGGCCGCGCGCCTGGATTTCAAGCTGCGCCTTGAGCAATCCCGCGGGTTTGATCGCGCCCAACGGCAGCGGCGCGTAGACCGGCTTGACGAGCGCGGGGGCGGGGGCGGGGGCGTCGTCGCCGCGCGCGTCGCAAGGAATCCGGAACGCCGCCAGGCACGCCAACGGCACGCCGACGAGGCGGAACAGACGCAAGATCGAGGCACGGCTCATGGTTCAACTCCGCGGCGGCACGCGCCGGTGGCTTTATGGTGATCGTTAGGAGGGACGAAAATAAGGGTTCACGCCGGCGCGATGGTCGGTGAGGTCGACGATCGCGCCGACTTCAGGCAGCGCGTCGCGAATCGCGGCTTCGACGCCGTGCTTGAGGGTCATGTCGGCGAGCCCGCATCCTTGGCAACCGCCGGCCATCCGGACGTAAACGACGTTGTCGAGGACGTCGACGATCGAGACGCCGCCGCCGTGCCCCGCGACCACGGGATTCACGTCGGCGTCGAGGACGGCCTGCACACGGCGACGGAGCTCCCGCGAACTCGGCATCGACGCCCGCGCAGCCTCGGCGACGGCGACCTCTCCGCTCGCGATGTGGTCGCGGATCGCGACGCCGACCGCCGCGCCCACTTCGCGCCATGACTCGCCGCCGGGGGTGGGGTCGCCCAAAAGCCGCCGGAGCTTGCGGACGCCGCGCGCGACCATCGACCAACCTTCGTCGCGACGCGTGAGCGTCACTTGGTCGTGCGCGATCAGCACGCTCTCAATCGTCGGGATCGCGAACAGACGCTCCGCCAGCGGTGAGCCCGCGGCGGCCTCGCGATCCGGGAAGAACGTCCAGCGTCCCGCATCCAGCGGTCGATTGCACACAAAAACGCAGCGCCGCGCGTCGCTCGGCAACGCCTCGATCGCTGCCGCGCCGCCACGGTCAATCGACGGCGAATCGCCCTCGTGATCCGCCCCGGCCGTCGCTGGAAAGCTGAGCATAATCACTCGACGCGTGGGCGGGATTGACAATCGCACAACTATCGCGAACCCGACCGCCGAGCGCGATGAACCTGATTATAACAGAGGTTGCGTCGATCGAGGCAACGTCGCCGAGCCGGCTGATTTGCCGATCTTCTCAAAAAAACTTAAAAATCTCGCCTGTCAGCCCAAAACACGTTATATTAAGCTTAACACAAAGATCTCCCCGATGCGCCGCCGGTCTAGCGTCGCGACCTGCTCCCCCCTTAGACTCGGGTCGTGATCGATCACTTTGCGGCCTTCGCGACGCAGATTCCGCAGGCTGAGGTGCTAATCAGGGGCGGCACGGCCGCGAGCATTTAAGCGCCCGTAACAGGCGGTTCAAAAGCGGCGGCCGACAATGCGGACCTGGTTGCGCGGTCAACTCGGCGCGTGCAAATCGCGGTCGATCCGCGCCGCGGCGTCTTTGTCTTTCATGGAGTGGGAGGTGCGAATTGCGTGATAGGCCTTCAAGCTTCGCTCCCGCGGTGCGAGTTCGGGATGCGGAGCGATCGCCGGGGGAGCTTGAAACGTGACGACGCGAGACGACGGGATGTCGGGTAACTCAGGTGCGGACGGCACCGCGACGGCGCGGCTTGGCGACGATTTTTTCGCGATGGTCGGGCACGAGCTGCGCTCGCCGTTGAACGCGATGATGGGCTGGACGCAGTACCTCCGCATGGCGAAGCCGACCCCCGATCAGGTTGAAGTCGGCCTCGAAGTGATCGAGCGCAACGTCAGGATTCAGTCGCAGATCATCGACGACCTGCTCGTGATTTCGCGCTTGAACTCGAGTCGGTCGCGGATGGCGATCGGGCGCGTCGACGCGATCGCGGTGGTAAATAACGGCCTCGAGGCCGCGCGCCTCCGCGCCGCGGAGATGAACGTCGAGTTCAAGGCCGCGGTGCCGAGGGCGTCGGCGTGGGTTGCGGCCGACCTCGCCCGTCTGGCTCAGGCGACGACGATCTTATTCGCGCGGGCCATCGAGCTGACCCCCAAAGGCGAGGCCGCGCACATCGAGGCGAAGGTCGTCGCGGATTCGTTCGAGCTCACCGTCAAAGACGGCGCCCTCCCCTCGATCCTGCAGGAAGACCCCTTGTTTCAGAGGCCAAACATCCCTCCCACCTTGCGACTGACGCTCGCGTTCCACATTCTGTTTCAGTTTGGGGCGTCGATCCGGATCCGCAATCTCGACGAATCCTGGACAGCCTGCTCGCCGTCGCGCTCGTTGTTCGGCGCGGCGCGCGGCACCGCCGTTCAGGTCGCGATCCCTCTGATCAAGTAAACGATTGGGCCCGTCGTCCGCTTTTCCAACGCGCGGCCGGCGAGCTTGAGATCGCTTTCTTGGGCGGCCGGGTGGAGCGTCACAGCCGCGCGGCTCCGAACCCGCGCCGGCAACCGCTGTCGAGGTCGCATTTTCAAGCGACGCAACGCCGTGTTACACTCGCTAGCGAAGAGACCAGGGGTCGCGCGCCGCAACGACGCGTCGCGGCCGCCGCGGGACCACCCTGCCGTTTGCCTTTATCGGAGAGCGAGAACGATGCCGCGGTACGTCAAGATGGCGACCCTCGACGAGCTTCCCGCCGGAACATCCAAGGAATTCGAGCATGACGGGCGGGTATACGCCCTGTTCAACGTTGGGGGACAGATCAGCGCGATCGACGGCATCTGCCCGCATCAAGGTGGACCGCTCGCGGACGGACCCGTCGACGGGACGTGCGTCACCTGCCCCTGGCACGGCTGGCAATTTGACGTCAAAACCGGCCAATCGGCGCTCAACGGTAAAATTAAGCAGGCGTGCTACGAGGTGAAGGTCGAAGGGGGAGAGGTCCTCGTCGCCGTCGTCTGAGTGCGCCGAAGTTCCGCGTGCTCCCGGATTGCTCAACGACCGGCCTCCCGGCCGCATTCGAAATCAAGGTCCACGTTGACGCGCATCCGCTCCTTTCGCAACGCCGACCCCCCCGCCTTGGCGGAGATTTGGAACCGCGCCGTCGCCGCGCGCGGGTTCGCGCGCCCCTTGACCGCCTACGAATTCGACGACGCCGTCATCGGCCGAATCGACTTCGACCCGGGCGGACTCGCCGTCGCCGAGCAAGACGGACGCATCGTCGGCTTTGCCCACGCCGGCTTTGGGCCGCACGACCCGGACGGCCGGCCCGGCGTCCTCTCTTACGAACTCGGTACGATCGCGATGCTCGCCGTCGACCCGCTTTGCCTCGATCCCGAAGTCGAACAAGCCTTAATCGCCACGTCAAGTAATTATTTGCGACAACACGGCGCAAAGGTGCTTTACGCGGGGGGTCAACTTCCTCTTAATCCTTACTACTGGGGGATTTACGGCGGCAGCGAGTGGGCCGGGATCCCGTCGTCGCACGCGCGATTCGAGGCCTCGGTGCGGCGTGCGGGTTTTGAGCCGGTCGCGACCGCGACGCTCTTCGAGGCTCATCTCGCCCTGCCCGAAATCCGCGACCCGCGGTGCGCGATCCCGAGACGGCTCTCGAAGCTCGAAATCACGGAGGACGCCGCTCCCCGCGACTGGTGGCGCGCGCTCGCGCTCGGCCGCTATAAGCTTAATCTCTATCGTCTGTTGCGCAAAGACGACGAGAGCCTCGTCGCCTCGGCTTACACCTGGGAGATGGAGGGATTTCCGCAGCTCGACGGCAGGCCGCGGATCGGTTTGATCGACATGGAGGTCGAAGCCGGCCAGCGTCGCAAAGGGTTTGGCCGACTGCTCGTCACCGAGATTCTGAGGTACGCGCGGCAGCAGTCGATCGGCGTCGTCGCGGTGCAGACGCGCGCGGCCAACATCGCCGCGATCTCGCTTTATCAGTCCGTCGGCTTCGAGCCCTCCGGAACCTCGACTTTGTTCCGCCTGCCCGCGCAGACGAACTGAGCGCGGGGGGAGTGGAGTATCTTGTCGATGAGTGGAGTAGAGTGAATCGAGCGTCGCCGCATCGGCAGGCCGGCTCCACTCCATTTTGATTGCGGCGCGGTTTGGAGCGTCCATGTTCCCGAACGCCCGCGTCGTGGTGTATGATTTCGTTGCAGGCGGCGCGGGCGTAAGGTCGAGGTTGACCGACGGGCTTGTCCGTCCTAGGAAACGGGTTGCGGACGATGAGTCGTAGACCGAAGAGTCGAATGGACTTGCGTCAAGAGTACGAGGCGGCCGAGGCGCGCGGGCTACCGCTTCCGCCCGCCGACAAGCCGAAGCGTGGTGCAACCGAGCGGCGTGCGCCGTCCGATCGTCGCGCGCAACCCGACGCTTCGGTGCGGATGCGGGTAGTTTGGGCGGTCTGCGACATTGGCGGCCGGACGGTCGCGACTTTCGACTATGTGTGCAAGGCCGACGCCGAGGCGCATGCGTTGGCGCTCAAGGCGAAGGGCAAGGGCCCGCATTTTGTCCGTTCGATCAAGGAGCCGATGACGTCGGGATAGCGTCGCGAGCGAACCTCGCGGCCCCGTGCGTGTCGATTCGAACGGGTGTCGGGGGCGCTTGCGAGCGTTCGCGCGCATCGAAGTCGAGTCGGTCGGCAGCCGTCGCGGGTTGTGCGGGGACGGCGGCCGTCATTATGATAGGAAAGCCTGACGCGCTTGCCGCGGAGGCGTTTTCGAACGATTTAGAACTGCGCCGACGCGCATTGAGGGTGTTGTGCCGATCACCGAAGAACGAGCCGCCGCCGCGGTTGCGCAGAAGCCCTTCACCGGCGCCGACGTTGTCGTCGAGATGCTCGCGAGGCACGGCGTTGACGTCGTGTTTGCGTATCCAGGCGGGGCGAGCATGCCTCTGCACCAGGCGCTGACGCGCCGTCGCGACCGGATCCGGACGATTTTGCCTCGACACGAGCAGGGCGGAATTTTCGCGGCCGAGGGTTATGCGCGGGTCACCGGCAAGCCCGGCGTGGTGATGGCGACGTCCGGCCCCGGCGCGCTCAACCTTGTCACCGGCCTCGCCGACGCGAAGCTCGACTCGTTGCCGATCGTCGCGATCACCGGCCAGGTGCCCACCGGCGTGATCGGCACGGACGCCTTCCAAGAAACGCCGATGGTCGAGGTCTGCCGCGCGATCACGAAGCACCACTATCTTGTTCAAAATGCGCGCGACTTGGCCCGGGTCGTGAAGGAGGCGTTTCACATCGCCTCGACCGGCCGCCCCGGCCCCGTGCTCATCGACATCCCCAAAGACGTCCAAAACACGATCGTCCGCGACCCCGACTTCGACCCCGCGCTCGACCTTCCCGGCTATCGGCTCCCGCCGCCGCCCACGGCCGAGGTCATCAACGAAGTCCTCGCCGCGATCAAGGCGAGCGAGCGGCCGATCATTTATTGCGGCGGAGGCGTCGTCGCCTCGAACGCCGCGCATGAACTCCGCGAGTTTGCCGCGAAGACCGGCATCCCCGTCGCGATGACGCTGCAAGGGCTGGGCTCGCTGCCGAGCGAGCACTACCTTTCGCTCGGGATGCTCGGCATGCACGGCACGGTTTACTCGAACTACGCCGTCAACGACGCCGACCTCCTGCTTGCGCTCGGTGTCCGTTTCGACGACCGCGTCACCGGCAAGCTGAGCGAGTTCGCGAAGCACGGACGGATCGTGCACGTCGATATCGACGCCTCCGAGATCAATAAGAACAAGTCGGCGCATATCGCGGTGCACACCGATGTTAAGTCGTTTCTGACCGCGATCACGCCGCGCGTCGAGAGCGCCGACTGGCGTGCCTGGCATCAGAAGCTCGACGCCTGGCGCGCCGCCGATCCGATGACCTACGACCATCGCGACGACGCGATTCTGCCGCAGTACGTCATCGAGCAGTTCTCGAAGTTGACGAACGGCGAATTTTTGATGACGACCGGCGTCGGCCAGCACCAGATGTGGGCCGCGCAGTGGACCAACTTCGTGCACCCGCGTAGTTGGGTCACCTCGGGCGGCCTCGGCTCGATGGGCTTCGGACTCCCCGCGGCGATGGGCGCGCAGGCGGCCTTCCCGAACGCTCTCGTCGTCGATATCGACGGCGACGGCAGCTTCGTGATGAATATCCAAGAGCTCGCGACGCTCCACTGCGAAAACTTGCCGGTGAAGGTCATCGTCCTCAACAACCAGCACCTCGGGATGGTCGTGCAGTGGGAGGATCGATTCCACGCCGGCAACCGCGCGCACACCTATCTGGGGCCGGTCGACCACCCCGAAGCCGTCGGCCAAGGCGGCGGCGAACTGCCCGAGGTCAGCTATCCCGACTTCGTCGCGATCGCGCGCGGCTTCGGCATCGCGGCGCGACAGGTCCGCCGCAAAGAGGACGTCGTCGACGCCTTGCGCGAGCTGATCGCCTACCCGGGCCCGTTCATCCTCGACGTGATGGTGCCCTACCAGGAGCACGTCTTGCCGATGATTCCCGCGGGCGGCACGGTTCGAGACATCATTAAGAGCTAATCTTTTGGGAGCACTCGAACCGAAATCGGGGGCGTCCAAAATCGAAGACGCCGTTGACGCACCCCGCGCGGTGTGATTGTATAGAGTGACTTCAGGCCGAAGTGGCGGAATGGCAGACGCGCCGGACTCAAAATCCGGTGGGGTAACACCCGTGTGGGTTCAAGTCCCACCTTCGGTACTTCAACGACGCCGCCCTCCAGTTCATGGAAGGCGGCGTCTTCTTCGTTGTCGGGCAACGACTTGCGTCGTCCGGGCACTTGACGTTCTTCGTCAACATCGTCGCCACCCTCGGCACCCGAGAGTGCCGTGTGATGACCGTCGGTGCCGGGTCACTCCACAAGCCTCACCACAAGGCGGGCCTTCCGGATCGCCCGCTCCAATCCCTCTTTGTCGTACTTGGCGTACCCTCGGATGCCCAGGTCCGAAGCCTTTCGTCGGAGTGGGCGGATGGTCGGCTCGTGCCCCGGCCTACCGACCCCCGAGTAGGACCGGCACCGCGAGCTCATGAAGTCGAAGACGGGGCCTACCTCGGCCATCCCGAAGAGATCAGTGGCGCATGATCGCTGGTTCCTGGTCGATTGGCGTTAGCGAACCTGCGCGGGGCGGAAGCCCAGCTCATCCTGGAACAGCAGCGGCGCGAGCTGGTAGAGGCTCCGTCGCCAGGTCTGCCACTCGTGGGCGGTGTTCGGGGATTCGTAGTAGGTGTTCTTGATGCCCAGCTTTTCGAGCGCCTCGTGGTTCGCCTTTGCGGCGGCGGTGTTCTCCTTGCTGCCGTAGCTGACGAACAGCACCTTGACCTTCTGCTTGAAGGCCGCCGGGTCGGCCAACGCGGGATCCTTCGCCGCAATGCTGCCGCCGCTGAAAAGACCGATGTGCGAGAACTTGTCGAGGTTGGCCAGGGTGATCGCCCTGGTCTGCGCGCCGCCCATCGACAACCCCGCCATGGCGCGATGCGGCTGGTCGGCGAGCGTGCGATAGTTGGCATCGATAAAGGGTATCAGCTCGTCGGTCATGATTTTCGCGAAGGCGGAGAAGTCGAACCTCGGTCGGCGGGGGGCCCCGCCGTCGCCGCCGGAGGCGGGGGGAGCACCACGTCGCGGCCCGCCGGCGAAGTTGTTGCCGCCGTTGTCCATCACAATGAGGAACGGCCTGGATTTGGACGTCGCGATGAGGTTGTCCATGATCAGGTTCGCGCGTCCCTGGTTCCCCCACCCGGTCTCATCTTCGAAAGCGCCGTGCTGCAAGTACAACACCGGATACCGTGCGCCGGTGTCCTTGTCATAATCGGGCGGCGTGTAGACGAAGCACCTGCGCGTGGTGTTGGTGCTCTTTGAGAAGTACAGGCTCTGGCAGAGCCGGCCGTGCGGGACGTCCTTGACGGCATAGAAGTCCTCGTCCCGGGCCGGGATTTCGATGGCGCCGCCCCAGCGGCCGGCGCCGTAGAAGAACTTGCTGCCGGGGTCCGAAACGTCGGCGCCGTCGATGTTGATCCGGTAATAATGGAATCCCTCGTCCAAGGGGCGCGTGGTGCCGACCCAGGCGCCGTCTTCGCCTTTCGTCAGGGTGATTCCGCCCCATTCGGGTACCCGCACGCTCTGGGCCTGCGGCGCGACGATGCGGAAGCGGGCGCGGCGCTCGGAGTTGACCCGCGGATACTCCTTGCCGCCCTGGTTGGAGGACGCCGGCTTGAAATCCTCCACTGCCGGCGCGGACTGTGCCGGCGCGGTCTGGGGCATCGTGGTCTGCGCCAACGCGATTTGGCCGGCCACCACGGGCAGCAAGAAGAAACGCATCGACGCTGCTCTCATGACGGTGCTCCTGGGTTCTGAAACAAAGGTCGGGCCGACGGACACAAGCAGATGGGGCTGCTGTCCCGTTTGAGCGGGCACCGTCGCGCGGCGCGCTTCGGATGGCGGCGCGCGACGGGAACGACTCGGTTACGTTGGGAGCCGCCACGGGTCGCGGCGCGGCCGGGACAGCAGCCGGTTAGCCTCCGCGTCATCGAATTGATGCTCGACCGGGTCCCACTTCAGCTTCTTGCCGGTCCGCAGCGCGATCACGCCGATGTGGCAGACGATCACCGAGCCGCCGCCGACCGCGGCATTGCAAATCGGCGACTTGCGGCTCCTGACGCAATCGACAAAGTTCTGCATCTGGTTGGTCGGCCGGCCGTCGTACACCTTCGGGTCGTCCTTGAGCGGCTCCGCAAGGATTTTGGCGTCGCTGGCGAGGATCGTGCCGCGGCTGACGAAGAGGGTGGAGTGGCCGACACTTGGCTTCAGGATGCGTTCGATGTCCTTGGGCGAGGACAGACCGTCAGTCAGTCGTTTGTTTGCGCGCATATGGGTCCAGGTCATGCCGATAAGCGGCAGGCGCACTTGCCCACCGTGGGTATGGCCTGCCAGGATCAGGTCAGCGCCGCGCCGGATGCCCTCTGGAGTAGTGGATGGGCAGTGGGTCATGAATATGGTGAAGCTGTCCGGATCCACATCCGCGAAGGCCGCATCGACATCGTCCTTGCCGGTGAATGGGTCGTCTACACCCGCGATAGTGATGGATTCGCCGCCCCGGCGGATAGTGGTGGATGAGTTGATCAGCATTTCCAAGCCTTTGAATGAGAGAGCCTGGATCAGCATGTCGGTGTCCAGCCAGGGTTTGTGTTCGGAGTTGCCGAGGATCAGGTATATGGGGTCG
>JAJYDB010000365.1 GCA_021777845.1 Planctomycetota bacterium
ATTCCAGGACCGGGTCGGAGAGCGCCTCGATGCGCGCCACGCGGACGCTGCGTTTGTAGAGGGCCTTGCTTTCGACGAAAAAGCGTTTGCGTTCGCGCCGCTCCATCGTATAAGCCTTCACCACGACGATGCCTTGGATCGACTCCTGGATGATCTTATAGAGGTTCGACATGCTATCAAGTGCTTTTTTAACGGTACGTTTCATGGCGCGGCCGGCGCGGTTCGAGAGGAACGCCGAGAACGGGACGAGGATGAGCGCGAGGAGGGTGAGCCGCCAGTTGATCCAGAGCATGACGACGAGGCACGACGCGGCGCGGAGCGGCTCGCGGACGACGCGCGTGAGCAGCATCGCCAGCCCCTGGCCGAACCATTCGAGGTCGTGGGTGAAGCGGGGAAGCAGGTCGCCCGCGCCTTGATCGCCGAAGCTCGCGAGGTCAAGCGCAATCGTTTTCTTATAAAATCTGTTGCGAATCCTGAACAATGTACCCTGAATTATGCTCGACACCATCACTTCTTGTAAAAACATAAAGAAGCCTTTGACGGCGGTCCCCGCCAGGACGAGCGCGATCAAGAGGACGAGGGTGTTGAAGCTGTTGTGCGGGAGGTAGCGGTCGACGAGCGGACGCGCCCAGAGGTAGCGTCCGATCCACTTTTCGGTCGCGGCGCGTTCGGCTGCGATTTTGGCGCGGCGGGATTCGAACGGGTAGGGAAAGAGGCGTCGCGCGTAGGCGTTCGAGTAGCGTTTGAACTCGTCGAGGCGGGCGTCGGCGATATCGAGGTTGCGTTGCGCGTCGTCGAGCGCCTTTTTAAGCAGGGCTTCGCGCGACTCGTCGGCGAGGGCGTCGGCGACGGCGACGGGGTTCGCCGGCTCGGGAGCAGGCAGGGCTTCGCGGCTTTCGCCGATTCCGCCCCAGGCGCGGGTTTCGTAGAGTCGTTGGAGTTTTTGGAACTCGGCCTCGATGGCGGCGCGTTCGCCGTGGATCGCCTCGAAGTGTCGCTTCAACGCGGCGCCGGCGGGGTTGTTGATGCGCTCGATCGCGTCGAGCTCTTCAAAACGGGCGCGGGTCGCGGCGAGATGCGTCTGCTCGTGAACGATCTCCTTCGCAAGCCATACTTGGCAATTTTCATCGTAAAAAAGGATTTTAAGGAGCGGCAACACGGCGCTGATGTTGGCGCCGAAGAGGAGCGCAACGACGATCGCGCATCCAAAAGAAAGCACGAATCGCACGCGATAGGGCCATGCAAACCGCACCAAACGCGCAAAATTATTCATAATGATCGTGTTTCCGCGACCTCGAATGCGTCCATGCCGCCCGGAGCGCCCCAAAAAAACGACGGTGCGCGCGGGCCGAGGTCGGGCGGGTTTCTACCACGAAGCCGCGGTCGGGGCAATCCGAAGATCATCCGCGGCGGCGGGAGTTCCGCCGAGGTCCCGCGGCGCGGCAACGCTCGGTCGGTGCGGGGGGCGACGTCGACTTGGATTCAGAAGGAGTCGGAGGCGACGACCTCGCCGCCGTTGCGGGTGGCGAGTGCTTGCCAAACGCCCGCGAGAGGCACGGCGGCGAACCAACCCGAGGGATTCGAGACGGCCCCGACGGGCAAGTAAGTCTTCGGGTCAAGCGTCCAGGAGTTGATCGAGTTCTTGACGAACCGCGCCGAGCCGTCGCAGCAGGCGACGTTGAGGCCGTTGGGATGCATGCTCGACGCCGCATCGACGAGTGGAGCGTCGAAGACGACGATCGCGTTGGGTGGAGTCGACGCCGTAAAGAGAGTATCCCCGAGCATTCCACTCCACCACTCGCCGTAACCGCCGTAATACTGATCGTTCCAGACGTGCAGGCGGGTCATCGAGCGTTCGGCGAACATGACCGTGCCGCTGAGGCCGTCGGTGATCGCACGCGCGTCGATGGGGGACACTCCCGTGATCACGCCGTTGGCTTGGTCGAGCGCGCGGGGGTCGATCTTGCAGTCGTTAATCGCGGTGGGGAGCGTAAAAACAGGCAGAGAGCCGAACGAACCGACGTAGCCGGCGCAGCTCGCGCGTGTATTTCCCAGCGCGAAACCGAACGGTGGTTTTGGATACACGGGTCGAGGCGTCGCGCCGAGGGAGTCGCTCGGACAGACGAGCGTCCCGATCACCACGCCGTGAATCGACGTGTTTTCGGGTCCGTAAATCGATACGCGGGAGTTAATCGCATTGTAGAGCGATGCCTGTTCGAGAAACGCGAGAATCGAGACGAACGCGCTTTTGTCGACGAGGTCGCCGGGACAACCAAAGTTTGTGTACAGCGGCCTGGGGTCATGGGACGGCTCCTGGCCGATCGGGTAGCTGCCGAGCGCATCGTGATAGTTTTGAGTCGCGAGCGCGAGCTGCTTGAGGTTGTTCAGGCAGAGCGCCCGCCGCGCGGCCTCGCGCGTCGACTGCGCCGCCGGGATCAGCAGGCCGGCGAGCACCGCGATCACGCCGATCACAACGAAAAGCTCCACCACGGTGAAGCCGCGCGCGCGACTCTTACCGAACATGTCGTTACTCCTCGCGTGCATACCGAATCGGCACACGCTTAGTTTTAGAGCCGTCGCTCGAAGCGAGCACGATCTCGGATTCGTCCGATTTCGAGTCGCGCGGAATGGGAATCGTGAGATGAATTCTGTTCGTATGCGCGTCGAATTGTCCAATTGCGACGGTGCACCCGCGGGGTTTCGCGGCGACGGCCACTTTACTCCACTCGTCGGTGGAGTATTCTTGGAACAGGTCGCGCTCGACGACGCTTCCCGCCTTACCCGCGACCGCCAACACGCGAGGGTTGACGCGCGTCGCGCGTCGAAAGACGCAACTGACCGGTATGGAAAGAGGCTTTTGGCCCTCGATTTCGACGTCAACCGTGCCGCTGATCGACTCGTTGTCCGCGTCGGGTGTGATCAAGAGATCGACAATGAAGCGAGGCAACGTTTTCAGGTTGTCGTCCTTCGCGACCTCCGACGGACGAATGGTCGCCGTCATGTTTTTGGAGCCGACCAACGAGATTGTCGGCGTCTTGTACGCGCGAGCGTCGTGAAATGTGTAGAGTACGATCGAATGCTTCGTCGGCTCATCCTCGGACGCTTCGTAAACCCGCAACTCGGGGGGTTCGGGCTTGAGCGTGTCAGCCACTCTGAAGGCGATGGTCGCGTATTGATCGGGCAGGCGCTTGCCCTCGGTCGACGACTCGATCGTTGCCGTGAACGACTGCTCGAGGCCGCGGATCGCCAACGGAGTGGTCGACAAAGTGAGAACGACCGACGCGTCCGAAGCGATCGTGAACGGTGTTTTTGTCGCCCCTTGCGCGACCGAGCTCACGCAAGAACAGGACGTATTCACGGCAGTAATCACCAGCGGTCGACCCGAAGTGTTCCTCAAGCGAAAGTCGCCGGTCACGCCCTCGGTTTCCGCGAAGATCTTCCCGCCAAACTTCTC
>JAJYDB010000366.1 GCA_021777845.1 Planctomycetota bacterium
GCCTCTGCGAGCGAGAGTTCGCCGAATGGTTCCACGCGCACGCCGAGTGGACCGATGGCTCCGACCACCACCACGTGCTGCCCCACTGCACGACGTGCCAGTCGAGCGGCGGCGGTGTTGAGCGATGCGGTCGGCGGCGTGTGGGCGTATCGCGGAAGCGACCGGGTGCGCGTCGAGGCGGAGCCGGGCGAGCTGCCGATGACCTACGCCGCGGGGACCGACCGCACGAGCGCCGGTCTTTATTTCACGCCGATTCGCGACGAGGCCGGGTCGCGATTGACCTTGCGGCTGGTGTATGCGGACGGCTCGATCGCAGTTGCGGATATCGACGGCGGCGGATGCGACCCGCTGCGGCGCGCTCCGTTGCCGTCGGCGACGAACGTGGTCGCGCGGCCGGGCGACGACCTGCGCATGTTGGTCGCGCGCGGCGGCACGATCCGGCTCGCGACGGGTGTGCATCGGCTCGACGCGCCGCTGGTTCTCGAACAGCCGACGGCGCTCGTCGGCGAGCCAGGCGCGGAGCTGCGCTTCGAGCAGCGCGCGGGCGACGCCCCTTGGACCGCGGCGATCAAAATCCACGCGGGCGGGACGTCGCTCGAGGGGTTCGCGATCCGCTTCGCGGGGCCGATCCGCTGGAATCGCACCGTGAGCTACGGGCCCGCGGTCATCGGCACCACCGACGACTTGGATCAGCCGGAATATCGCCATGCGAAAGTCGGCTTGCGCATCGAGCGACTCGACGTCGATGCTCCGCCGGCCTTGAAACCGACCGAGTGGGAGGAAGCGCCGCGACTCGCGCGGCTGACCGATACGCACGGCGGCGTGGTCGCGAAAAATATTCTGCGCGGGGGGATGATCGAGTTTTTCGGCGGTCCGTGGCGGATCGAGGACAATGAGTATCGCGGCACGCCTGCGGGGACGTTCTCGCACGCGGTGCTCGTCGGTCACGCGGCGTTCGATGCGACCGTGAAGGGAAATCGCGCGCGGCCGGCGTCGGGAAGCGGCAAGACGTGGCGGTTCCTCGTGCTCACGAATCAAGGCACGAATATTCTTGTCAAATCGAATTCGATCGAAGGTCTCGGCCCGCGCGACGACGACGTCATCCCCTCGATGAACGCGCCCGAGATCATACTGACGGAGTCGTATCGGACCAAATACGAGGGGATCCCGGCCGCGATTTCGAGCGACGGCCGCGTTGTGCGGGTCGTGAATCCGTGGCGTGAGGCAATTCGCGCGGGCGACGTCGTCGCGGTCGTCGAGGGCAAGGCCGCGGGGATCTGGCGACGCGTCGCGCAGGCGCTCGGACCCGAGACGTTTTTGCTCGATGCGCCGCTCCCCGCCGACGCCCGCGCCGTCACGATCGTGACCGGCTACGTCGGCTGCCGGATCGAGGACAACGTGATCGATAGCCGCGGCAGCCGGTCGGCGTCGAACCTCGTGCTCGCGGGCAACCACTTCGGCACCGTGGTCGCGCGGAACACCTTCCGCGGCGGCGGCGAGTCGGTCCGTCTGCAAGCCTGCGCCACCGAACAGCCCGCGATCTGGGGCTGGTCGCGCGCTCCGTTTTTCGGCGGGGCCGTCGAGTCGAACGTCTTCGAGGACGCGGCCGTCGGCGGTTTGATCGGCGTCGAAGACACGAAGTTCTCGAAGTCGACGCGCGGTCGTCTCTACATGAAGATTAACCTGCGCGACAACACGTTTGGCTGGACGAAGGCGTACCGGCCGGTCGAAGGCCGCGCGTGGGTCGCTTACGAAGCAACGACGCCGCACGCGAGCGCGCTCGTAATCGACGAATCCGGCACGCGCTTCGAAGGTGCGCCGGCGGGCGTCGCGCCGCGGACCGTGAACCGGCTCGCGCGTCCGCACGACGTCGAATCCGCGCCGCGCAGCCGCTGACGCGGACTCTCGGAACGGCTCACGAAAACCCGAAAGTACGAAGGTGCGACCAGCCGACGATTCGGAATTGGAGTTTCGCAAGACTCCATCGTGATTCTCTACTTTCGTCCCTTCGAAGTCGGTCTCGTCGGTCTCAGTCCGGATCCTACGCGAACGTCCGGCGCCGGCATCCCCTTGTGAGACCCGGGTCGCGTCTCTAAACTCGCCGGGTGTCTAACACTTGCGCAACAACGCGGGGCAATGTCCATGAAAGCAACGTCGATCTCGATCGTGCTGTGTTTCGCCTGCGCGGCGGCGCTTCCTTGCGGCGTGCGCGGCGACGAGCCCGCGGCGCCGTGCTTCCAGAGGCTGGAGATTTTCCCGCGCGAGAAGTTCCACAACCATGCGTCGTGCGTCGTCGAACTGCCGAACGGCGACTTGCTCGCGGTTTGGTATCACGGGCACGGCGAGCGGTCGTCGGACGACGTCTTGATCGAGGGCGCGCGTCTTAAGAAGGGCGCGAAGGCCTGGAGTCCGCGGTTCGTGATCGTCGACACGCCGGACTATCCCGACCTCAATCCGTCGTTGTTCGTGACTTCGCGCGGCGCGCTCTGGATGGTCTGGCCGACCGTCCTCGATCACCACTGGGAGGGCGCGCTCTTGAAGTTCGCGGTCGCGGACGGGCCCCTTGACGGCGAAGGGCCGCCAAAGTGGACGCGCGAGGGAGTCTTGCACGTCACCCCGCGCGACTTCGAGAAGCAAATGAACGAGGCGTTCACGCACTTCGGCAAGGAGCTCCCCAAGATCGACGAATCCGAGGCCGCAAGCTGGCGCGGGCGCGCGGGCAACCTGCTTTATCAGCGGCTCGGCTGGATGCCGCGCGTCCACGCCGTCGAGCTGCCGAGCGGCCGGATCCTCTGGCCGTTGTATACCGATACGTTTTCGGTTTCGCTCGCCCTGATCAGCGACGACCACGGCAAATCGTGGCAAACCGGCGGCCCGATGATCGGCTTCGGCAACATCCAGCCCAGCTTCGTACGCACCCGAGCAGGCACGCTCGTCGCCTTCATGCGCGACAACGGCGAGCCGAGACGAATCCGCGTCAGCACCTCGCGCGACGACGGCCTGACGTGGAGCCCCGTCGTCGCCTCGGACCTACCGAACCCCGGCGCAGGCGTCGAGGCGATCGCGCTCAAAAGCGGCCGCTGGGCCTTGATTTACAATGACCTGAGCCACGGCCGGTTCTCGCTCGCCGTCTCGCTCTCCGACGACGAAGGACGCTCCTGGAAGTGGACGCGCCACATCGAGCGTCGCGACGCCGGCCCCGCGCAGTTCCATTACCCGTCGATCATTCAAACCCGCGACGGCCTGATCCAGGCCACCTACACCGACGGCGGCGTCCCCGCGGGCAGCACGATCGCGCATGTCCGTTTCAACGAAGCGTGGATCGAGCGCGGCGACGGGCCGAGAAAGCCGTAAGCCCGATTGACGAGCGTGCGTGATGAGCGCGTCGCCGCCGTCGTTTCCGTCTCGATTTACCGCAACGGCACGGCCGTCCCCGCCG
The DNA here is from genome assembly GCA_021777845.1 of Planctomycetota bacterium. GTDB lineage: Bacteria > Planctomycetota > Planctomycetia > Isosphaerales > Isosphaeraceae > JAJYDB01. The sequence continues at coordinate 3,440 of JAJYDB010000366.1, forward strand.
ACGCTTG
>JAJYDB010000367.1 GCA_021777845.1 Planctomycetota bacterium
CGCGTTCCAGGACAACGACCACACCTACGCGGGCGGGAATCTCGACGGTGCGATCGTCGGTGTCGACCCGCTCGCGGGACTCGATCATTTAGCGCGCGAGGCCGCGGCCTCGGGCCTGAAGAGAGTCGAAGGCGACGTGCTCATTGACGACCGTTTGTTCGAGACGGCCGCGAGTTCGGGCAGCGGGCCGAGCCGAGTGACACCAATTTTGATCAACGACAACCTGGTCGACGTTGTCGCAACTCCGGGCGCGAAGGCGGGCGATCCAGCTCGGGTGCGAATCGTACCCGAAACGAGCTTCGTCTCGTACGACGTGCTCGTAACGACCGTCGCCGAGGGTAAACGACCGCGTCTCGTCGTAACGACAGTCGGATCGCGACGGTTTGAGGTCCGCGGTCGAATCCCGGTCGGATCTCACGCGATCGTCAAGAATTACGAGGTAGAGGAGCCGGCGGCGTTCGCCCGCGCGCTGCTCATCGAGTCGCTCCGTAGGCGCGGCGTGCGCATCGACGCCTCGCCGCTCGGCAACAACGACGAGGCCAAATTGCCGAAACGCTCAGAAGTCGTCGCGCTGCCGAAGATCGCCGAATACACCTCGCCGCCGTTCCGAGAATACGTGAAGGTGATCCTGAAGGTTAGCTTGAATTTGCACGCGAGCACGCTGCCGCTGCTCGTCGCGGCGCATCACGGTGAGAAGTCCTACCGCGACGGCTTGCGTCGCGAAGGCGAACTGCTGAAGACGCTCGGCGTCGACGTCTCGAAGATTTCGTTCGGGGGCGGCGCGGGGGGCGAACGGGCCGACCTCACGACTCCTCGACAGACAGTTGCACTCTTGCGCGGTCTCGCGAAAAGACCCGATTTCCCCAGCTACGAGGCGGCGCTACCGGTCTTAGGACGCGACGGCACGCTGGCGAAGGCTGTTCCCGCCGACAGCCCCGCTCGCGGTCACGCACGTGCGAAAACGGGCACGTATTACGTCGGCAATGAGATCAGCGGCAAAAGTGTCCTCACGAGCAAGTCGCTCGCGGGCTACCTTGAAACCGCCGGGGGTCGGCCCTTGATCGTAACGTTCTTCGTTTCGAACGTGCCGCTTGGCATCGACGCGGGGCAAGGCCCGGTTACCGCCACGACCGCGGGGCGACTCCTTGGCCGACTCTGCGAGGCGTTCTACTCGATCGACGCGACTGCCAAAGTCGCCGAGAAACCCGCCGCGACCAAGGAATGACCTATTTCGCGGTTCGGTTTGCGATTGACGTTACTCGACATCGAGGTGCTCCGCGGCTTGATGAGGCCGCGGCACCGCGTGCTCTGCGGCGTGGTGTACGCGGCCAAGATGCGGCGGACGCGGGCGTCGACGCGGGTCGTCGGGGTCGGGCTTCACGACCAACTCTTGCGTCGGCAACTCGATGCCTTGCTCCTTAAATTGACGCTGAATCTCGCGGAACAGACGATGACGTACCTTCCCCAGCAGCCCCGGCTCGGGCACGTGCGCGTACAATCCAAACACGAGGCCGCTGTCGCCAAACTCCTCCATTTGCGACGACGGCGCAGGGGTCGCGAGCACGTCGGGGTCGGCCTGCGCGATCGCGATCATCAGTTCGGTGACACGGTCGGGGTCGCTGCCGTGCGCAACCTTGATGTGGATCGCCACCCGCACGACTTTGTCGCGGAGCGTCCAGTTCACGAGGTCGCCCGTGATGAACGCTCGGTTCGGCACGATCATGCTCTGATTGTCGCCGTTCACGATCGTCGTCGCGCGTATATTAATACGATCAACTTTGCCCGTCGTGCCCGAGACCGTCACGACGTCGCCGACGCGGATCGGCCGCTCGAGCAGCAGAATGATCCCGCAGACGAAGTTCGAGACAACCTCTTGCAAACCGAAGCCAAGCCCGACGCCGAGAGCCGCCAGAACGACGCCGATCTTCTCCATACCAACGTGAATCGACGACAGCGTCGCCAGCGATCCCAGGCCGAGCGCCGCGTATCGGCAGAGCGTGACGACCGCGTAGCGGATGCCAGGGTCGTCGGTCATCCTGGGAAACACGAACACTGCGAAAAGTGTGCTCATGTGTTTCCATGCGAGGCCGCTGAGTATCGCGAACAGTGTCGCGCGCAAGAGGTCGCCGATTGTGACCGGGATGCTGCCGTCGAAGGTCCAGAGGGTCTGATTGAAGACAAAGCGAAACAAGGCCCAGTCGACGTCCCAGACCCAGGCGACGCCGAGCAAGCCGACGACCGGCATCAAGTAATTCGTGAGCGTGCGGAGGCGTGCAGGGATGTCGCGCGGCGCGGCGGCTTCCTCCACCTCTGCGTCGAGCGCGGGGCCGCGTTTAAGGCGAATCCACCGCCAAGCGTCGCGATCTATCGAGCGCAAGAGGATCGCGCGCAATACCGCGACCGCGATTAAGACCGAAAGGAATTGGAGAGCGCCTAGCGAAAGCCTGCGCGCCGTGTCGCAAAAACCGGCGGCGTCGAGACCAAGGGGAATCACTACGGCGATCATAAACACGACGCGGGTAATGCGAGGCCGCTTGCCAAGCGCGCCCAAGCGCTCGGGGGTCGCCCACAACCATTGCACCAGGGACGACCGAGGACGGGCCGCCGCCGCCGCCCCCGCGAACGCCGCCACCTCGAACATCATGACCAACAACCGACGAATCTCTAGCGCGGGTACCGGCCGTTCGCGCCAAATGAGCGTACCACGCGCCAGCAAATCGTTCGGAATCAAGAACAGGATCGCCGCGCAACCGATCAACCCCGTCAACCCGCGCAACTGCTTCGAGACCGAACGCGGCATTCCGAGCACGCGCTCTGCCCAACCCTCCTCGGCAAGCAGTCGCATCGCTATCGACATCAGAAAGGACGCCGCCGCACACCCCTGCAGAGCCGCCGAAGCGAACGTCGCCGGTCCGCGCGGCCAGGGGCCGAGTCGCGACGCAAATGCCGCCAGACACAAATAGCCGGGCCACAACGCGGATGCCGCAACCAACGCGAGCAAGCTTTTGAGAGACCGCATACGCGTCCTCACCTTGGAGAAACTCGAGAGTATTTTCATGGTTTAGAGTGTAGGGGGGGTAACTCCGGGGATCGAAACGGTCGTTGCTAGATCGGCGAACGGCGATGCAGGAGCGACTTCCTCAAACTTGATCCGTCCCAGCCGTCTCGAGGCGAGCCAAAACGGCGCGGGCAGAGCAACAAGCAGCCCCGCGATCGCTAGAAAGTCGCGAGACGGCTGCGTCCAGCCAGGCGTTGCGCGCATCGACCTCGCCAGGTCGTCAAATGCATAGCTTATCCGCGTGGCTTCGCGGCGAACCCTTGCGGGTGTCGAAGTTCCCAGAGGCTCGCGGTCGCGTACCCAAAACAAATGCGTCCGGATAAACCCGTAATGATCGTCGAGTGCCGCGATCCGACGCTGGATCTGTTGCTGAG
>JAJYDB010000096.1 GCA_021777845.1 Planctomycetota bacterium
CCGCCAGAAAGAAGAGGCCGAACCGCATGCTCGAGTATTCGGTGTGATAGCCCGCGATGATCTCGGACTCGGCCTCGGGGAGGTCGAACGGCGTGCGATTCACCTCGGCGATGCTCGCGATCATGAACATCACGAACGCCACCAGCCCCGGCGGCGACGCGACGAACCAGCCGAACTCCATCTGTCGGTAAAACAGCGCGACCAGACTCAACCCGCCGGTCCAAAGGATGATCGGCACCGTCGCGAGCACCTGCGGAATTTCGTACGACACCAACTGCGCCACCGCCCGCATTGAGCCGAGCAGCGAGTATTTGTTCCGGCTCGACCAGCCCGCCAAAAAGACGCCGAGCGACGACAGGCTCGACACCGCGACCAAATAAAGCATCCCCGAGGGCAAATTCACAGGCGCGAGGCCGACGCCGAACGGCACGACCGCGAGCACCAAAAACGCCGAAACGATCAACAGCATCGGCGAGATCAAATGGACCCAGCCGTCGGCTTCCTTCGGGACGATGTCCTCTTTCGTCAACAACTTGATCGCGTCGGCGATCGGCTGGAGCAGCCCCAAGGGCCCGACCCGGTTCGGCCCGATACGGTCCTGAAACCGCGCCGCCACCTTGCGTTCCGCCCACACCATGTAGGCGACGATGCCGGGAAATACGCCCAGAAATACGACAAACCAGGCGACAAACTTCAGCCACGGCACGTCCGGCAGCACCGATTCCTGCGCCCAAAGACCGGCGTCCGTCATCACCTTGATCGCGTCGATCACCGCTTCAGACTCCCCCAAGACCACGCGCGCCGACCGCGCCCGCCCCGTAACCGCGCTCCCCCGCCCAACCGCCGCGCCCCGGCGTCACACCCAACGCAATACGCCCTTCGCCCACGCGTACAGCAGCCCCGCGAACAGCAACACGAGGAACACGACCATCTCGAACAACGCAAACGCGCCCAAGCCCACGTAGCTGACCGCCCAGGGATACAGAAACACCGTCTCGATGTCGAAGACGACGAACAGCATCGCGAAAATGTAATACTGAATCCGAAAGCGGATCCAGGTTTCGCCGGTGGTGCGCAGGCCGCACTCGTAGATGTCCTGCTTCTCGCGCGAGCGTCGCCGCGGCGCGACGATCGCCACCACGACGAGCGGCGCGGCCGCGAACCCGATCGCCCCGAGCAACAGCGCCCCGATGAAAACGTAGTTGAACAGAACCATGTTCGCCCCTTAACGGACGCCCGCGGCGTCGAGCGTTTCGACCTTCGTATTCTCGTCGAGCGCGACGACGGTCACTTCGTCGTTCACGGTCCGCAGCCGGAGCGTCGACTGGTGCGACGCCGCCGCCTTGCCCCCCATCTCCATCCCGCCGACGGGACGCATCCCCTCCAACTCGACGACCCCTTCAACCTGGGTCGTCCAGGCGCGATGCCCGACGCGCACGAATTGCGTCACACGCACGCGCTCGCCAAGTTTAAAACGCTGTTGCGGGCCGGTCGGGATCATCTCGGAGTCCGTGAGGGAGCAGCGGTTCAAAGGCCGCGGGGAAGGGGGGGTCTCGGGCGGCTCGCGCGACGTCCGTGTCGGCCGTCGAGTCAAGGATAATAACGGCTTCGACCGGGGCGTCGCAAGGGGCTGCCCGTCTCGAAGTCCGCGCTTCGACACAAGCCCCTCGAACCCGCGCGGCTCACGCTTTCGAGGCCGCGGGCTGCGACGACGCCGGAGCGGCCGGCTTCGACGCCGCGAGCGCCTTCTGCAAACGCTGATCCTTCTTCTTCGACACCTTGCCGCGCTCGGTGATCTGCTCGGCGGTTTCCCAGGCTTCGGGATGCGTTTGCGCGTAAAACTCGCTCGAAACCAGCAAGTCCTGCAAGTCGAAAATATGCGTCTGATGCCGCTCGTAGTTCGACAGCTCGAAGTTGTGATCCATCTTGATCGCGTCGAACGGGCAGTACTCGGAGCACATCCCGCAATTCATGCAGACGTCCATATCAATGAAGAACTCCTCGGGGAGCGGCACCACGTTCCCCTTCGGACCCTTCGCCTGCGTCATCCAAATGCACTGCGGCGGGCAAACCTTCGCGCAAATATTGCAGCTCGTGCACCGGACGTTGCCGTCCTCGGTATCGTAAACGAGCATCGGCAAGACGCGGAACCGCTCGTAAACCGGCAGCCGCTCGTCGGGATACTCGACGGTGAACAGCCCCTCGGTCGTCGAGTCCTGCCGGACCGTCGGCTCTTGACCGCGCGGCATCCGACCGGACCAAAAGTCGAGGATCTGCGTGCCGCCGCCGCGACGATGCAACCCCTTGCCGTCCTTGATGTCGCGCCAGAACGTGAGCAAGAACCGCCGCAGCGTCACCCAGTGACCAATGATCAAGCCTTGACCGAGATTCATTGTCGCTCCCTTCGCCCGCCCGCGCCCCGAATTAGTCCCGCGTTTGTTTTACAACTCGAGCGTCCGCCCGTCGCGCGGGCGTCGGCCGCGCTTAACGATCGACCTCGCCGAGCACGATGTCGAGGCTGCCCAAAATTCCGACCACGTCCGCCACCGTGTAGCCCAGGCACATCCGCTCGAGCGCCGTCAGGTTGATGAAGCTCGGGCTCCGGACGTGATAGCGATACGCCGTCGGCGAGCCGTCCGAAACCACGTAATAGCCGAGCTCGCCCTTCGGGTTCTCGACCCGCGAATACGCCTCGCCCGCGGGCACCTTGATCTGATAGCTCTTTTTGCCCGGCAAAATCGGCCCGTCGGGAATGTCGGCGACGGCCTGCTTGAGAATCTTCACGCTCTCGCGCATCTCGCGGAGGCGGACCAGATAACGGTCGTAGACGTCGCCGTGCTCGGCGGTGATCACGTCGAAGTTGAAACGGTCGTAGATGCCGTACGGCGCGGCGCGGCGAATGTCGTAATTCACCCCCGACGCCCGCAACACCGGCCCCGCGGTCGAGTAGTTGATCGCCTCTTCGCGGGTGATCACGCCGACCCCTCGGCAGCGGTCGAGCACGATCTCGTTCGCGGTCAAATACCGGTCGAGCTCGTCGATCTTGCCGTCGAGACGGTCGTTCACCACCCCGCGACAACGCTCGATCCAACCCTTCGGCAGGTCGAACGCAACCCCGCCGAATCGGTAGTAATTGCACATCATCCGGCTGCCCGCGGCCCACTCGAAGAGGTCGAGAATCAGCTCGCGCTCTTCAATCGCGTACAGGGCCGGCGTGAAGAACGCCCCCAGGTCGTTGAGCAAGAAGCCGATCGACCACATGTGGCTCGCGACGCGCGTCAGCTCGGCCATGATCACGCGGATATACTCGGCCCGCTCGGGAACCTTCGCCTCGTCGCCCATCAACTGCTCGACCGCGAGCGCGTACCCGAAGTTGTTCCCCATGCTCGTCAGATAGTCGAGCCGGTCGGTGAACGGGAAGTTCATCAAATAAGTGTTGCGCTCGCCGATCTTCTCGTGATTCCGGTGCATGTAGCCCATCACCGGCTTGAGGCCGACGATCGTCTCGCCGTCGACGCGCAGGTTCATCCGAAACACGCCGTGCGTGCTCGGGTGCTGAGGTCCCATGCTCACGATGAACTGGTCGGTGTCGAGCTCGCTGATGTCGACGCCCGTCGGCATCAGCGTCTTGCCCTTCGTGTCGTCGCCGCTCGAGAGTTTGTCCCAGTCCTTGTAATCCTTCGGGATCTTCATGTTCGTCCCGTGCGGATTCAGCTCCTCGGAGCGGAAGTGGCGGCCGAATCCCTCCTCGACGCGGCTGTCGAAAACCTTCGTCGGGCCTTCGTAGTACGGCTCGAGGTAATCCTTGCGGAGCGGCCAGTACGCGAACCCGTCCCACATCAGGATGCGCTTTAGCTCGGGATGGCCCGCGAACTTCACGCCCATCATGTCGTAGACTTCGCGCTCCTGAAAATCCGCGCCCCGCCAGACCGAAGAGAGCGTCGGCAGCTCGCCCTCGCACTCGACCGCCGACGTCCGCGCCCGCAGCGTGATCACCTTGCCGGGGTCGAGCGTGCTGTCGAGCTGATAGTTGACCTCGATGCAGTCCTCGTAGTGGACGCTCTGCAAGCTCGCGAGATAGTCGTACTTGATCGGGTTGCGATCGCGCAGATAGTACGCGACCGCGACGAGCTTCTCGGCGGGAATAAGCAGGCCGGCCTGGATGATCGTCGCCGTCCCCGCGCCGAACTCGGCGTCGAGCCGCCCCGCGAGCGCGTTCAGCCCTTCCTCGCCCAGCCAAACGAGCGTGGGCTGCGCGACCGCCCGCTTCGCCTTTTTCGGAGGCTTGCCCCCCTTCGCGACCGCGGCCGCCGCTTCCTCGGCCTCGAGCGCGGCCTCGGCGGCGTCGGTTTTCGGCGCGGCGATGATCGCCGGCTTCGCGAGCGTCTCCTCGCGCGCCTCGATCAACCCCTGCGCGGTCCGCTCCGCCGAGACTTCCACCAGCCGCAAATCAATGAGGTCGGGCCCCAGCACCGGCACCGGGATGTCGCGCTCGACGTTCTCCGAATACCACGACGTGTTCCCCTTCCGGACGTGCCCCAGCACCGGCAGCGTGACGTCGAGCTTCTCGCCGTCGATCTTCTTCTGCAGCATGATCAGGCCGTTGAGCAGCGCCTGCGGCGTCGGCGGGCAACCGGGTACGTAAACGTCCACCGGCAGATACTTGTCGATCCCCGAGACGACGTTGTAGCCCTCCTTGAACGGCCCGCCCCCCGTCGCGCACGCGCCCATCGAAATCACGTACTTCGGCTCGGGCATCTGGTCGTACAGACGCGCGATCATCGGCATCATCGTCTTCGTGACCGTCCCCGAGACGATCATCACGTCGGCCTGCCGCGGCGACCCGCGAAACACCTCCGCCCCAAACCGCGCGATGTCAAACCGGCTCGACGCCGTGCAGATCATCTCGATCGCACAGCACGCCAAGCCGAAGCCCAACGGCCAGAGGCTCGAACGCCGGCCCCAGTTATACACCGTGTCGACCATCCCCAGGAGCTGGTCCCACGACGTCACCAGCACGTGTTGTTCTAGCTCCTTCTGGAGCACCGGGTCGATGATCGTCGTCCATTCGGGACGCGAGACGGAAGGCTGTGCCGGAGTCGTCGATGTCGCCATGTTCGGTCCAAGCTCTCGGACGGATAAATCGGAACTAAGGGGGCGATCGAGCGTACGGATTGACCGCGCGCGGGGGGAAATGGCGGCGGGCCGCAACCAAGCCTCGACCGTGATCGGGCCGCGACCCCGACCTCGACGGCACGCCGTTTCCGACGAACCGCGGATGTCGACCGGGGCGGAGAAGCGTTATCCTAGACGACGACGCTCCGCTCCGCCAGAGGATAGCCGCCGAACCTTTCCGCCGGAGCCCCCCCGAGGTTTGACCCCCGCGCGGCTCGTCCTTTTTTCGCGACACCTGTGCAACGCCGACCGCGAGCCCATAATACTCACATGACCCGGAACACGTTCCAAATCAGCGTGACCGCGCTGCTCGTGCTCGTCGCCTGCGTCGCGGTTAACTTCTGGCTGTTCCGCGTCGGGATCCTCTGGGGGATCCTCGGCCTCAGCGTCTCGAAACACCTCGTCATCGCCTATCTCTGCCAAATTCTCGGCGTCAACCAGCGTCGAGCCGCCGCGCCCGCGCCGGCAGTCCCCGCGACCAATCCCGCCGCGGGCGGACTGCCAGGCTCGTGAACCACGCCGCCAACACCTTCCGTTCGCGACGCCCAGCACCTCGGCTCACTTCAATTCTTTCACCATCGCGTTCCGAAAATGAACCTCCTCGGAATGCGACTGCAAGCCGATGTAACCCTCGGTCCGCTTGATCCCGGGATGCACCTTGACCGCGTCGTCGTGCTCGCTCAGGTCGGCTTCGGTGATCACCGTTCCGTTCAAGATCACCTTCACCTTCGCCCCGTGCGCAATCACCTCAATCGTGTTCCATTCGCCCAGCGGCTTATTATGGCCTCGCTTCGCCGCGACGATGCCGTAAACCGAACCCGTGTGCTGATAAGGCTTAATCTTATCGTAGACCGGCGCTTCGTCGTCGAGAAGTTGAATTTCCATGCCGGTGTAGGCGGGATCGCCCATCCGCGGGGCGCGGATGAACACGCCCGAGTTGCCCGCCGGCCCGACTTTGTAATCGACCTTGAAGTCGAAGTCGCCGTAAACCTTGTCGGTGCTCAGCCAGCCGCCCCCCTCGCCCTTGACCACGACCTCGCCGTCGCGGACCGACCAATTGCCCGCCTTGCTCGCGACGGTCGTCCACCCCGCGAGCGTCTTGCCGTCGAACAACGACACGAAGCCCTCGTCAGCCAGGGCGACCGACGAAAGCAGAGTCGTCGCGACCGCGGCGGCGGTCAAAATCAGGCTCCGACGAACCGTCGCGGCCAACACTGCGCCGCGTCCAAAGAAAAAGCGGGTCTGATGCGTCATCGCGAGTCACCTCTGAGGGTCGGCAGGGTCTTGGTGGATGCGAGGCGTGCACGCGGCGAACGCTCGATTCGGGTCGAGCACCGCGTTCCCCAGGGATGATAACAAGGCGGTCGGTCGATTGCCGGCGGCGCGCGGCCGCAGCCGGCTCCGACGCAAAAACCTCGTCCCCACCCCGCCGACCGTGAATTGGAATAGCCTCAATCGCCCGCGCGCGGTACCATCCGCCGACGGAGCGGGTCGTGACGTAAACGCACCAAGGATGAGGCGTTTGAGAAAGGAGGCCCCGCCATGGAGCGACGGGGAACCTTATTGCTGGTCGACGACGAAGATCGATTGCGGTCCTTGATCGCGCGGTTTCTGCGTGCCGAGGGCTACGTGATCGTCGAGGCGGGCGACGGCGGCGCGGCCGTCGAGCGTCATGCCGATTCGGGGCCGTTCGACCTCGCCTTGGTCGACCTCAACCTGCCGATCCTCGGCGGCGTCGAGGTCTGCCGACGGATTCGAGCCGCGCGGCCCGATCAAGCAATCCTGATCTGCACCGCGGCCCTCGACGTCGAGCACCAGCGCTCGCTCGCGGAACTCGGACTCGCCGACGTCCTCACCAAGCCCTACATGCCCGAGTCCTTGCTCAACCGCGTGCGGACCCGGGTCGGATCCGCGACAACCACGATCGCGACCGCCTCCGCCGCCGCGGGCAAGCCTCGATCCGACGGCAACACCCGCGCCGCCTGACGGTGGACGCTGGTTCGCGAACCGGTTTCACGGTATGATACGCATCGAAAGTGCGCGGAGCTTGATCGCCCCGTGCGTATGTACGTTTGCATTCACGTCGACGGGAGGAACGGTCTCCAATGGCCGGTAAACCGCTGAATCGGATGGAGTTGCGTCGCCAGAACGAGGCCGCCGAGCCGCTCGATCCTATGGAGGACGAGGCGGAAGACATCGTCGAGGACGCCGACGACGACGGCGAGCGCAAACCTAAAAAGAAGGCGAAGGCCAAAGTCAAGGCCGCTCCCAAGCCGCGCGCCAAGGCGAAGCCGAAAACGCCCAAAGCGCCGAAGCCCAACGCCCGTATGCGCATCGTCTGGGCCGTCGTGAGCGACACCTTCAAGCAAGTCGGCACCTTCGACTACAACCAGAAAGAAGCCGCCGAGGCCCGCGCCGCCGAACTCACCGGACGCGGCAAGGGTACGCACTTCGTTCAAAAAGTCAAAGAGGCCATGCCCGACGACGCACCCGGCATCGGTGCCGCCGTGCCCAGGCCCGCGGTCCCCGTTAAAGCCGCCAAAGCTTCCGCCGTCGCCGATAACGACATCGAAGACGACGAGGAGGAAGCAGCCGAGGAAGAGGAAGAAGAAGAAATCGAAGAGTCGGACGACGACGATTAATCGTCGCCCCCATGCCGGCCAACCCGCGATCGCGATCAGAGTGCGATCCGGGGTCAACCAAATGGGCGCACGAGGATTCGAACCTCGGACCTCACCCTTATCAGGGGTGCGCTCTAGCCAACTGAGCTATGCGCCCGGCTCGCGGGCGGCGATGGATTGATCATAACGAACTCTTGCCCGACGTCAACCGGTTCGATTGCTTCGCGAGTGCCGACGACCCGATTTCAGCGCTTTCGCAACCTCGACCCTGAACGTTCAACCGCGTCGGCGACGCCTGGCCCCAAGCCCGGCGCGCCGACCTCGCGACCTCGGAGTTTGACCACGCCAATGCCTTCCGCACACGATATTTACGACGAAGCCGTCGCCCTCAGAGACGCCGGCGATAAACCCGCCGCCGTCGCCAAACTTGAAGAGGCCGTCGCGCTCGAGCCCGACTTCGCCCTCGGCCACGGCATGCTCGCTAAACTGAACGCCGACCTCGCCGAAGTCGACAAAGCCATCTTTCACGCCAAACGCGTCGTCGAGCTCGAACCCGACGACGCCTTCAGCTACACGGCGCTCTCGGTCATCTACCAACGCTGCGGCAAAATCCCCGAGGCCGAACACGCCAAGGCCATCGCCTTTAATAAGCAGATGGGCCTCGACTGACCCCCCGCGTCGGTCGCGACGAACTCTCGAACACGCCCGGATCGTTCACCCGTTGGAGCCGCGCATCCGCATGCCGAACTCGACCCGGAGCCGACCCGCGCTCGCTTGCATTCTCGCCGCCGCGAGCCTCCTCCCGGCCGTCGCCGCCCGCGCCGACGATTCCGCCGACGACGCCTGGTTCAACGCCAACCTCCCTGCGCTGCTCACCCTCTATCGCGACCTCCACAGTCACCCCGAGCTCTCCTTTCACGAGGTCAAGACCTCCGCGAAAGTTGCGCAAGAGCTGAAAGCGGCGGGACTTGAGGTGACGACCGGGGTCGGCAAGCTCGGCGTCGTCGGCATCCTCAAAAACGGCGAGGGGCCGCTCGTCATGGTCCGCACCGACCTCGACGCCTTGCCCGTTACCGAGGAAACCGGCCTGCCGTTCGCGAGCAAACAAACCTCGAAGAACGCGGCCGGCCAAACTGTCGGCGTGATGCACGCCTGCGGACACGACGTCCACATGAGCTGCTTGGTCGGCACCGCCCGACGCCTCGCCGCGCACCGCGACGACTGGAAAGGGACCGTCATGTTCATCGGCCAGCCCGCCGAAGAGGCGATCGGCGGCGCCGAGGCGATGCTCGCCGACGGCCTTTACGAACGCTTCGGTAAACCCTCGGCCGCACTCGCGTTGCATTGCGCGCCCGACCTCGCCACCGGACGCGTCGCCTACACGTCCGGCCCCGCGATGGCGGGATCGACCTCGGTCGACGTCGTCGTCCGCGGCCGCGGCGGGCACGGAGCCTACCCCCATACGACGGTCGACCCCGTCGTGCTCGCGGCCTTACTGGTCTTGGACTTACAGACGATCGTCGCGCGCGAGGCGAACCCGATCCACCCCGCCGTCGTGACCGTCGGCTCGATTCACGGCGGCTTCAAGCACAACATCATCTCGAACCAGGTTGACCTCCAGCTCACGCTCCGTTCGTTCCAGGACTCGGTCGACAAACAACTTGTGGACGCGATTAAACGCCGCGTGAAAGGCCTCGCCGAAGCGCACAACGCCCCCGCCGGCAGTGTGACCGTCGTCGAAACCACCCCGCCGACCGTGAACACGCCCACGCTCGTCGCGAAGGTCCTCCCCGCGCTGAAGCGCGTCTGCGGCGATGCCGGAGTCGAGCTGGTCGAGCCCGCGATGGGTGCCGAGGACTTCGGGCTTTACGGCCAAGGGGGTGTCCCGACTTTCATGTTTCGTCTCGGCACAATTCCGCCCGAGAAAATCGCCGACGCGAAGTCGAAGGGCGAGAGCTTGCCCTCGCTGCATTCCTCAAAGTTTCAGCCCGACGCCGCGCCAAGCATCCGCACGGGCATCCGCGCCATGACCTCCACCGTCATTAAGCTGCTCCCGCCCGCCTCGAAGCCCTGACGCCGCGCCGACGACTGTACAAAACCTAGATCGCTCGGCGCAAGTCGAATCGAGGTCACGGTTTGACCTCGATTGGCTTCGTTTCGCGGGCGTGCGGAAAAACGGCGGCGCGTCGCCGTCGCGACTGCTTAGACGCTCGCGGCGGAGTAGAGCGGGGCGATCGGTTCGCCGTTGCAGAGGCGGAGCGGACGGCCGAGCCGGTCGCGGAGTTCGGTGGTGGGGTCGATGCCGAGGGCGGTGTAAACCGTCGCCGCGAGGTCGCCGGGGGTGTAGGGCTTCCCGGCGGGATAGGCCCCGATCTTGTCGGACTGACCGATCGTTTGGCCGCCGACGACGCCCGCGCCCGCGAACACGCCCGAGAACACTTTCGACCAGTGGTCGCGGCCGTTCGGCGCGTTATTGTTGCCGGTGCTCGCGCCGATCCGCGGCGTGCGTCCAAACTCGCCCATCATCACGACGAGCGTGTCGTTGAGCAGCCCAAGCGACGCGAGGTCGTCGAGCAACGCCGAAACGCCGCGGTCGGTCGGCGGCAACAGCCGGTTCTTGAGCGTTCCAAAGATGTCCGAATGCGAATCCCAGTTCTGCACGCGGCCCATGTTGACCTGCACGATCGGCACGCCGGCCTGCACGAGTCGCCGCGCGAGCAGAAGCGACTGCCCGAACATGTGCCGGCCATAGCGGTCGCGCGTCTTCGGATCCTCGCGGTTCAGCTCGAACGCCCGCGCCACCTTGCCCGAAAGCAGCAGCGAAAACGCCAGCTTGCGTTGTTCTTCGAGCGGGTCGCGACCGGTAGCCGACACCCTCGACGACGCCGCGCTCATCGCCTCCTGCCGCGCGCCCAACTCGTCGAGCAGATGCTTGCGCCGGCTCAAACGCTCGACGCTGAAGCCAACCGGCAACCGCAGGCTTTCCTCTCGAAAATTCGGACGGCTGGGGTCCTGCTTGATCTGCCAGGGGTCGTACTTCGGCCCCAAAAAACCGGCGTGCTGCCCTGGCCAGACGAGCGGGCCTTCCATCAGGAACGTCGGCAACAATACGCCGCTCGGAACGCCGTCGGCCCGCGGGCGGATGTACTCCAACCCCGCGGCGTAGTGCGGATAGTCGTCGCGCGAGGCGATCTTGTCGAAAAACGCCCCCGGCTGCGGGTAGCCCGTCAACACCTGGTGCGTCGCGTTTAGGTGATTGGTATGTTCATGCGAAAATGACCGCACGATCGCGAGTTTGTCGGCCTGCTTCGCAAGCAGCGGCAAATGCTCGCCGAGCCGAACGCCCGGGGCGGCGGTTTCGATCGGCTTGAATTCGCCGCGGATGCCGACCGGGGCGTCGGGCTTGAGGTCAAACATATCGAGGTGGCTGGGGCCGCCCGACATGAAGACGATGATCATCGACTGCGCGCGCGGCGCGCGCGTTTGGCTCGCTCCGGCCGCCGCGCGACGCGCCAGCAGGCCCGGCAGGCTCAAGCCGAGGAAGCCCGAGAAGCCGATTTGGAGCAGCTCGCGGCGCACCATGCCGTCGCGATGCGCATGGTCGCGACCCGGACCAAGCGCGGCCTTGCGGGCTGCGTCGTCAACAGAGTCGGTCGTCTCTCGTCGGCTCATAAATGGCATGCGCCGTGTTTGACCAAGGCGGGAGGGCCGTCGGCCCCGTTGTTGAACCTAGTTTGAATCTTACCAGGTGCGGGCGGCGTCGGCAAGCGGGGGGTAGAGGGACGTAGCTTTGGGACGATGCTTGTAATTCTCATCTTGATTCGATATACAGGTGCCTTCAATGGTTGCAACCGAACGGCCAATGCACAAGGCATAACTTGTGGTTTGCAGTCAAGTTCAAGGGGTGCCATCAAATCGATCAGGTGGTCTCGTCCACTAATCCGAATTCTGAATACATGTATTCACGGGTCTTCTTCGATCTGAGCGATTTCGAGAAGATCTACTTCGGAATGTATTCGGACATCAGGCAGCCGTACGGCACAAATTACGCAATGGAGCCGATCGAAGTCTGCTACCCCATTGGCACTTATGGACCGGGTCTTCCCTTTCCCCTTCAAGACTTCAGCGAATGGGTCGAGGATTACTTCCGAAGGTGCATTCCCGCTGGTTTATTCTCTGGGATCAAGGGAGAAGCAATCTTTCGACATAATATGATCTTTCCTCAGCAAGTCGTGCGCAAGCGGGAATATGAAGCTCAAACGGAGGCGACGGTGGGGTGGTTGACGGGAGAGGCTCCAGCCTGGGTTCGGCCAAGAGCAAATGACACTCCCCTCGGTGGTATTGATGTCTCTTCAACCCTGAGCCAACCCTCAAGACATGCTCTGGACCGCGACGACTAATTGTCCAAAATTGACCGGGCTCCACGAGGGATCTTCTGACTCTTTTCTTTCCTTCCACTCCTCGGCCAGAACTACCAGAACGTCAACCTCGAGAATTCCTCCGGTTGCCGCGAGCCGGAATCTCCAGCGGCCCTTGAGCGGTTCGAACTCCGCTCGGTAATCAGTTTCGTAGAGCGGAAGATTAGGGATTTCACTGCCTGTCTCACTCATATCTCGCTCGTTGGTTCAGACATCGCATTTTTGGACGTATTCCCACCATTTTGTTAATATTGTTCCAAAGAGCGAACAGGTCCATGAAACATTAGGCGTTTTTTCACTGCCGGCCTGAGCAACTCTGTTGGATACCATGATCTGCGAGATGTTTAACTACCCAAAACTTCGTATGTGGCTCCGTCTCGCGACAAATCAACGCGCCTCGGTCGCGCGGCAACCGCCCTGTCGCGAAGGTTGCAGCAGCGAGGCGAGCTCGAATCTTGGGATGCCGCCGATCAGTGCGAGGGTCGCGAAGTAGACGAGCGCCCCGCCGACGACGGCGAGCGGGACGCTGATGCGTTCGAGCGCGAGGCACGCGAACGTCATCACCAGGCACGCGAGCGCCGGCTTCATCAGGTGATGGTGCCACGGTGGTTGGCGACCTTCGCGCGCCAGGCAGCCGTAGCCCGCGGCGAGCAGCCCCGCGCCGATCAAAAGCACCGCCGACGACGCCCCGGGCGGTCCCAACAGTCTGCACAGTACCCACACCATCGGTCCCGAAGCGAGCGCCCCCACCGCCAGCATCCGCACGCCGACAGCCTCGCGATTGACCGCGATGAGCGCCGTCCGATAGAGGTAGGCGAGCGTCAACAGAGGCACCCGCCAGATCCCGAGAATCAACAGCGGCGCCGCCGACTCGAAGTCGCGCGGGAGCAGGTATTTGATCAGCGGCGCGGCCAACACGGTGCCGCCGACCGCGATCGGCAACAGCCCGACCACAAGTAATTTCACCATCCCGCTCACCGCCGCTTGCCCCGATGCCGCGGTCTGCCGCCACGACCGCGCCAGGCTCGGAAAGACGACTTGTTGAAAAATCAGGCTAAATGTCAGCACCGCGGTGATCATCCGGTGCGGGGCGCAATAGCGTCCCACCTCGTCCCACGGATACATCATCCCGACGAAGATCAGGTCGATCGAAGCGATCACCGTCTGCGAAACCTGAATCAAACAGACCGAGCGGCCTCGTCGCAGCGAAACCTGCATGAAACGTCGCGACCAGACCGGCCTGGGCATCCCAAAACGCCGCACGTAATCCGACCAGACCAGCGCGATCCCGACCGCCTCGCCAAGCGCCAAACACGCCGGCACCGCCACGATCCGGCTCGCGTCGGTCACCCAGAGCCAAATGCCGACCGCGTAAATAAGCGTACGCAATATTAAGCTGACCGCGACGAGGGTCATGCGTTCGAGGCCGCGGTAGACGAAGTCGATTCCGAGCGCGGTGGTGACCAGCATCAGGCCATACATGCAGAGGATGGCGCGGTCGGTCGGGTCGGTCATGGTGAGCGAGCCGACGAGGACCAATCCCGCGAGCAGCGCCGAGGCGATCAGTCCCTTGAGTGCAATCACGTGATTGACGAGCGGGCGGACCAGCCGCGGGTGGCGTGCGAGTTCACGCGCGGCGATGACTTCGACGCCGTCGCGGACGAGCAGGACGAGCCAAAAGACGACGTTAAACGCGAATTCGATCCGCCCGTAGCCCGACTGGTCGAGCCGCCTCGTGAGCGAAAGCGTGACCGCGAAGGAGGTTGCGCGGCAAATGACCTCGGCGAGGCTGAGCGCGGCGAAGTTCGAGACGATGCAGGAGGCATCGAACCGCGGCGTGGTCCGGCTCCGAGGCAACGGGACGGTGTCCGCGCTCAGGAGCGCGGGCTGGATGAGCCGGCGGGTCGGACGCGTCGGTGGCGAGCTGATGGCCATGTGCGAAGTCGCGCTTCCCTGCGTCGCGGCGTCGGCGAAATCACGCCAAAGCCGCTCGTGACAACACGTTCCGGAGCGAGAGGGGACCGCCGTTGGGGCCCGGCGGAGATCGATCTAGGCGACCTGAACGCGGTTTCGCCGCACTCTAGGCCCCCACGCGAACACTGTCAATCCAAGGTTCGGCCGTCGCGACGTTCGGGCTTCAGCCGCGCCGGCCCTTGCGGCCTCCCGCGTCTCCCTCAACCGTTGTGTTCGGCAGAGTCGGCCGCGCGGAGCGAACCAGGATCTCGAAGGTCGCCTCAGATCGCCTCGCGGCGAGTTTTGCGGCGGAGCTGGTCGAGCGCGACGGCCGAGACGATGATCACGCCGATGACGATATCCTGAAAGGCGTTCGGGATTTGCGCCTGAACGCAGCCGTTGTTGAGGACGGCCATGATCAGACAGCCGATGAGGGTGCCGACGACGCTCCCCTCGCCGCCGCTGAGGCTGCCGCCGCCGATCACGACCGCCGCGATCACTTGCAGCTCGAGTCCTTCCGCGGTCGTCGAGTCGCCGGTTGCACCCAGAAAGACGAATTGCAGAACGCCCGCGAGGCCGACCGCAAGCCCCGCCAGCGCGTAGACCGACAACTTGACCAAACCGACGCGAACCCCGCAGACGCGCGCCGTCGCCTCGTTGGACCCAACCGCGTAAATATGCCGGCCCAGCACGCTGTAACGCAGGATCACCGCGACCAGCACCGCCAAAGCCGGCACGACCCACACCCCCGGCGAGACGAGCAGCCACTCGGGGTTCGGGTCGATCGCCATGATCCGTTTGAACCACCACGGCTTCGCGCTCGCCGGGGCGTAGACCTCGGAGTTCGACGCGAGCCACTTCGCGACGCCTCGAAACGCCTTCAGCGTTCCGAGCGTGATGATAAACGGCACCACCCGCAGGCCCGCCGCGAGTGCTCCGTTCAAGAGCCCGCACAGGCCGCCGAGCAAGACGCCGCCGAGCATCGCGAGCGGGATCGGCACGCCGAGATCGCGCACCGCCAAGGCCATCGCGACGGTCACCAGCGCGACCGCCGAGCCGACCGAAAGGTCGATGCCGCCCGCGATCATGATCACCGTCATCCCGAGCGCGCACGTCGCCACCACGACGGTGTGCACCAGGATCGTCCGCCAGGCGTAGACCGTCAGAAAAGAGCCGCGGTCGCGCGTCAAATAGGCGAAGAGCAGGACGATCAGCGCCAGGCCCGCGAACGGTCCCAGCACGGTCCAGAGCCAGCCCGCCAGGCCGCGGCGCGTCCCCGCGGTCCGCGCTTTTTCAAGCTCAACCTCCGCGTTGTCCACGTGGTCGCTTCCTTAATCGTGGTCGAATGGATGCGCTGCCCGGCACGCCTCGGGCTCGCCTGCAATGGCCGACGCGACCGCCTTCAAAACCCTTCCGGCCAGCGACTTTTGATCGCGCGGTAACCCTCGGGCGACTCCGCGATCACTTGCAAGTGACAGCCGAGCATCTCGTCGGTGCTTGCGGGACCGAAGCGGACGCGTTGCGGCGGTCGGTGCGGGTTGAGCGGATTCGCCGACGAGTTATCGTAACGCGCCGTCAGCTCCAATCGAGTCCCCTTCGGCAGCGCCAACGGCTTTGCGTACGCGTAACGACCCTGCCAGTTGAAATCCCAGTCGTCGATCCAGAGCATCGGGATCACCTCGCCGCCGGGCAGCGTCGCGGTCAGCTTAATTTGACGCATCAGGAAATGCCCGTGCGGCAGCGCGGCGAGCACGCGGACATCGGCCGGCAGCGTCGCCCGCCGGACGACCGTGTAGTTCGCCTCGCCCGCCGGGATATCGAGGCTCGACGTCCCCATCGGCACCCCCGCGATCCGCTTCTCGACCGGCGTTTCGCTCAGGTAAATCTCGATGCGCGAGCGGTCGCTCTCCGGCCGGCCGTCGGGATGATAGTGGATGAAGAGCACGAGGTCGGCCCCGCGCGGCAAGATCGTGCCGACTCCTCGCGCCGCGCGCCGCGCGACCGTCCCCGGCGTCCACTCCCAGACCGCGCCCCGACCCAGCTCCGCGCCGGCCTGCGTATCGAAACCGGCGGCCGGGTCGGTGTCGTCCGCCGCTTGAAATCGCCTGTCGCGATCCAGATACAGCTTGGCGTGATGCACGACGCGACGGTTGCCGGGGTGAAAGTCGAACGCGGCGACGTGCAGGTCGCGGTCGCGGGGCAGGGGGAGGACGTAGGCGCGAAAGACGTCGTCACCGCCCGCGGGCACCTCGAAGGCGGCCGTCGGTTCGAGCACGAGGTCAGGCCGGCCGAGCCGTGGGCCGACAGGCTCGAACGTCGTTTTCGGCAGGTCGCGCGGGTCGCCCTCGGGCGAGCCGGCGTCGGCCCAGCGCCGC
>JAJYDB010000368.1 GCA_021777845.1 Planctomycetota bacterium
GATTGGGAACGCCTCCGCGATCGATTGCCGACGCCGCGAGGTTCCGCCGCGTCGATGCTCCATCATCACGTCGCGCGAACGCCGACGCCAGACACCGTCGGAAGGCGTCGACGTCAAAAAAGGCGGTGCGGTTCGCGGCGACTCCGCCGGTTATGTGATAGAGTTGGTGGTTGGAACATAGGCTCATTGAGCCGAATTGAACGGTTACGCGGCTCGCGACGGATACGACGATTGCGCGGGCGGGCGGGCGCAACAGGGTGTCGCAACGAGAGTGATCGGACGGTTCAGATGAAGCGGATAGCGCGCGGGGTCGCGGCGTTGCTTGGGATCGCGGCGTTGTCGTACGTCGGTTACGTCGTCTATCGACGCGTCGAGCCGAAGCCGCCGATCCGCGTGGGGATTCTGCACTCGCGGACGGGTCCGATGGCGATCAGCGAAGGCTCGATGATCGACGCCGAGGTGCTGGCGCTCGAGGAAGTGAACGCGCGCGGCGGCTTGCTGGGTCGTAAGGTCGAGTGGGTGATCGTCGACGGCAAGTCGGACCCGCCGACGTTTGCGCGCGAGGCCGAGCGGCTGATCACCGCGGAGAAGGTGAGCGTGATTTTCGGTTGCTGGACGTCGGCGAGCCGGAAGAGCGTGAAGCCGGTGGTCGAGGAGCGCGAGCACTTGCTGATGTATCCGATGGCGTACGAAGGGGTGGAGCAGTCGCCGAACATCGTCTACGTCGGAGCCGCCCCGAACCAGCAGATCATTCCGGCGGTGAGTTGGTGCCTCGAAGTTTTGAAGGCGAAGAAGATCTACGTGGTGGGGTCGGATTACGTCTGGCCGCGCACGGTCAACGAGATCGTGCGCGACGTGTTGAAGGCGCGCGGCGAGCAGCTCGCGGGCGAGTCGTACATTGAGTTCGGGTCGAGCGCGGTCGAGGAGGCGGTGGCGGCGATCAAGAAGGCCGATCCCGAGGTGATTCTGAGCTCGGTGGTGGGCGATACGAACGTTGCGTTTTATCGCAAGCTGCGCGCGGCGGGGATCACCCCCGAACGGACTCCGGTGGTATCGTTCAGCATCGCCGAGCCCGAGCTGCGGACGCTGAACGCGCACGAACTCGCGGGAAATTACGCCGCGTGGTGCTATTTCCAGAGCCTCGACCTGCCCGAGAACGTCGCGTTCGTGAAGCGTCTGAAGGCTCGTTACGGAGCGGAGCGCGTCGCGAGCGACGTGATGGAGGCTTCGTACAACGCGGTGCAACTCTGGGCGCAGGCCGTTGAGGAAGCGGGCTACGACGACGTCGCGATCGTGCGTCGGCACCTGATTCGTCAGAGTCTCGACGCGCCCGAGGGGGTCGTCTCGATCGACGCCGAGAACCTGCACGCGTGGCGGCCGTTCTATCTCGGCAAGATCCGCTCGGACGGTCAATTCGACGTCGTTTGGAGCATCACGAAGCCGATCCGACCGGTGCCGTATCCGCAGACGAGGCCGAAGCGCGACTGGGAGAACTACGTCGAGAATCTGCGCGTCTCGTGGGGCGGAAGCTGGGTGAACCCGCACTTCGGCGAGCCCGCGACGAACGTGAATCCCGACGCCCGCGCCGCGCCGCGTCGCGCCCCTTGAACCTGTCGAAACGACGCGCGAAACCTCAACGAAAGCCGTCTCATCCCGGAAGTGTGCCCACCATGACGAAGCGCAGGTTTCCGCTGGTCCGGAAGTCGATCGGCGGGCGGCTCTTACTCTGGTTTCTCGTGTTCGCGCTGGTGCCTTGCATCGGCGTGACGGCGCTGACGTATCTGATCGCGCGCAGGTCGCTCGAAATCTCGGTCAGGCAACGGCTCTCGATCATCGCCGAGTCGAAGATCACGCAGCTCGAGAACTTCATGCGCGAGCGCCGCGGCGACGCCGCGGTCCTGGGCGGCTCGTCGGCCGTCGCCGAACTGGTCCAAGGGCTCGAGGCGATGCGGAGCAAGAGCCGTCGCGAATCGCCCGAATATCGCGCCGTCGAACGTCAGCAACTCTCCGCGGTGTCGTTGGTCCAGGAGATTTACGACTATCGCAACATTTACTTCCTCAACCTCCGCGGCGACCTGCTGACGTCGCTCCAGCCGGGCCTCGATTTCGGACCGAACCTGATGACCGGCACGCTCAAGGACACCGAGCTCGGCACGGCGTTCCGGCGCGCGATCAGCCTCTTGCAGACCGTCACCGCCGACTTCCAGATCTATCCGGGCCGCAAGGAGCCGATCTCGTTCATCGTCGGACCGATCATGAAGGAAGGAATCCTGCTCGGCGTGATCGTCTTCGAATTCAAGAACGAGGAGGTGTTCCGCGTCGTGAAGGATTATTCCGGGCTGGGCGAGACCGGCGAGACGCTGGTCACGACGCGGATCGGCAACGACGTCGTCGACGTCGCCTCGTCGCGCTTCGACCCCGACTCGGCGTTCAAGGGACGGCTGCCGATCGGAGCGCCCGTCGGCCTGCCGATGCAGGAGTCGGTGCTCGGCAAGCGGGGCTACGGCATCATGTTCGACCCGCACCGCGACGCCTCGTGCGCGGCCGTCTGGCGCTACCTGCCGTCCTATCGCTGGGGGATGGTCGTGAAGCAAGATTTGAGCGAGGCATACCTGTTGATCTCGGAGCTGACGGGCGTGGTGCTCGTTTTGCTCGTGATCACGGCGGTGCTGGTGATCTTCGTCTCGCGGCGCGTGGCGCGCTCGCTGACTTTGCCGGTGCGCAAAGCCGCCGAGGTCGCGATGAGAATCGCGCAAGGCGACCTTGGGGCCGAGGTGGAATCGAACGCGATCGGCGAACTCGGCCAGTTGCTCGAGGCGATCAAGACGCTGAGCGAGTACCTGCGCTCGCTGATCGGACGGATCCAAAAGTCGAGCGTGGCCTTGATGTCGACCGCGACCGAGATCGCGGCCGCTTCGCGACAACAGGAGCAAACCGTCGGCGAATACGGCGCGGCCACGAACCAAAGCGTGACCGCGGTCCAGCAGATCACCGCGACGAGCCAAGAGCTTTCGAGGACGATGGACGAGGTGCGCGCGGTCGCCGCGGGCAGCGCGCAGTCGGCGCTCTCGGGTCGTCAAAACCTCGACGGGATGAGCCGGACGATGCGTCAGCTCGCCGACTCGACGGGCTCGATCGGAGCCAAATTGTCGGTGATCTCCGAGCGCGCGGGCAACATCAACCTGGTCGTGACCACGATCACGAAGGTCGCCGACCAAACGAATCTGCTCTCGATCAACGCCGCGATCGAGGCTGAAAAGGCGGGCGAATACGGCTTCGGCTTCCTGGTCGTGGCGCGCGAGATTCGCCGCCTGGCGGATCAGACCGCGGTCGCGACGCTCGACATCGAGCGCATGGTCAAAGAGATGCAGTACAGCGTCTCGGCGGGCGTGATGGAGATGGACAAATTC
>JAJYDB010000097.1 GCA_021777845.1 Planctomycetota bacterium
CCGGACGCGTCGGCGGCGCGCGGCCGCGCGGTGAGCGGCGGCGGAGCGGAGGCGGGCTTGGTCGCGACCTTGCGTCCCGAGGCGCGGGCGGCGGCGAGCGCGCGGGCCTCGGCCTCGTTCTTGTAGCGCTCGAGCGCGTCGGCGTACATCGCGAACGACTCGTCGTCGAGGTAGCGGCCGATGAGGCTGTCGACGTCGGTGATTTGCGCCTGCGCGGTGCGGGTGAGGATGGCGCGCTTGAGCGCGACCTGTTGCCGGAGCGCCGCCTCTTTGATCGCCTCGAGCCGTTTCGCGAACAGTTCGCGCACCGGCAGCGTGTGGAATTCCTTGAGCGTCTCCTCGATGCCCGACCAGTCCTCGCCGTCGTACCGCGCCTTCAGACGCGACTCGAGCCGCGCCCGTAGCGCGATCAGGTCGAGCACCGAGTCGCGCAACGCGTCGAGCTGCGTTTCGAGCGCGACGGTCTCGGGCAGCGGCGCGAATTCGATCGAGCGCGTCGCCTCGGTCTCGCCCGGCATGAGCGGGAACTCGACGAGCGGCTCGACGTTGCCCGCGATCAGGCGGACGATCACGAGGCCGTCGGAGAAGCCCGCGGGCAGCGCGATCCGGCCGTCGCGGTCGGTCGTGCCGATCTCGCGGACCGGTCCGTCGGGCCAGCGGCGGGCGGTGAGCATATAGCCCGCGCCGGGCGTTTTGTCGGTCTTGCTCTTGAATTGCAGGCGCGTCGGCGCGTCGCCGGGCTTGGTCCCGATCGCGACGAAGCGAAATTGTTGCGACATCCGCTTGCTGAGCGGGTCGGACCAGATCGACGCGATCAGCGCCCGCGCCGTCGCGCCTTCGACCCGCTCGGTTTGCAGATAGGTGAGCGGGATCGAGAGGATGATCGGCGGCTTGTTGCGCGGCGTCACGATGCGGAGCGGCTCGAAAAACGTGCCGGGGCGGACGACGCGGCCGACTTCGCTCGCGGGCTCGAGCAGACCGCCGCGGACGGTCAGCGCGTAATACTTGCCGTCCTGCTTGCCGATCTCGGCGAGCGGCGCGAAGACGTCGAGGCAGAGCTGAAACAAGGCGCGCGGCGAGTCCGCGTCGACCGGCGCGTGGCGTTTGTGCACGGTGCCGACGCGGCGGGTCTCGGAGTCGAACTCGCGGCCTCGGATCATCGGCCGCGCCCCCTCGCGACCGACGCGGATCACCCACACCTTGTCGTATTTCGTCCGCAGCGCCTCGAAATCGGCGGGCTGCAAGTCATCGAGAAACGCATGCGCGAGCGGATCCTCACCCTTGGCGTCGACGTCGAGATCCCAGGGCGCGCCGATGAAGCGACGGACCAGCAGCTTGAGGTCGTCGACGAGCGCGTCGCGTGCCGAGGCGTCGAGCCGCGAGTCGGGCGCGACCGTGATGAGCGCGTGAATCTTATAAGGCCGGCGCTCGATCGGGATCACAGGCGCGGCGGGAGCGGCGGGAGCCGTCGGCGCGGCGGGAGCGGCCTTCGGTTCGGGCGCGGATTTTTGCGGCGGCGGGGCGGTTTGGGCCCGCGCCGGGGTCGGGAGCATGAGCGGCCCGCAGGCGCAGAGCGCCGCGAGTTTCACCAAGGATCGAGCGCGAACCACGGCTGAATCTCCCAGGAGTCGATGCCTTGATAGAGCGTCTCGGCGGTCTCGGACGGGCCGTTGAGTCGGTCGCGCCAGGCGTAGTGGTCTTCGATCTGCCAGAGCGGGATCACGGGCAGCTCGTCGCGGCACTCGCGGTCGATTTGGAGCGCGAGTCCGCGCGCGGTCGGCCATTCTTGGGCGCGCTCGAGCCGGAGCAGGAGCTGGAGGATCTCGGGGCTGGCGATCGAGCCGAGCGGGTCGACGGCGGAGGGGGCGTCGTAGCCCGGGCAGATCGTCGGACCGGCCTGGATCGCGGGCTCGG
This sequence comes from Planctomycetota bacterium, assembly GCA_021777845.1. GTDB lineage: Bacteria > Planctomycetota > Planctomycetia > Isosphaerales > Isosphaeraceae > JAJYDB01. The sequence goes on from JAJYDB010000097.1 coordinate 1,915, forward strand.
AGCACTCGACGACGCGGTAGGCGAGCTCGAAGCGCTTGCCCGCGCGGAGGTCGCCCTCGAGTGCGGACTCGGGCCGTTCGCGCGTCTTGATTTCGAGCCCGACGAGTCGAAAGCGCTCGACGAGCTTCGCGACGACGGCGCGGGCCTCGGGGATCGCGGGGTAGTCGAACGTGAGCCTGATCGGCGCGCCGCCCAGCTCTTTGCGCGCCGCCGCGACGAGCATTTTCGCGAGCATCGGCTGATATTCGAGCGGTTGGACGTCGGGTGCGTCGGCGTACGAGCCCCTCGGGAACGGGCCGTCGGAGGGGACGTTGACGTCGTCGATCGGCCGCCGCGCCACGGTCTCCTCGAGCAGCGTCTTGCGGTCGACCGCGAACGAGAGCGCGCGCCGCAGCGCGCGGTTCCGCAGCGGCGCGGCGCGACCGTCGAGCGCGATCAAATGCAGCTTCGGTTGCAGGTAACGCCCGACCTTGAGCTCTTTGCGCTTCAGGACCTCGGCGATCCAGCCGGGCGGCAGGTGCTCGATCAACGCGACGTCGCCGGCGGCGAGCGCGGCCACGGCGGCCTTGTCGCTGGTGTATCGATGCTCGCGGATCGCGGCGAGCTTGCCGGGCGTGGTCGTGCCGGAGGCCGTCGCAACGTCGAACCGCGCCTGGTCGGACGCGAGCATCCCGAGCCGGAACGGTCCGTCGCCGACCAGTCTGCGACCGTGCTCGAGCGTCACCACCCAGCCGTCCCAGCCCGCGTGCGCCGGCCCGACCGGCGCGACGAACCACGACGCCGCCCGCAACGCCGGACGTCGCAGACGAACCTCGACCTTCGTCTCGTCGGTCGCGTCCACGCGGTCAAGCAGGTCCGCCCAGCGCGCGTTGAAGAGCGGCGACGTCTGCAACGCGCGATCGGTCAGAACCCGCGCGACGTCGACCGCCGCCACCGTCCGCGAGCCGTCGGCCCAAGGCACGCCGGGACGCAGGTTGATCGTGAGCCGACGACCCAGCTCGGCCGTCTCGATCTTCGTCGCGAGCTGCACCGGCGTCTCGCCGCGCTCCGAGGCTTCGTCGTCGCGCGCCAGGATCGGCAGGAACAACAGACGCGTCACCCGCGCCTCGGCGGGCGAGCGCACCCAAGGCCCCAGGCTGTGCGCGACGTCGAGCACCCCCACGTCGAGCGTCGGCGTCGCGCGGAACGCCTCCTCATATCTCCGCGACGCCCCCTCCAGCTTCGGCCAGACCCGCAGCGCCTCCTGCAACTTCGCCAACCGCGTGGTCGCGTCCGCCGCGCGGCCCGCCTCCTCGACCAGCCCGCTCGCCTTCTCGATGAAACGCGACCGCGCCGACGCGACCGCCTGATGATCCTTCGCGAACTGCTCGAGCTCGTGCAGGACCGCGCGCCCCTTCGGGTACAAACCGAGGTTGAACGCCCCGTTCAGGCGGCCTTCGTACGCCTTCGCGAGCCGGTCCACCAGCCCCGGATAGTCCGGCCGGCGGTCGTGCAGCTCGCGCAACAAACGCAAACCGCGGTCCACCTGGCCGTCGAGCAGCGCCGACGTCCCCTCGGCGTACAGCACCTTCTCGACCCGGTCCGACAGCCCCGGCCACTTCGGGGCACGCGCCTTCACGAGCTGACAGCACTCGAACGCCCGCGCGTATTCGCGCAAGTCGACCAGCCGGTCGCACTCCTTGAGCAGGAAATCCTCGAAATAATCGACCTGTTTGATGTTCTTCCGCGTCACCAAAAAGTCGCGCGCGTCGCCCTCGACGAGGTGGATCGCGATTTGCGCCTCGGCGGGGTCCTCCTTCTTTTTCCGGGCGCGATCCTCGGGCATCTTCCCGCCGAGCGCCACCAAACCGCCGATCCGCTCGTTCTTGAGGTCCGACTTCTTCTCGTCCTTCTTCGTCTCGAGCGGCGGCAGCGGCCGAGGCGAGATCGGCTCGATGAAAAACGGCGTGTTGTCGACGAGCACGAGCCGGTCGAAGGGGGGGACGCCGAGGACGCCGCCGGGGATCGCGAGCGCCTCCGCGGGCTTGAGCACGACGTCGTCGGCCGCGCGCGTCCCGGTCGAGCACGCCGCGACGATCGCGACCGCGCAGCACGCCGAAATGATCGTCCACCCAATCCGTCGCGCGAAAATCATGTCCATGTCGCCGGGTTAATCTTTCGGGGGTTGGGGGGCCGCGGCGTCGGGTTGGGCGGCGGCGGGCCGCGGTGCGACGTCGTCGGGCAAACGCGCGGCCGCGACCGCGCCGGGTCCGACCGGGACGACGAGTTCGCCGTCGAGGCTGAACGGCGGTCCGGCGGGGAGCACGCCGAGCGCGACGTTGCCCGCGGGCGCGCCGTCGGCGAGCGCGCGCCCTTCGAGACGGCCGTCGCGCGCCAAAAACCAGGCGGTCGCGCGCCGCACGACCGGCGGGCCGAACGGCGGCGGGCCCGCCAGACGGATCGACCACAAGCGGCGTCCGTCCGAGCCGAGCGCGAGGATCCCGCCCGACTCGTCGGCGATGAACACCTTGCCCTCGACCGCGGCGGGCGGCGTCGCGAGCGGCGCTTCGAGCGTCCACGACCCTTGCGGGCTCAGGTCGCGCAGCGCCAGCGCGCGGATGCGGCCGTCGATCGTCGCCGCCACGACCGCCCCCGGCAACGCCACCGGATCGGCCACGATCTCTTTGCCCAGATTCACTTCCGCCGCGACGACGATCCGCGGCCGCGGCTCGTCCTGACGGACCAACCGGCGCATCCGGCCGGAGTCGTCGGCGAGCACGACCGCGTCGCCGTCGAGCGGCGCCGGCATCAGCCAGCGCGTCGGCTTGTCGCGGTCAAACGGCGGCGCGAACGGCTCGGAGCGCGACTCGCCGGTACGCGGGTCGAGCAAATAGGCGCGGCCGTCGTTGGTCGCGACGAAGAGCGCGTCGCCCCAGAAAATCGGGTCGGCCGCGAGCGGAGCCGGCAGGTCCACCTCTTTGAAGTCGCCCGTCCCGGCGCGGACGAGCACCTTGGCCGCCCCCGGTCCCGGCACGACGACCGTCACCCCGGCGTGCTCCAGACGCGTCGACGCCCCCTTCGGCAGTCGGAACCGCCCCGGACCCGGGATCGAGCCCGCGACGAACCCCCCCTTGCGCAGCAGCGCCGCGTCGATCCGCAACGCCGCGCCGTCGGCGGCGAGCGTCGAGGCGCTCTTGCCCGACGCGTCCACCTGCAACGGCAACGCCCACTCGCCTCCCAACGTCGTCCGCCAGCGGACCTTGCCGTCGCGCGGATTCACCCCCCACAAGGCGACGCCGGTGTCGTCGGCGTTCTGTTGGCTGAGCACGATCGACGCCCCCGCCACCTGCATCGGCGCCACCGCACGACCCGCGTTCACGAGCGTCCAGCCGCTGTTGATCACCCCTTTTTCCATGTCGAGGTCGTATTTCCCCGTCCGCGACGACGACAGCCAGAGCTCGGTCTCCGACCGCGCGTGCGCGTACGCCGGTCCCGAGCTCGCGGCGTCGGCGTTGTTCCCCGCGAGCAGGCGCAGAGGCTCTTTGTCCTCGTACGAGCCGACCGCGTAGGCCGCGATCGCCCCTCGGTCCGCGGTCGCCCAAATCGTCGAGCCCGCGAACGCCGGCGCCCCCCAGCTCCAACCAGGAATCGACAACGTCTGCACCGGCTTCACCGCCGTCCCTTCCTCGTTGATCAACATCACCCGCCAGTGACCGTCGGCCAGGCCGTCGTTCAATACCGCCACCAGATAGCGGCCCAGACGTTGCGGCGCGCACGCCGCGGCCCCCGCGTTGTGCCCCAAATATTCGACCGCCAGGCACGACGGCGGGTCGCGCGCCACCACGAACAGGACGTCGCTCTCCGCCAGGATGAATAAATGCTCGCCCAGCTCGTCGGCGACCGGCGTCTTCGCGAGCCGTCGACCCAAATTCAGCGTCCCCAGCAACTCGCCGCCGTTCAGGTCGACCCAGAGCAACTTCCCCGTCGGCGTCGCCTGAATCGCCTGATTGCCCAGCAACAGCGGCGGGTCCGCGAGCGGCTCGCCCACCTCCAGACGCCAAACCAACGCGCCGTCGCTCGCCTTGATCCGCAGCAGCTCGTTGTGCCGCGCGTCGAAGACGATCGCGCCGTCGCGCGCCCCGGGGATCGGCAACGGAGCGTACCGCGACGCCGCCCCCACCGGCCTCTGCCACAGCGGCGCGCCGTTCGACGACGCCAGCCCGTACGCCGTCCCGTCCGCGATCGCGAACACCACCGGCGCGGTCTTCGCGTCGATCAACGTCGTCGCGCCCGTCGCGCCCGCCTCCAATCCCCGCGGCACCAAGCTCAAACGCGTCGGAAACGGCTCGGCGCGCGGCGTCGTCGACGCCGGCCGACGCGTCGCGTCGTACGTCGCCGCTTTGCGGATCAGGTCGTTCGCCGACGTCATCCGCTTCAACAGCTCGGCGTCGGTCGCGAGGTCGCCGTACGCTTCGACGAGCCGGTCGCGCGCCTCGTACACGTTCCCCGCCGACCCCGACCGCAGCGCGGCGTCCATCGCCGCGATCTGCGCGGCCCGCTTCTGACTCTTCTCGATCGCCGCCCGCGCTTCGTCGAGCTTCCCCGGCAGCCCCGCGCGAATCAAGAGCGGCTCCGCGTTCTCGCGCGTCACCCGTCGATGCAGCTTGACCGCGCGCTCCGCCTCCGCCAGCGACTTCGGGTCCGCCCGCGACGCCGCCGTCTTCGCGAACCCGTCCGCGGCCTTCAAAATCACCTCGTCGAGGTCCGGCGCGCTGTCGCGGTACGCCTTCTCCGTCCCCACCGTCTCGACCATCTCCTCCGCGGCGTCGAGCGCGCCGCCCCACGCTCCCCCCGTCGTCGACGCGAACTGCTTCACGTTCGACAGCGCCCGCAGCACCTTCGCCTTCGCCGCCCGCGGGTCGCTCGCGTTCGACTCGAGAAAGACGTCGAACCCGCGCAACGCGTTCCGATAATCCGCCGCGTCGAAGTCCTCCATCGCCCGCGTGTATTGACGCGTCGCCATCGTCTGCTTGATCACGCTCCGCAAGCCCACGCCCGCGATAATCAAGACCACCAGCGCCGCCAACAAGCCGATCACCAAGGGCGTGCCGCCGATCCGCTCCTCGCCCGGCGCGGGCTCGCCGCGCTTCAGGAACGCGATCATCCCCCGCCAACCGCGCACCGCCGCCGGCTTGCCCGCCGCCGCCGCCGCCGCCGGAGGCTCGCCCGCCAGCCCCTTCAAGCTCTCGTCGCGACGCCGGCTCCCGCGCCGCGCACGCTCGGCAATCCCCTCCGCGTCCTCCTCGACCGACGGCGGCGCAAACTCCGGCGCCCGGCCCCCGCGCATCCGCTTCAGAGCCGGCGGCGCCTCGTCAGGACGCCGCGCAGGCAACACCACCGTCGCCTGCTCCACGCGCTGCGACGAACCGCGCTCGTCGTCGTCGTGGTCGTTCAACAAAAAAATCCGATTCTCGCCCACCTCGATCTCGTCCCCCGCGCGCAGGCTCGTCGCCTTCATTTCGCGACCGTTCACCACCACGAACTGCGCGTCGGGCGAGGCGTCGACCTTGTAACGATCCTTCTTCCAACGAATCCGGCCGTGAAACGGCAACACGCCGGGACCCGTCAGCGGCAACTCGCAACGCGGATTCGAACCGAAGAGCACGATCGAATCGCGGTCGATCGTCGTCCGCGTCACCTGTCCGTGCTGGTCGTGAATTTCGAGTGTGGCCATGCGCGAGCGAAGTCCCCCCGCGGAAAAGGTCGATTGTTGACGATCGTTGCGCTTCGATTCGAATGCCGCCGCCGCCCGACGCGTCGAACGCGCGCCTAACGCAGAGGCTCCTGCGAGAGCACCTTGAACGTGTAGCCGTCGCCGCCGCCCGCGACGATCCCGAACCGCGTCACCTTGATCTCCGCGGGCTGACGTCCCTTGAAGCGGACCTCAAGCTGCTCCAACGTACGCTCGACGTTCTTCGGGAAGAATTGCAGCACCAAACCCTCGCCGACTTCGATCCCCGCCCGCCTCAACAGCTCGACGTCGCTCTTCTTGCGACCCTGCCCGGTCCAACTGAAGAAGAGACGGTCGTCCCCCTGCCCCGAGCCGATCCGCTTCGTCGGCGCGGCGTCCGAAAAATTCGACACGAACGTGAGCTGATTCTTCCCCGAGACGACCGCCAGCTCGATGCGAAAGTAATCCAACTGCCGCGCGTACTCGTCGAGCGTCTGCCCAGGGTCCTGCACGATGCTCCAACGCTGTTCGGTCGCAACCCCGCCGTCGCCCGGCCCGTAGCCGAACCCCGGCCCGCCGGTCCCGAATTTCGACGAGCGCTTGCCCGACGCCACCGCGCCGCCGTTCGGCATCACGGCGCCGATGTCCACCTCGGCCATCCCTTGACCCGCGTCGGCAACCGCGCTCAACATCGCGGCGGGCGTCTGCAGCGCCTGCGGAGGCTCGAAATCCCCCGCGATCTCCTGGTTGTTCGACGCCGACGCCGCATAGTCCGCCCCCGGCACGTCGATCTTCTCGGTCGAGCCGACCACGCCGTCCGGACTCCCCCCGCCGCCGCCGAACACCGGGATGATCTCGATCTGCGGCGGCACCCGCGACGCGAACGCCTGGTTCGTCGCGTACACCAGCGCCAGCCAGCCCACCACCAGCCCGACGCCCACCACCACCGCCATCAACATCGACGTCACGCGGTCGTATTTCGACTCGCCGAGCACCTTCGGCTCGAACCGAAACGGACTCGCGGGCGCCGCGACCGCCGCCGCGCCCCCCGTGCCCGCCGCCGGCCGCGCGGAGGTCGCGACGTCGTCGCGCCCGCGGTCGCGCTCGCGTCCGCGACGAGCTTCGCTCACGGCGTGCCTCCCGTCGCGCTCGGAGCCGCGCCCACCGGCGGGCGATCGTCGTCGTCGTCGCGCCGCTCCAGAGGACGGATCGTCTCATACCAACGCCGCCAGGCGTCGGCGGCGGCGTCCCGGGTCGCGGGCGTCGAGGGGCTCGTCGGGCCGTAGCCGTCGATCCGCCGCGCCAACAGCTCCAAGCCCCGCCGCGCCTCGCCGACGACGTCCTCCGCGGGGTCGCGAATCGCCGCGATCAACGTCGGCGCCACATCGAGGTCGCCCAGCCTCGCCAAGCTCCAAACCGCCACCCGACGCAGGTTCGGGTCGCGATTCTGCGACATCTTCAAGAACCGGTCCTTGTAAGGCTTCAAGGCCGGCGCGCCCTCGCGACGGTACTTCGTCACCAGTCCCGCCAGCGCCCCCTCCGCGTTCTCGGCCCGCGGATCCTCGAGCACCGCCAACATCCCCTCGACCGCGCCGTTCATCGGCCGGCTGACCACGCGCCCGCCCGCCACCGTCAACGTCGAAAGATCGCTCGGCAACCCCCGTCCGCCCAGCAGCGTCCCCGCGCCCAGTCGCCGCAACTCGATCTTACGCAACGACTTCTGCGTCGACTTCACCAAAAACAACGTCCCCCAGACGGTGTTCATCGCGTCGCCGTAGGACGCCGTCCACGCGCCGTCGTTGCGCTGCTTCGACGCCAAGATCCGCTTCCCCGCCTCGTACCAATCCACCCGCCCGAGCTGCCCTTTGTCCGCGAGCGCCCCCAAACGCTCCAGCCCGTACAGTCCGTAAAACATCGACGGACCGAAGTTCGACGGGTTCGACTCGCTGAAGTTCGAGCCGATCCACGCGACTCCGCGCGCCGCCGCCGCCGTCAAGCTCCGCGACGACGTCGTCGGGTCGTAATAGATCGCCTGCCCTTGTTCGGACAGCGGCGTCAGCATCGGGTGCACCCCGTCGGCCCCCTTGCGGTGCTTCCGCAACTGCTTCAGGCAAATCAAGAGGCTCCCCGTCCCCGCCGCCGTCATCGAGATCGTCTCGGTGTTCGCCGGCTCGTCGCGATGATAGTTCCAGCTCCCCTCCCCCGCCTGCACCGACAAATAAAACTTCGCCGCGCGATCCCAGACCGACGGGTTCACCTTCGCTCCCGCGTTCTCCGCCTCCCAGAGGCCTAATATGGCGTACTGCGAGATCGAGCAGTCGCCCGCGTCGCGCTCGGGGTAATCCCAAGACCCGTTCGCCTTCTGACGGCTCTGGATGTAATTCGCGAGCGCCTGCACCTCGTTCAGGTGCGACGTCTTCTCGAGGTTCGCCAGCAGCAGCGTCACCGCCGCGGCCTCGTAGACGTCGGTGTGCGGGACCGCGGGGACGTACCCGCCGCTGAACCGCTCGCGAATTCGCGCCACGATGTCGGCGATCTGCGGGTCGGTCTCCGGCACGTCGGCCTTCACCAACGCCAGCCCGATCATCGCCGCTTCGCCGATGCTCGCGTACGATCGCGACTGCGACTTCAGGAACGACACCGCGCGATCGACCATCGGGTCCTGCTGCGCACGCGCCGACGCACACGCCGTCGCCGCCACGACCACGCACGCCAAGGTCAACGACGCCGCCGACGCGGGCCGCAACCGCCGCCGAGTCCGTCCCCGAACCCCCGTCGCCATCGGTGCCTGACCTCTGTGCGTTCCCTTTTTGGAATCAACGCCGAGCCTCGCGCCCGGCCGCTTTTGATCGAAGCGAGGACGCGCGCCGCGGTCGCGCGGCCGCTTTATCGACGCCGCTGACGGTGCAGCTCCGCCCCCTGCGAACGGCAGAGACGCTCAACCTTCCCCAACTCCTCCTCGTCCACGCAGCCGATCGACAGCAACATCCCTTGACCCCCCTCGATCCGCTCCGGAGGCGTCACCCCCAGGCGGTCGTTCTTGACGCCGATCGCCGTCAAGATCTGAATCAACAGGTTGCCTTGCGCCGCGTTCGGAAAGAAGGCCAACACGCGCAGCTTCGTCTCGGACGAAGTAACCAAGCCCGGCCGGATCTGAGGTGATTCCATGACGATCCCGTTGCGCTCCCGTGACCAAATCCGCGACCGACGGCGCCGCGCGCGACGTCTCCGCGCGCTCGCGACCGTCTCAACCGAAACCACATCCTTATTATTGGCCCGCCGTTCCCCGTTCGCAAGTACGACGACGCCCCCATCGACCCCGCTCGATCCGCGAAACATCGGTGCTTCCCAAAATAAACAGTCCCTCGCTTGATCAGGCATCCCGCCGCCGCGTGAACTAGGTATTTCATAGAAGCTCGGACAGGTCTGTCGCGGAGGGCGTCGTCATGTTGGTCGCGGCGGGGGTTGGGTCGAGGGGCGTGCGCGGTCGTCGGCGTTTCGGGCTCGCGGCGGTCGAGCTGGCCGTCGCGTTGCCGATGCTCTGTTTCGTGAGCGCCGCGACGATCGACTTCGCGCGGGTCGCGTATTACGAGCAGGCCGTCGCGAACTGCGCCCGCAACGGCGCGCTCTGGGCGGCTTATCAAAGCAACACCGCGGTCGCCCCCTCGAACGCCTTCACAAGCACCTACACCTCGATCGACGAGGCCGCGCTCGCCGACGCGAGCAACTTCGGCACCGCCCCGACGATCACGAACGCCTCGGGCACCGACGCGTCGGGCAACGCGTACGTGCGGGTCACCGCGAGCTATAACTTCAGCACTGTGCTCAATTATCCGGGCATCCCCGCTTCGTTCACGATCACCCGCAGCGCGACGATGGCGGTCGCGCCCTAAAGCCGGCTCGACCTTGGACGTCCAGGAGCAGCGCCGATGTTCTTGACCCGCTCTCGATATCGTTCGCGACGCCGCGGGATCACAGTGGTGGAATGCGGCGTGGTTTACCCGGTCGCGACGCTGCTGATCGTGGGGACGGTGGTGGTCGGTCTGGGGGTGTTCCGCTATCAGGAGGTGGGCCGGCTGGCGCGCGAAGGGGCGCGTTGGGCGTCGGTCCACGGGCCGACCTACAGCGCGGAGCAAGGGGGCTCGGAGGCGTCGAGCGCGTCGGTGCGGACCTACCTCGCGGAGCTGTCGGTGGGGATGGACGCCTCGACGAGCGACTTCGTTTGCACGCTCGACGCGACGAAGTGGAGCCAGGGCGTCGCGCAGGTGACGGTCACCTACACCTGGGCCGCCGAGGCGGTCTTTGGGTCGATGTCGCTGACGAGCACGGCGAGTACCCCGATCACCTATTGACCGCGCGAGCGCGCGCCGTCCCGTGCGGGCGGTTCCACCCTCGTTTGTCGTAAGGACGGCAGGCCATGTTCGGTCGCGTTGGTCGGAGCGCGGAGAGGCGTGCGCGTCGCGGCACGGTCGCCGCCGTGACGGCGGTCTCGATGGTGCTGATCATCGGGACGATGGCGGTCGCGCTCGACGGCGGCATCTTGATGGGCGAGCGCCGGCGGGCGCAGAGCGTCGCCGACTCGGCGGCGTTCTCGGCCGCGTGCTCGATCTCGAAGAATTACAGCGCGATGCAAACCGCGACCGGGGCGACGTTGCAGTCCTACATCACCGCCGCCGAGAGCGCCGCCGTCCAGATCGCCAACGACAACGGCTACGCGAACGACGGCGCAACCTCCACCGTCGCCGTGAATATCCCGCCGCTCTCCGGCCACTTCACGAGCGCGAACGGCTACTCCAACACCAGCGGCTACGCCGAGGTTTTGGTCGCCTACAACCAGCCGCGTTTGTTCAGCGCGATCTGGGGCGCGGGGACGATGACGGTGACCGCGCGGGCCGTCGCCCGCGGCTCGCTCGCGCCTTATTCCAACACCGGCGTCATCGTCCTCGACCCCTCGGCCTCGAACGCGCTTTACCTGGCGGGCAGCGCCCGCGTCGTGGTCTCGAACGCCGGCATCCAGGTCGATTCCAGCAGCGCAAGCGCCGTCAACGCGAACAACACCGGCTACGCCCAAACGACGTCGCCGTCGTCGCTCAGCATCGTCGGCGGCTACGCCACCAGCAGCAGCGGCTACATCAAGGGGACCGTCTACACCGGCGGCTCGTCGGTCGCGGACCCGCTCGCCTCGCTGCCCGCCGTCCCCGCCGCCGGCCTCGCCTCGCAAGGCTCGATCCCGGGCTACGGCAGCTTCTCGATCAACCCCGGCGTCTATAACGGCGGCATCAACTTCGGCGGCGGCGCACGCGTCACGATGAACTCCGGCATTTATTATATGAAGGGCGGTCCATTCAACGTCGGCAACGGCGTCAGTCTCGCGGGCGACGGCGTCACGATCTTCCTCGACACCGGCGCACTCACCTTTCAAGGGGGCACGCGCATCAGCCTCACCCCCGGCGTTGCCGGCGCTTACGCCGGCGTCTTGATTTATCAGGCCCGCGGCAACACCAGCGCGATGAACATCAATAACGGCTCCGACACCACCATGACCGGCACGCTCTACGCCCCGTCGGCCCAAATCAACTTCGCCGGCGGAGCCAAATACACCAGCAGCCAGATTATCTGCAATACGCTCAATATTTCTAACGGCGCCGACGTCGAGGTGCTTTGGAACGCAGGCAACGTCGCGCGCCGCAAGAATCTAACGATCGTCGAGTGAGTTCCGGACGCGCGCCGGCGCTCGGTGTTGCCGCCGTGCAACACGCGTTGCTTTTGAGCCGCGTCGCCGCGCGCGGCGGCATCCGCGACTTACGCTTCTCGATGAAGGAGTCCAGCCGTCGCGGTTGGACCAGGGCACGCGGCGGAGGAGCTTGCAATGCGGATCCGAAGCCAACACCGCGGACGTCGTCGTCGCGGCGCGGCGGCGGTCGAAATGGCGGTCGTCTCGCCGGTGTTGATCGCGATTTTGCTCGGCATGATCGAGTGCGCCCGCGTCGGTCAATCGACGCAGCTGCTCACCACCGCCGCGCGCGCCGGCTGTCGCGTCGCGGTCCTGCCCGGCGCGACCGCGACCGACGTCCAGAACCAGGTCGACGCCGTCTTGAGCGGCTCGGGCATCAGCGCGACCGCCGCGCCCACCCCCTCGAACTGGCAAACGCTCACCGCAGGCTCCGCCGTCACCGTCACCCTCAGCGTCCCTTACTCCAACATCGCCTGGGTCTCGACCCCGTTCTTCAGCGGAGCGACCATCACCGCCACCGCCAGCATGGCCAGCGAAAATCCCTAAATCGCGACCCGCGCACCCCCCAAACACACGCAGGAAGTCCCGACAATGACCGCCAAACGCTTACGATACTTAGTCCGCGACCGAGGCAACATCGCGATCATCACCGCGCTGCTCATGCCCGTCATGCTCGGATTCGCCGCGCTCACCGTCGACACCGGCATCCTCGAAGTCGCGCTCGCGCAAATGGGCACCGCCGCCGACGCCGGCGCGCTCGCCGGAGCCATGCAAATCGCCGGCGAGTGGCGGATCGCAAACCCCTCCAACACCACCCGAATCTTCACCAACGCCGACCTCTCCGCCCAAGCACTCGCCGAGGCCAACTCCATCCTCGGCTCCGCCGCCGTCGTCGATTCCAACTCCCAAAACGCCACCACCGGCGACGTCGTCGTCGGCTACCTCGACCCCACCAACCCCTCCGGCTCCACCCTCCAAACCAGCTCGACCTACGCGTCGTACTATAACTCCGTTCAGGTAACCATCCACCGCGACACCACCCACACCGGCCCCGTGCCGCTCTTTTTCGCCAATATCTTCAGCATGGTCGGATCCGGCGCCGGCTTCTCCTCCGCGAACCTCGCCGCCTCGGCCACCGCCACCGCCTACAACTATCAGATCGCCGGCGCCTCCTCCGCCTCCGGCCAGAATTCCTCGATGCTGCCCATCGTGCTCGACCAATCCACCTACAACAGCATGATTGCGCGATCCACCTCCGACGCCTACTCCTACGACCCCACCACCGGCGCGGTCAGCAGCGGGTCGGACGGCCTCTACGAGTCGTCGATCTTCCCCGTCGGCACCAGCCCCGGCAACTGGGGCACCGTCAAAATCGGCGTCTCGAACAACAGCACCTGCACCCTCGCCGCGCAAATCCAGTACGGCGTCACCGCGGCCGAACTCGCCACCTACCCCGGCGGCGTCCTCCAGCTCGACAACGCAAACACCCCGCCCTCGATCCAGCTCGGCGGCAATCCGGGCATCAGCGCCGGCATCGCCTCAGCCGTCAACTCGGTCATCGGCAAGGCCGTCACCATCCCCATCTACAACTCCAGCGGCGGCAACGGCAACAACGCCTGGTACAACGTCGTCCAGTTCGCCGCCGTCCGCATCATGGACTCCAACTTCAGAGGCAACCCCAAGTACATCGTCGTCCAGCCCGCGGTCGTCAACGACACCACCCTCGTCAAGGGCTCGGTCCAGTCGGGCTGGTCACAAATCGGCATCCTCGAGGTCCACCTCACACGCTGAGACCAATCCAACGCTCCCGTCACAATCTCGACCGCAAATCCAAAGGAGATCGTCCCGTGAAACGCATCCTCGTCCTCACAGGCGCAACCGCGCTCGCGCTCACCGTCCTCGCCGTCCCGGCCCTCCGCGGCGGCGCCTTCGCAACCTCGACCATCAACTACGTCGAAGAAGACTGGCAGCTCGTCGTCGCCACCACCGACCAAACCGGCGTCGGACCGCAAATCACCACCTGCATGAGCCCCACCTCCGACGCCTCCCAACCCTTCGTCGCCTTCGACATGAACTACCGCGAATATCCCTCGTTCTCACCGGGCGGAATGCAAATCCAGGTCTGGTCCGGCAACTCCGTCACCGCCACCTCCACCCAAGGCTCCTCCCAACTCGCCAACAACAACGAAACCCTCACCTGGACCCAATGCCTCAGCCTCAACGACGGCCAGGCCACCTACGGCGTCTCCAACGGACAATCCACCAGCTTCGGCAAGTTCGGACAAGGAAATGGACTCCTCGACGTCACCCTCTCCACCTCCGCAACCTCGCTCGCGAGCTACTCACCCACCTACAGCGTGAAAAACTCCGGCGTGAGCTGGGAGTCCAACCTCGTCACCAGCATGACCCTCGTCCAGGTCCGCTACTACTCCAACGGCGTCCTCGTCTCCACCGACTCCACTGGATATCCCGTCACACTCGGGCAATAGTCCGACATCAAACCGCGACCAACCTCGGCTCGACCCCACCCTCGGGCCGAGGTTCACGCGCCCTCCCAAACACACGCCGCTACGATTTTCCCGCCCTCCACACTTCAAACCCCACCCCGTAACCTGCTACCCTCGTCTCGCGGCCGCCCCGCGCTCGCCCCCATACGTATCCTCCCGGAGATTCCACCCGTGCACGCAATCCGGCTCCGCGGCGGCTGGACCCTCGACAACCACGCCGCATCCATCGACCCCACACGCCCCCCGAACCCGCGCCTCAACCTCCCCATCCACTGGCCAAGCTCGCTCCCAAGACTCGTCCGACTCGAACGCCGCTTCAACTCGCCCCCCGTCAACCCCACCCTCGAACGCGTCGCGCTCCGCCTCGAAGCCGTCCCGGGCCTCCTCTCCGCCAACCTCAACGGACAACCCCTCCCCGACGTGAACCCCGCCAACCACGCCATCGTCGTCCACGTCAACCTCACCCCCCGCTCCACCAACCTCCTCACCCTCGAAGTCAACCTCGATATCGCCCGCCAACTCCTCCAAAACGACC
>JAJYDB010000369.1 GCA_021777845.1 Planctomycetota bacterium
GCAGATCACATGCCGGCCGACCCGCCCCCGATCGATTTCAGCCGTTTACGGATCTTTCGACTCAAAGTCACCCGACTCAACAATCGTGCGCGTCGCCTGGTGTCGAAAATCGAACTGTCGTTCCAGTTTTTTGCGCAGAAATCCGCCCGCGAGCAGCCGTCCGAGTGCACCCAGAGGGGGGTCGAAGTCGATCTCGTCCCTCAAGATGGTCCCGCCCGCCCCATCGTCGAGCATCACGTGCCTGTGATTCCAGCACGCGAACGGCCCCGACACCTGGCGATCGGCGAACACCCGCGGAGGGTCGTACTCGACGTGCTCGGCGACCCAGCGCATCGGGATCGGTCCGAGATACATCCGCAACACCACGCGACTGCCCACCTGCAACGATTCACCGCCGCGCTCGACCACGATCCGCTCGCCGGGAGGCGTCAGTCTGCCCAGAGCCCCCGGACTTTCATGAAACGCGAACACCCGCGCGGGCGGTGCCGCGATCCGAGACTCCTTCACGAAACGCATACGCCGACGGCTCCTCAAGGCATCTCCGCGACGATCCGCGGCCGGCCACCCCATCCAACCAAGCAATTATACGACATTGAGACCGAAAAGGGAAGCCGTCGAGAATCTTCGGCATCCGGCCGGCCCAACCGGGCTTGCGCGCCTTCGAAATCCCGCCGCGATGCGCCGGGCGCGCACGAATCACCCACTTGCGTAAATCTCGATGGTGTTTACCATCAAATGGACCTCAAGGCGATTGAGCAGTTGGGATTGACCTCCAAGGAGCCGCACCCGATGAGCCCGAGCGTCGTTTCGAGAGGCGGCGCGCCCCGAGGGTGGACGTCGACGCCGGGTCGCGCGCGTCGCGGCGTCGGCCGGCCGGGAGCGCCGGAGCGGCTTGAGCCGCGGCTGTTGCCGGCGGGACTCGGCTACAACGTCACGCTCAACAGCGCTTTCGAGGCCGGCACCTCGTACGCGGGACAGGTTCAAGTCTACGAGCAGCTCGCGACGTTCCAGGCGAGCGACAACGGCCAGGCCGTGACCAATCCGACCGGCTTCACGGCGCGGATCGACTGGGGCGACGGCTCGACCTCGACCGGCTCGATCGTGCCGTACGCCGGCGCGGCGGGGCTCTTCGAGATCAACGGCGCGCATGCTTATCCGAACCCGAGCAACGGCGAATACGGCATTCAGGTCGACCTCGTCGACCCCGCGGGCGGTAATTGGTACGGACGCGGCAGCATCGCGACGGTGAGTCCGTCCGGGGCACAGACGCCCGTGCTGGTCGGCAGCGTCCAATACAACCAGGTGTTCAACGGCGTCGCGACCGACATCTACGGCAGCTCCGAATACGCCGCCGATCAAGTCGCCGCCGACTACGAGCAGTATCTCGGACGCATGCCGAGCCCCGCCGAAGTCTCCGCGTGGACCGGAATTCTGACCTCGGGCGTTTCGACGGACGTCATGGTCGGCGACGTCGTCGGCTCCACCGAGTACTTCAACGACCAGGGGGGCACCGACGTCGGTTGGATCGACTCCGCCTACCGCGACCTCCTCGACCGCAGCCCCTCGCCTGCGGAGACCACCGCCTGGACGAACGCGCTCAAAGGCGGGGTGAGCCTCGATCAAGCCGCCGCCGACTTCACGCAAAGTCCCGAATACTTCACCGTCGAAGTCGCCAAAGATTACGCCAATATCCTCCAGCGCGCCCCGCTTGCCGCCGAGGCCGGCTATTGGGCCGGGCAGCTTCAGCAGGGGATGCCCGCGCAAGTCCTGAAAGGGCGAATCTCGGCATCGCCCGAGGCGTTCCAAAACCCGCGGCTCGCGGGCGGAACGACCGACGGCTGGATTGACTTCATGTATCTGGGAGCGCTCCAGCGCGCGCCCGACCCCGCCGGAATGCAGGGGTTTCAGTCGATCATCGACCAAGTCAACGGCGCGTGGCCCATCGCGCCGGTTTACATTTGCGACAGCCAGGCCGAGCTGCTCACGGTCGACCTCAACTCCGGCGCGACCCAGTTCATCGGCCTCTTCCCAGCCGGAGTCATGGGCGACATCGCCGAGGATCCCAACGGCGGCATGGTGGGCGTCGACCAATTCGGCAATCTCGATGCGATCAATCCGCAAACCGCCGCCACCGCGTTCATCGGCACGGTGCACACCAACATCGCGTCGAGTTTGACGCTGAATGCGCTCGAGTACCGCGCCGACGGCACGCTTTTCGCCGCGGGAGGCGACCACATTTATATCGTAAACCCGTCGAACGCGGCGGCGGTCGAGGTCGGCGTCGGGATTCTTGGTCCGCATCACTCCGCGGGCGACATCGCCTTCGACCCCTACGGCGACCTCTATATCACCACCAGCGACGGCAACCTGTTCGAGTTCAGCCCGACCTTCGCGTCGGTCCGCGACGTCGCCTCGGGCCTGCCCACCGACCTCTCCGGGCTGGTTTACGGACCGAACGGCATCCTCTACGCGATGAGCATTTCCGGGCAGTCGATCACCGACGTCGAAATCAACCCTCAAACCGGCGCGGCGAGCATCGTCGCCGGCCCCGCGATCCAGGGCAACGCCGCGTCGCGCGTCATCAACGTCTACGGCGCCACTGTCTCGCCGGCGCTCGCGGACATGCTCGAACTCGCGCAGCCCGTCCCGTTCTCCCCCGGCGGCGTCGCGCTCTCCGCGCCCACAACCTCCACCAATACCTACTTCAACGCCGAAGACCTCGCGCGCCAGGTCTGGACCGGCTACAACAAGAACTTCGGACCGATCAGCATCGGGCAAGAAACCCTCAACGGCACGCCCACCTCGACCTACATCGTCACGATCGCCGGCACACAGACCTCCAACCTCATCTCCGTTTTCAATACCCTGGCGATCTCCGACACCCTCGCCTTTTTGGGCCAGATCGACTATTACTTCAACGCAATCGTTGGTGATATCGAGAGTTACGGCGTGCCCGCCGGCGCGAACATCATC
Source organism: Planctomycetota bacterium (assembly GCA_021777845.1). Classification (GTDB taxonomy): domain Bacteria; phylum Planctomycetota; class Planctomycetia; order Isosphaerales; family Isosphaeraceae; genus JAJYDB01. The sequence continues at coordinate 2,974 of JAJYDB010000369.1, forward strand.
CTCGTCGGGCACAGCCTGGGCGGGATGGAGGCCATCAACATCGCCTGGTTCCAGTATCGGGCGCTGCACATCGACCCCTCCTTGCAGAGCAGCTACCCCGACGCGCGCTTCTACAGCTACCACTTCACCGACGTCGTCACCTACGGCTCCCCGATGACCGGCGCGGCACGCGCCCCCGGCGTCAACTACACCGCCTTCACGACCGTCAACGACCCCGTAGCGCGGCTCCACATGCAGCCGGGCTCGATCGCCGTCGCCGACCCAAACAGCGACCAGCCTCCACCCGGCGCGCCGGTCGTGAACGTCGTCAACCAACTCATTAACGCCCACCTCGACTATCCGAATATGACCTCGCTGCAAGCCTATAAGTGGAACGGACGTACGTTCGCGACCTCGGGCGGCGGTCCGATCTCGGAAAT
>JAJYDB010000370.1 GCA_021777845.1 Planctomycetota bacterium
CCTTGACTTTAACCCGCGCCCGGCCTGCGATCCATCCCGTCGCGGCGTGGGGCCTGGCCATTACGCTGTGTGTCGCGAGTGCGCGCGGGCAGACGGCGGTCGCGCCGGCTGCGGCGGCGCCCCGCGACGCGCGGTCGATGCGGGCGTTCACGCAGACGATTCCCGGCTCCGACGTCCAGTTCGAGATGCTGCCGATCCCCGGCGGGACGTTCGAGATGGGCAGCCCCGTCGACGAACCGAAACGCGCGGCCGACGAGGGGCCGGTCCACAAGGTGGAGCTCGCTCCGTTTTGGATGGGCAAGTGCGAGGTGACGTGGGACGAATACGACATCTACGCTTTCGCCCGCGACCTCAAGAAGAAGGAGGAGTTGAAGGTTGACCGGGCGGCCCAGCCCGCGGGCGAGAAGCGCGCCGACGCGGTCTCGAGGCCGACGAAACCGTACGCCGACCCGACGTTCGGCATGGGGCGGAGCGGCCAGCCGGTGATCTGCATCACGCACCACGCGGCGATGGAATACTGCCGTTGGCTCAGCGAGAAGACCGGCCGGCTGTATCGACTGCCGACCGAGGCCGAGTGGGAATACGCCTGCCGCGCCGGCACGAAGACGGCGTACTCGTTCGGCGACGTCGGCTCGATCGACAACTACGCGTGGTACGTCGAGAACTCCGAGAAGCCGCAGCTCGTCGGCAAAAAGAAGCCGAACCCGTGGGGTCTGCACGACATGCACGGGAACGTCGCCGAGTGGTGCCTCGATCATTATTCGCCCGACGTGTACGCGCGGCTTGCCGCGCTCGGAACCGCCAAGCAGCCGGTGTTGATTCCGGACGCGAAGGAGTATCCTTATGTGGCGCGGGGCGGTTCGTGGGACGACGACGCGGACAAGCTGCGCTCGGCGGCGCGGCGGGCTTCGAACCTCGAGTGGAGCGTGCAGGATCCGCAGCGTCCGCAGTCGATTTGGTGGCACACCGACGCGACGTTCGTGGGGTTCCGGGTGGTTTCGCCGCTGTCCGAGCAAGAAAATCTGCGCGGGCTGAAGTCCCCCGTCGTCAAATTCAAGGCGGACCATTAAGCTGTCAAGAAGGTCGTCGGTCGAGCGCGGGCATTGCCCGCATCGAGAACGAGGCGCGGTTGGGCGCAATGCCCGACCGAGGTGTTCGAGGCCGTGGGAATCCTCCCTCCCGCGGCGGTTTCCACAACCCCAACCTTTCCCGAGGAGACGAACGCATGAGTGCGGCGAAGGCAGGCGAAAACACGCGTCGCGAGTTCCTTCAGACGTCGAGCGCGGTCGCGGCGGGAGTCGCGGGCGCGGCGTTGTTGTCGAGGCCCGCGGGGGCGTACGCGGGCGGCGACGACCTCATCAAGGTCGGCCTCGTGGGCTGCGGCGGTCGCGGCACCGGCGCGGCGGAACAGTGCGTCACGGCGGCGCCGAACGTCAAGCTGTATGCGATGGCCGACATGTTTCCCGACCGGCTCGACGGCTGCAAGTCGAACCTCGCGAAGCTCGGCGACAAGTTCGCGGTGACCGATGACCGCTGCTTCACCGGCTTCGACGCGTATCAAAAACTGATCGACAGCGGCGTTGACCTCGTGATTTTGGCGACCCCGCCCGGCTTCCGGCCGACGCACATCGAAGCGGTCATCAAAGCGGGCAAGCACCTGTTCACCGAGAAGCCGGTCGCGGTCGACGCGCCGGGGATTCGTCAGGTGTTGGCGGCGGCCGACGAGGCGAAGAAGAAGGGGCTGGCGGTCGTCGCGGGGACGCAGCGTCGCCACGAGAAGAGCTACCTCGAGGCGATGTCGCGGGTCCACGGCGGCGAGATCGGCGAGATCGTCGGCGGCCGTTGCTACTGGAATCAAGGCGGCCTGTGGAGCCACTCGCTGGCCGAGCAGAAGTCGCACGGTTGGAGCGACATGGAGTGGCAGATCCGCAACTGGCTGTACTTCACGTGGCTTTCGGGCGACCACATTTGCGAGCAGCACGTCCACAACCTCGACGTGATCAACTGGGCGCTTGGCTCGCACCCGGAGCGCGCGGTGGCGATGGGCGGCCGTCAGGTGCGGGTTCAGCCTGATTTCGGCAACATTTTCGATCACTTCGCGGTCGACCTCGAGTACCCGAAGGGCGTGCACGTGATGAGCATGTCGCGCCAGATCGACGGCTGCGAGAACAACGTCTCGGAGGCCGTCGTCGGCACGAAGGGGGATTGGGCGAGCAACGGCATGCGGATCTCTTCGGGCGGCAAGACGAAGTGGCGGTTCCGCGGCGGCCAGAAGAATCCTTACGAGCAGGAGCACATCGACCTGATCGCGAGCATCCGCGCCGGCAAGCCGCTCAACGAGCTGCGCACCGTCGCCGAAAGCACGCTCACCGCGATCATGAGCCGGATGTCGGCCTACACCGGCAAGGCCGTCACTTGGGAAGAGGCCTTGAACTCGAAGGTCTCGCTGATGCCGACGAAGCTCGCGTTCGGACCGATCGCGATCCCGCCGGTCGCCGTCCCCGGCAGCGGCGCCGTCGTCTGACGTCGCCTCGCAACGCGTTCCCGACGCCCGCCTCCGTCCGCACGCGCGGGGGCGGCGCGTCGGCCCGCGCGAACCCCGCACCCGTGATTCGATCACCGCACGTACCACTTTTTGATCGTTGACCACCGCGAGGCTCCGGACCGATGAAACTCACGCACTGGGCGGCCGCTTGCGCCGCGTTCGCGCTCTTGACCGCCGCGACCGACGCCGCCGACAAAATCGTCGTGATCGCGGGCACGCCGAGTCACGGCCCGGGCGACCATGAATTCAACGCCGGCTGCAAGTTGATCGTGAAGTGCCTGCAGGAGATCGACGGCGTCGAGCCGGTCTTCGTCGCGGGGGGATGGCCGAAGGACGAAAGCGTCTTCGAGGGGGCGAAGTCGGTCGTCTTCTTCATGGACGGCGGCGGCGGGCACCCGATGATTCGCACCCCCGAGCGGATGGAGAAAATGCGTTCGATGATGGACGCGGGCGTCGGCCTCGTCTGCCTGCATTACGCCGTCGAGGTGCCGAAGGGCAAGCCCGGCAACGCGTTCCTCGACTGGCTCGGCGGGTATTACGAGAGCGGCTTTTCGACCAATCCGCACTGGGTGGCCGACGTCAAGAGTCTGCCCGAACACCCGATCACCCGCGGCGTGAAGCCGTTTCACGTCAACGACGAGTGGTACTTCAACATCCGCTTCGACGAACATCCCCAAGGGCTGACGCCGATCATCGTCGCGAAGCCCGACGACAAGACCCGGCAGGGGGTGAGCGCGTCGCCGCGCGGCCCGTACGCGCACATCGTCGCGGCGAAAGGTCGCGAAGAGACGCTGGCCTGGGCGTTCGAGCGGCCCGGCGGCGGCCGGGGCTCCGGGTTCACCG
>JAJYDB010000098.1 GCA_021777845.1 Planctomycetota bacterium
TAGAACGCTTCCCGCGCTATGGGTTTCAATCCGCTCCCGGCGGTTAGGCCGGGAGGAAGTGCCTCGTCCTAAGAGCGTGGCGAAACGTCGGTTGCAAGCCGGTTTCCGCGAAGAGGCAAGACTGGTTCTCTCGTCGAGACATGACGTCAGACGAAGCCCGACGTAACATGGTTTGCAGGTTCTCCTTGCGATGATCGCGAACCCCCCCGTGTTTCAAGGACAGCACCAGGTTCGCGGCTTCCAGTAAATATCATATCGTAAAACGGAGAATCTTCCATTCAAAACCTGTCGAATTGTCAAAGATCAGACCAATTGCGAGTTGCCGCGAGATCATCTTACCGATTCGGGCTAAATGATCAGCGGTCCTTCGAAATCGATCGGCTCATTCTTGCCGAGATGCTCGATTTTTCGCCGGACGTTCTCGTCGAGGGGATAGATCCTCAGGCTGTCCTCGTTCGGATTAATGATCTCCAGAAGGTCGTTCTGGAGGAGCAGCCATTGTTGCGGCCCGACCAGGCATTCAAACACGGACTTCTGGACGCGTTGACCGTAGTTTTTGCATGCCTGCGCAACCTTGCGAAGGCGACGTCTCCCCTCGGGAGTGACTGTTGAGACGTCGTAAGCGATCACGTAGAGCATTGACGTCGACTCATGGAAGTAGAGGTAAACGATGATGAAGAACGCCTGCTTACTTGAGGACGCACGGGATGTACGTCTCGCAGTCACCGCGGATTTGCCGGGCGAGCAACTTGGCCTGAAGGAAGGGGAGTTGCCCGATTTTCACCTCGGCTTCCAGGAGAGGATGCCGCACGAGTTCGCGTTTCCGCGCGACAAAGGCCTGAATGAGCGTTTTTCTGCCGTCCACGGTCATTTCCACCGATCCGCCGTCGCGGTCAACGAAGTGAGCGGATGTGATTTGCTGACGATTAATCAAGGCGAGCACGAGTCGGTCGGCGACCAAGGTTCTGAATTCTTCGACAAGGTCGAGGACAAGACTCGGCCTACCGGGTCGGTCGACGTGCAAAAAGCCGACGTCGGGATCGAGTCCGGCGGCAACGAGTCCCGAGAGGCAGTCATTTTGCAGCAAGGCATAGGTGAACGAGAGCATAGCGTTGACGCGATCGAGCGGCGGACGACGAGACCGCCCCTTCATGGGGAAGTCCGCGCGTCGCGGCTGCCGTATCAGTGACGGGAAGACTTCGAAATAGACGCGGGCGGAGTCTCCCTCGTGACCTCGAATGGCGTCAGTGGAAGTTGCCGTCGGTAGGTCTTCAATGTGCCCGGCGATCATCGACGCAGCCTTTTCAAAGGAAGCACGATCCACTGGTTCGGCGGTGTCCCGCGCGGCGCGGAGGAGCGTGTTTCTGGCGTTGTGGAGCTTGCCGGCGACGAACGAGCGGGCGAGGTGGGCGCAGGCATCTGGTCGATCGGCGAGCCGAAACTGCTCGCGGCGCAAGAGCACATTGCCGGAGCGCGGGGCGTCGACCCTGGCAAGCAATCGGCCCGACTCGGAAAGGAAGGTGATGGGGATCGCGGATTCCTGACAGAAAGCCATGACCGCCGAACTGACCATGACGCGTCCGAAGAGCGCGATTCCCTCCAAGTGGTGAATAGGGAAGGCGCCTCTCGGGTTCTTGTCGATCTCGACGACAACGTTCATGCGGTCGCGACGGAGGTAAGAGCCGGGAGTCGTCACATAAAGCGTGTTCAGATGAACGTCCATGACGGTGTACTCAGGGAGTGGATGTCGAGGGGTCGGAGAGATTCGCCTTGAAAAGACCGCGTGCGAGTTGTTCGACGCGGTCGGGCCGACTGAAGATCTCCGGCAAACAGACGCCGCGAATCGAGCATCCCCGACAACGAGGCTTGAGTTCGGGTGCTGGAATTCGCCCCGCGGCCAGGAGCGCATGAAGGCGCCCCGCGGCCCGCTCGGTCTTGGAGCGCAGTTCGGTCGAGAACTCGACACGGCGTCGACCGCGGCTTTTCACGTGATAGATCGCTCCCGCCGGAACGTCGACGCCGAGCATCTCCTCAAGGCAAATCGCCTGCGCGCAGAGTTGGACATCGTCGTTGTCCCAACGCTTGCGACGGCCGTGTTTGTACTCGACCGGGAAGGGAGTTTCGCGTAGGTCAGGGTTCGGTCGGAGGAATTCGACGACGTCGGCGACTCCGGTAAGCCGAAGACGGCGGCTGACCAGACGAAGTCCACAAATGACTTGATGGGATGATCGCGAGCGCTCGGAAACCTCGTGCGCGCGATGGTGTGCGACAGTCCCGCCTATGGTGTGAACGTTGTCGACCCAGACGCGGTCGATGCGCAGCAGCGCGCAGCGTCGCTCACAAAAGAGGAGATGATTGAGAGCCGAGAGCGGCGGGTAGTCGTCGCCCTCGGCGGATTGTTCAAGGCCGGTCATGAGGTGGGGTCCACGAAGCGGTGGAGTATCACGCCGTCGGGAAGATGGTCGACATGCACATGAATGCGATCGCGATATTGGGCGAACGCGCGCGGCGCGACGGCGTCTCCGAGCGGGTCGATCACGATGCGATCGAAAAGCTCGTGCGCGGGCGCGTTACCGAGCGCCGAGGCGTGTTCGAAGACGAAGAGTGCTCGCGTGCACATGAGTCCGCGACTTGCGGAGCGATCGATTTCCCAGATCAACCCCTTGAGTGATTGCCAAAGCATGTCGAGATCGTCGCTGTTGAACCCGGTCTGCTTGGCGAGATAGGGGTTGATGAATCCCGAGCAACGGAAAAGGCCGTACGGGATGTTGTCCTTGCGACCGATCGTGCCGGTGATGTTCCCGTCTCCCGCCGCCTGCTTCTTCGCGTCCTCCTCCGTAGTGACCGACTTGCGCGTGATGGCGTAGTCGAGCGGCAGCACGGGGTCGATTGATCTTGAGAAAGTGATTTGGACAGGACCGCGCACCTGTCCGCAGTTGACCCCCGTGGTCATGACCGCGCCGAATGCTCGGATGTCGAAGAAGTTTTGGCACATCCAATCGCGCGCTTTGGCGGTGTTGTCGGCCTTGGACTTGGGGTCGGACTCGGCCTTGGCGGCCTTCTTGTCCATTTTCTTGAACTCAAGACCCAACCCATCGTAGGCACGCTGGTGTTGGAGGTTGAGAATTCGCTTCTCGTAGACGGCATCCTGAGTCTGGAAATAGACTTCGTAGCCTTCTCGGCCTTCTCCGAGCAACGAGATCGCATTGCGGATCTTTCGCTTCAGACAGACGTCGGTAACGATCCCTTGGCGCGTCTGTGGGTCGACGCGAGGCATATTTCCCGAATCGGGATCGCCGTTCGGATTCCCGTCAGTGACGTCGAAGAGGAGGACAAAGTCGTAACGGCGATCGACGATCGAGGTCGTTGCGGTCATGGGGCGGGTTCCTGGAAATTGAGGCGGGTTCGTCGTAAAGGATCAATGGCTTCAAGAATCGGGGTTTTCGACGGAATCAGAGATCATCGCGGCGGCGGCTTTTCGTTCGTTGATCCCCTGGATCTTGTCGTTGAGCTGGTGGTAGTAACCGAGCGCGAAGAAACCCTGTTCGAGCGGAGGAAGAACTCCCGTCGGGAGCTTGTTGGGTGGAATGAGCTCCATGACCCGGGCGAGGCGTTTTCTGAGGGCAAATGAAGCGCCTGGGTTCTCGCCTCGGATTTTCCGAAGATGCTTGTTCGCATTGTCGACGAGCCGGCCGAAGACCATGGAAGGTGTAGCGCTGAAAATGCCGTAGAACTTGTCGCCGACACCCGCGTTGACGTTACCGAGGGCCGCGTACTGGATTTCCTCGAAGATTGCGAGGAGCCTGCCGCAGACATAGGCGGGGTTCGTATTGGCTTCATCGAGAGCCGCAGTCACGAGTTGATTCCTCCGAAGAAGGAAGAGTTTGATCAAGGCCATGCGGGGAGAGTTGAACAGGACTTGTGATGCCTCGGCGCCGTTGCGCCGGAGGCAGGCGACGAGAATCGAGTCGGGAAGCGGGGCGGCCGGCCCGCGGAGGGCCGCCGAGAAGAGCAAAGGATAAAAATCTGGATTGACGTCATCGGCAGTGCGAGCGGTGGCGGCGGCCAAGAGCCAGAGCGGAAAGGCGCTCGACGTCGAGATTGCGCCCTTCGACTCCCGCCGCACGATCGCAAGCTCCGCGAACCAACGGACAAGGTTTGTCGTCGCTTCGTTGAGGGGTACGTCCAGGTAGTCGCGCACGATGGCTCTCGCGGCGTTTGCCGACAGCGCCAAGCAGTACAGCCGATTCGGCTCCTTGGGACCGCTCGTCTTCTTTCCTGAATGGGCCGAGCCGATCAAAGCCGCGGCGCGATGGATTTCGTCGCGTCCCTTGCCCGCCGCGCGGGGGTCGACCTTGATAGCCTCGATGGAGTCGACTGTGGGGTCCGTGAGCGAGCGAACGATGCCGGAGGCGAGGTCGTCAGGGTCGCGAGTCCAGATGAGGAACGCCGTCTTGCCGACGCGCAGGCAGGACTTCGGATTCCCCTCGAGAGTCTGTTGAAGGAGTGCCGTCAACGCCCGACAATAGCCGTCGGCCGCGCGATAGCCGACGCCGGCGTTGGCCGTACCATCGAGTCCGTAGCTCTGAAACGCATCTTTGTCATAGGACACTAGACTAACCCCAGTGGGCATACCTCCGGGAATACCCTGAATTTTCATCGGATGCGTCGTGGGCAGCGGAACGACTTCCCCGATGACTTGGCAGACGCCGACGGCTCCGGCTTCCACCTTTTTTCTCCGTTCCGATTCATAGAAGGAGCGATAGAAGGATTTGACCTGCTCGCGTTCAAGGATCGTCGTGCCGCCGTCGTCGTCCCATGCGAACGTGCAGCGGTCGGCGGCCGTCGCACCCATCGAGGAGGCGTCGGCATTGATCCGGCTCGAAACATCGGCGTCGTTGACGAGTTGACGCCCGAACGCCTGCACGGCCCTCAAAGCGGGGTCGTCGGTCGACTCGGCCGCCTGATCAATTTGGCTCCAGAAGGTGGCTCGACTGCGGGCGCGCTTCTCGCGTTCGGACACCGAGCCCGGGCCTTCGGGATCGTCGAGGTCGAATGAAATCGGTAGCACTCGCGAAAGGGTATCGGCGAAGAATCTGGCGAAACCGGCCGAGTTCGGAGATCCGTGCGCCACCGGCACGGGGAGCTCCATTCCTCGGTTAAGAGGAGCTTTCGCACCCGGCACGCGAGGGGAAGAGGTGCCGATCAATTCGCTTAATCCCAGATACTCACCGGCGTCACTGATATTGATCGAGATCTTGACTCCGAGCTTCTCAAATGCAGGGTCGTCGAGCAGTTGCTCACGGACGGCGAGTTCATAAAGTCGCTGGAGAATCATCCCTCCACCCCGCTTTCGTCCCAACCGATCACGCGTACGGGTGGTTGTCCGCTTGGCCCGGTCGCGTCGGTGTCGCAATGCAAGACGCCGTTGACGACCTCGGCACGGAAGAACGCCGGACGGTTGATGCCGTCATCGCCGTAACGGATGTCGTACAGCATCAAGCCGAGAGACTCGTTCCAGTCCGAGAGAACCACTTCCGATCCATCCGGTTCCGCGAAGCGGCAGACGAATTCCCGACAACCAAAGTAAGGCGCGTGGAAAAACTGGCCCTTTCGGACTCTTCTCCGAAACATCTCGGCATACTTTGTCGTCGTATCCGGCCCCTCCGGCTCGTCATCGCGAGGCCGCGTTCTGGGAAGGTTGGCCTTCGAGGTCAACACGGGTGAGGCGTCGATTCGATACGCGACGTGATGAAGGATCAGACTGTTGCGCTGCGTTCGATTCTCACCTTGGGGACCGTCCCGCCCCGCGGAGTCAACCAGATACGGCGCGAAGTCGGACGGCTTCTTGATCCAAGCTTCGGCCTTCCTCGTCGAGATTTTCCCTTGAATTTCGTTTCGTCTCACCCCGACGAGGCGGTAGGTTCGCTGTCGTGACGCCTCGGGATAACCCGGCGGGAACTCGGGCTTCAGAACAGTGATTTTGCGGACGTGCCACCTCATTTGCGGTCGGAAGAGAATGGCGTCGAGAACTCCCCGCGCCGCCGAGGGTGTCATCAACGCATATGAAAGTCGTTCGACCTTCAGGTCCGGACGAGAGAAGAGTGCGTACTCGCCCCAGGCTTTTAGAGAGACTGTTTGCATGAGAGAAGTTCCACCACTGATGTTGAAATTGGCTCGGTTGGCTGAAACACGACAGGACCTGCCGAGACTCAGTTTGGCGATCCCGGGGGACTAGGTTATGCGAACGTGGGAGGGAGGACTGTGTGCATCGAAGAGAGTATTCGATCGTGGTGAGAGCGAGTCTTTTTTGTCAATACAGCTTTTGCGAATTCTTGTTATTCGTTAAACTAACTGAACACAGTCTGGAGAACCTCCGGGTTCTTCCGAATGATGTCACTCGTGCTCGCGTCCTAGGCACGCGGATTGAAATCAGTTCGTTTTGACGAGATAACACAGAATTCCGCATGAATTTCGAGTTCATGCGGATTCTTTGATTCAACTCGGCAAGACCCAGCGAGAGTTGACCTCAACGGAGTCACGGACTGAGTTGAGACGTGTGTATAGACTGAGACATCCGTACACTATTGTCAAGATGCTACTTATCGCAGCTCCACACGGACACCGAGACCGTTTTCCTAACCGGGCGGACAGGCCCGATCTCGGCCGAATATCGAGCGAAAGTCTGCTACTCTCGGGCTCAAACGACCCAGTGCTCGTCGACGGCCTCGTCGGTCCAGCCGATGTCGGCGTCGTAGCGACCACGCCAGACAAATAGGCCGGGTTTCTCCTCGACGGTACCGGTCGGCGGCTGGCGCGGATCGCAACGCATGTTGACCTGGAAAGGACTCAACGATCGGAACCCGACCCGAGTCGGCTCGAATGCAGCGATGAGGTCCTCGATTTCTAGGGCATGCTCAGTCCACGTGGGTACGACTGCTGAGAGCCCGACGTCATCGATAAGGCGATAGCTCTCGTCAACAGTCCGGAAACGGGAATCCTTTCGGCACCCTCTTAATCCGCGTTCGTCGAGATTGCCGGTATTGTAAATCCGTTCAAAGTAATCCTCGATGGAGGCCGGATCCGAGATGTCGGGCGGGGGCTTCGAAGAGTCCAACCGTGTCTCAAGAACACTTCGTCCAGCCTTGTACCAGAGGTCGTTGGGATAGTAGCGTCGGTCGTTCGCCGCGGCGGCCATGCTCCTGAAGACGATAACGTGTCCGCCGGGCGGCGGAAGCTTTCCTTCGCGATTGCACCGCCCCGCGGCTTGGATGATCGAGTCAAGCGGCGCCATTTCTCGGAAGACCAAGGGAAAGTCGACGTCGACCCCGGCTTCGATCAGTTGCGTTGAGATAAGCCGACAAGCGACCCCATTGCCGAGTCGACGTCGCAACTCAGCGAGAATCTCCCAGCGATGGCGCGGACACATGGAAGTCGAAAGATGAAAGCAACCCTCGGGCTCGACGTGTTTTACCTGCTCGAAAAGCTCGCGCGCCGCCCGCCGCGAGTTCACGATGCAGAGAGCGGACTTTTGGGAGCACATTCGAGACGCGATCGCAGTCCAGTCGAGCGGCGCTCCCCGCATCGGCCATTCGACACGCACTCGATCGAGACGATTGAAGAGGTTGAGACTACTCGGCACAATCTCGCGGGCGTCGGTGATCGCGTCCGAGTTCAATTTGCGATGATTCAAGGTCGGCTGAGTCGCCGTAGAGAAGACTACCGAACACCCCAGGATCTTCACGAGCTGCTTCAGCATGGCGCAGGTGGGTGATAGAAGTGCCGGCGCGAGATTCTGGCACTCATCCAGAATAATGACGCTGCGGGCGATGTTGTGGAGCTTGCGACAGCGTCGCGGTTGATTCGAGAATAGACTCTCAAGAAACATGACGTTGGTCGTGATGATGATCGGAGCGTCCCAATTCTCGGCGCGCCGCGAGGGATCATCGAGCCGGGTTTCTTCGGCTCCTTTTGAGGGGGTTCCAACATCCGCGAGGCTGTGATGCTCGAAGACGATCGGATCGTCGCGACTAAGACCGACGGCCGCGCGGATTGCGGCAGCGTTTTGCTCCAGGATGCTCAGATAGGGGACGACGTAGATGATGCGTCTTAGGCCGTGAGTCCTTGCGTGAGCGAGCGCGAAAGCCAATCCCGAGAGCGTCTTGCCCCCCCCGGTGGGAACCGTGAGCGTGAAGAAACCGGCAGGACGCGCGGCGGCTTCGAGAGCATGCTCCAGGACTTCCTTCCGTACGTCGGCGACCGGGCCACCCCTGGAGTCCTTTCGCTTCTCTGCAAGATGCGCAAGCAGCGTCGATAACCATTCCTCGGCGACAAAAGCAGGAGGAACCGGGTCGAGCGGGAGCCCCTTTGCGGCGCGTTCATGGCAGCCCGTGTCGGTCCAGTCCGCATCGACAAGACAACTGAACACGAGCCGCGTGACGAATTCCAAATCCAGGTCATTTAAGGCATTAAAAGCGCTTGCCGGTCCCGAACCCAAAACCACCAAGGCTGGGCAATCGCTGAGGGCTCGGTCGCGAATCGAGTCTAAAGCTTTGCGGCCGGCCGGACCGTCCAATGAATCCTCCTGCTTGGATCTATCGAGCATTCCTCCGTGATGTCCAAGAATCGCGGACACCAGCGGCTCTAGACGCAAAGTCTCGGCCCATGCCGCACCGGCCTCCTTGTGGAAGCGTTCAACTCCGGGCACTTGTTGAGATTGGAGATACCGAATGAACCCATCTCGATACTTCCCGACATCATGGAGCAGTCCTGCAACCCAAGCCGCTTTCGCTATTTCAACGCGCTCGGGGAGCGCGGCTTCCATTCTTTGCTTGGCACCCCTTGCCACTCCAAGCAGATGGTCAGAGAGTAATTGACCTTTCTCCAAACCACCATCAACAGTGTGTGCAAAATAAGCCATCTGCTCTTCCAAACGAGCCGATACGGGCCGATTGTCGACGATCCTCGGGAGAGGCAGCGATTCAGCGACGAGTCGTATAAAGTCCGGCTGGACCGCTAACGCCGAACCCCGACGTCCGCTCGGCCACCCCTTGGCCTCACGTGAAAGCCCGTGAGGATATTAACAAAGCGAATCCTTGAGCGATGCGCGACGTTCTCAGTGGAACTTTGCGCCGGCGCGTTGGCGCACTCGACGTCGATTTTCTACGACGGGCAAACCATGGTTACTTGATCGCGATGAGGTACGCCGCAGTCCCATAGAGTCCGATCACGAACCCGACGCCCAGGAATCGCAGAATCGTGCGCAGTACCCGATGGATCGATGGGTAACGCCGCGCGATGTCGTTCCAGAAGAAAAACGTGCCCCAAGCGATGGTGATAACGACGGCAAGAACCGCATCGTGGCCGGTGCTCCTCGCGAACCTCTTCGGCGAGCCCGACAGCTACGGTGCACTGATCAGGGAAGTGAAGATCAACCCCGGGAATGGGTCCGATGGCGGATTGGATCGATGTCGTTGCATGATGATGACACATAGCGGACGAGTTTCGAGAAGACCAGCGAATTCATCGTCGAAACGGCGCGACACTCGACTCCCAACGGGAGTCTTAACCGATCACCAAATCATCCGTGGTTAAGTCATTGACGGCTCAGTCGCCCGACTCTTAGGGACGATGGCGATCCCGCTCCATCAGCCGATTTCCCGGTGAAATTGTCGCCTTAGCGAAATAAGGGGAGACGCCTGTAGGCATTTTGTTCTGTTTTCCCTTCCGCGGTCGTGTTTCGCCGACGGCCTGTTCTGGGGTCGCGTTGCCGCACGGCAGGGGGCTGTCAGGGGTTCCGAGGTGCGAGCCGGGACGGCATTGAATAGGTTAACGCGACGGGACCTGAACGGGGCGTCGGCGGCGAATCACGACCGCGCGGGATGATTGCCTTGGGCTTGAAACGGGGGGGCCGCTATCGGAGAACGTCTTTCGTGATCGATGAAAACGTTGACGTAGTCGATGTGTAGACGCGACGAACTGTGTGGCCGTCGACGTTCGAAGCATCAGCAGAGGAGCGAGTTACGCCGTGGTCTAGTACTACAGTTGCGCTTTACCGGGATGACCTGATTCGGTAACCTCCGCGGCCTCCGGGGAGGTCAAGGATGATGAGCCGCGCGGTGTTCGGCAACTGGGACTTTCGCTTCCGCGAATTGCTCGCGCGTCTCGAGCCCCGGTTCGCGAGGAAGGATCTCCGGCTCCGCGCCGAGGGATATCTCCGCGGGCTCATGGGCCGCGTGGAGCGGAAGAACTCCTGGCAACTCGCCGAGGCCGTCGGCGACGCCACGCCGCACGGAATCCAGCGGCCCTGGGCCGCGCCCGTTGGGACGCCGACGCGGTCCGCGACGACCTGCGCAGCTATGTCGTTGAGTACTTGGGCGAGCCCGACGGGGTGCTGATCGTCGATGAGACGGGGTTCCTCAAGAAGGGGGCCAAATCCGCCGGCGTCGCGCGGCTGTACAGCGGGACGGCGGGCCGAATCGAGAACGCTCAGATCGGCGTCTTCTTGGTCTATCGTTCCTCGAAAGGGACGGCGTTCATCGATCGCGCGCCGTATCTTCCGAAGGCGTGGACCGATGATCGACCGCGCTGTCGCGAGGCGGGAATTCCCGAGAAAACGGTGTTCGCGACCAAGCCAGAAATGGCTCGAATCATGCTGAGCCGCGCGCTGAAGGCGGGCGTGCCGGCGCGGTGGGTCACGGCCGACGAGGTCTACGGCTCCGACCACAAGTTCCGGCGCCTGATCGAAGGCTCCGGCCTCGGTTACGTGGTGGCGGTCTCCTCGGCGCAGCGACTCTTCTTGGGCGGCTGCTACGCGCGGGTGGATGGCTTTGCCTCCGATCTGAACGACGACGCTTGGCAACGCCTCAGCTGCGGGGCGGGCTCGAAGGGCCGGCGCCTCTACGACTGGGCATTCATCGAGTTCCCGTTCCAGTCGGACGAGGAGGCGCGCAAAGGGCTCCTGGTACGGCGTTCGGTCGCCGACCCCGCCGAACGGGCCTATTATCTGTGCCGCTTTCCGCACGGCACCACGCCCGACGAGCTGGTGCGCGTCGCCGGCTGCCGGTGGGCGATCGAGTCGGCGTTTGAGCAGGCCAAGCAGGAGGTGGGGTTGGACGACTACGAAGTGCGCAGTTGGGACGGTTGGCACCGACACATCACCTTGGCGCTGTTCGCGCACGCCTTCCTGGAGGTGTTGCGTTCTTCGGCGTCCGAGCCGCCCCCAAAAAGCGCCGCCTCGCCGCGCTGATCCCGCTGACGGTCCCCGAAGTGCGGCGCCTGCTGATGCAGGTGGTTTGGCCCTTGGCGACGACGCCGGAGCATTGGCTCGCCTGGTCGACCTGGCAACGCGGACACCAAGCCGCCGCCATGAGATGCCACTACAGGGCACGCGGCCACTCGCCTTGATTGAAGCGCAACTGTAGTACTAGAACTTCACCCGCTTAAGAACTCTTACATCCCGTAATTATGTGTATGCCGATAGTCTCGGTACCGAACTCGACATCAAGCCTAGCGGTTAGGCCGGTCAGGTGACTATTCTTCGACCCGAGAGGGGTTTCGAGTGTATTGAGTATTTTGAGTAACGAGCAGTGGGGAGCACAATCGCTCTTCAAGTCGTCTCCATGCCCTCCAGGGTGGTTGTCTGTCGAATCTCTCGGCTCCTTTCATGTCAGTTCCGGCGGCTCGCTCGAACCATCGCGAGAATCCCCGCGCGGACCGCGTCGGGCAAGTGGTTCCAGTTCTCGACGACTTCGGCTAGAATCGGGTCGGTTTGACGCGTGTCGTGCGCCAAATGTGCGCCAACGCCGCGTGACTCGCGATGCAAAGTCTTGTTTCTAGTAGACTTGCGCGATTCAGGCACCAGATTGTGGATCTGGACATCGCGGGTTCGAATCCCGTCACCCACCCTGACCCTGCCGGCGAAGCCTGCTGCGCGCCCGATGTCGTCCGAGGCTTGTTTCGGGTCGAGGGGGCGACTGATGGGCGATCGACCTGGCTCCGGAACTTCGCTCGTGTCAGGATCGCACGCGACTGAGCATCTCGCGAACGAGCGGACCTTTCTTGCGTGGGTCCGGACGTCGCTCGGGCTGATCGGGCTCGGCTTCGTGCTCGCGCGGATGGGGCTTTTTTTGCGACAACTCAGTTCGCTGGGCGTGATGCCGGCGGTGGGACGGTTGCCCGCGGGCGGCGAGTTCATGGTCAGCGGCGTGCTCTTTTTGTTCCTCGGGACCCTGCTCGCCGGGTGGTCGGGTTTGACCTACCACCGCGTTCGCAAGGCTATCGACGCGGGCGGATTCAAGGCGCTGCGGATGAGCGTGACGGTCGTCACGATCGTGGTGGTGATCGGCGGCTTGTTTATCGCGGGACTCGTGGTCAAACGGACGGTGCAGCCTGTCGAGGCGGAAAATTCGACGAACGGAGCCAGATTAGGCCAGTTTCGCACTCTCGCGCCTCCCGTCGAAGCGCATGGAAATGCTCGTTGAGGAGTGCTCCGGAACCGCGGTGCGGCCGGCAAGCCAATCCATTCAGGCGTAGGCTATGCCCGCTTCGCGGAGGATAATCTGCAAGGCGTGCGCGGCGTCGGTGAAACGAACCGGTCCGGTGTACCCGTACATTTTCTCCGCCTCGATGAGGTGCGGTTCGAGGGTGCAGAAGCCTTCGTAACCTGCGGCGGCCGCCTCTCGGAGTAATCTCGGAAACTGCCCTTGCCCTTCGCCGGCGGGGACGTTTCGCTTCGATTGGACGTCGTAATCCTTGATGTGGAAATGGGTTACAACGCCGCGGAGGAGCGTCCAGGCGTCGTCGATCGACTGCCCGACCTCGAGGTAATTGGCGGGGTCGAAGGCGTGCGTGAGAAACGGCGAGTCGATGGTTGCGATCAGGTCGAGGACGCGCGGCGCGGTGTCGCCGTAGAGGTCCTTCTCGTTTTCGAGCAGGAGCATGACGCCGTGATCGGCGGCGCGCGCGACGAGCGCTTTCATCCGGCTGTGGACCTCGTCGCGATGCTTTGCGGGGTTTTCGCCCGGCGGCATATAAAAGCTGAAAATCCGAATCCGCGGCGTCTTGTAGAACGACGCCAAATGCAGCACGTGGTCGAACTTCTCCAGGTGCGGTTCGAAGGGGTCGGTCACTTTGATCTTGCCGATGGGGGAGCCGATCGCGCTCAACTCGAAGCCGCGTCCGTGCAGGAGCGAGCGGAACTCGCGGTGCTTGGCCTCGGCGAGGTCGGCGACGTTGACGCCGTGGATCGCGCGGAACTCGATGTGCTTGATTCCGAGCCGTTCGAGCACGTCGATTTGCTCGACGGGGTCTTGCGAGATTTCGTCGGCGAAGGCGCTGATTCGGATCATGGCAGGCGTGCCCGCGGAGACGTCGATGCGAAACGGAAAGCGGCGATTAGCCTTCAATCGTATCATCCCGCATCGAAAATGCCGGCGGGAAGTGGCGTCGGGACGATGTTGCATCCGGTAAACGCGAATAACCGCACATTCGCATCGAGCCTAGGATTGTCGTATCATCCTAATGCTGATCTGAGCTGGAGGTCGACGCCTCCGGCCACGCGGGTTTAAAGTGGTTCTCCACGTACGACTCTCCACTCAAGGTTGAGGTTCATCCGATGAAGTTCCTGCCGCGTCTCTGCGCTCTTTTTTTCTTGCCTGCGTGTTTCTTAGGTTCGAGCGCGTGGCCGACCTCCGCTCAAGACGCGAAGACAACGACGAAATCGGCGTCGCCGAAGCGCGTGTTTGACCCCGCCCGTCGCGTTCCCGACTATTTTGGTCAGATTGGACTTACACCCGAGCAGCGCGAGCGGATTTACAAAATTCGGGCGAAGCATTACGAAAAGTTGCGCGAATTGGAGAAACAAATCACGGCTCTCAACGTCCAAATGATCAAGGATTGCGAAGGGGTGCTCGACGAAACTCAAAAGAAACTTTTGGAGGCTCGCCGCGAGGCCGCGAGCGTGAAGCGCACCGTGCCGTCGAGCTCCACTCCGCCGACGAAGGAAGTCCCCGCGAAGAAGGCGGGCTGAGCGTGTTCGTTGGGCGTGATTGAGAAAGTAGAGCGGGCCTCCACTCTACAGGAGCAGATGGTCGAACGACGCGAGTGCGACGGGTTCGCGGCTTGCGAACGGTTCGGCGGCTCCGACTCCGGCCTGGATGCCCCAGTAACGGTTGCGGTCGATGACGGCGTCGATGACGCCGGGCTTGTCGGCGGTTTGATTGTCGACGAGTTGCGAGCGGTAGCACGCGAGCGCGGCGCGCTTGGCCTCGACGTGTGGAGTAATATCGACGAGCAGCGCCGCTCGCTCCACAATGCGCAGGTGGACGCTGAAATAGTAGAGTATCCTGGCGGGATGAAAGGGTTCGCCGGGGATATCGCTCTTCGAGAGTTTACTCCAAAAGCGGGCGTCTTCGACGAGCTTGGTCGCGGCGAGATGGTCGGGGTGGGCGTCTTCCCAGTAGGGGGCGAAAATCAGCCTGGGGCGCGTTGCGCGGAAGACCGCGGCCAGCGCCCGGCGATGGTCGAGCGTCGCTTCGAGAGCGCGGTTCGGCAGTCCGAGATTTTTACGCCAGGGGTTGCCGAGCGCCGCGTTGGCGGCGGCGGTTTCGGCGGCGCGGCGTTCGAGAGAGCCGAGCGGAGTCGGCTCGCCGGAGGTGAGGTCGAGGATCCCGACGTTCCAACCGCGGGCAATCATCCCGAGGATCGCGCCGCCCGCGCCGAGTTCGGCGTCGTCGGGGTGCGGCGCGACTACCAGAGCGTCGAGCGTCAAGGGTCGATTCCTCGGTCAAATTCAAGGTTGCGTGCTCGCGAATCTAGGCAAAAAATAGCGGAGTTCAGCCCGACTGACAAGCGGTTGCCGGCGTGGGGTCGGACGTTCGCGCGGGTGTCGGACCGAGTTGATGCGGGCGGGGGATGCCCGTGAGACGCTCGACGAGACGGATTGCGGAAAGCACGACGGCGAGCGTCCCCTGCCCTGGAAAGACCGAGTCGCCGACGACCCAGAGGCCAGGGCCCAGGACGTCGGAGCCGACCGCGAGCAGGTTGCTGTTCCGTCTTGCGACGGGGGGGCCGCCGACCGCTCCGCCGATCCTCCGCGTATAGCGCCGGAAGCTGTTTGGCGTGCCGAATTCGCTGTGTTTCAAGTTATCGGCGGCCTCGGGCAAGGCACGTCGGAAGGCTGTGAGCAGCCTGTTTGCATACACGCTCTTTAATTTCGCGTGCGCGTCGCGGTCGAGATCAGCCCAGTCGGCCGGTCGGGTGTGCGTGGAGAGCGTCGCGACGCGAAGGTGCGCGGGGGCGTAGCCGAGGTCGCCGGCGTTTGAAAGTGAGATCAAGACATTATTGCCGTCGTGGATCGGTTGGTCGTAATTCTGGAGCACGTGGTGGAACAGCGGCGCGTCGTCGTCGACCGTCTCGCGGTCGAAGGCGAGATATGCCGTGCAGGCGCTCCAGGCGGCCCGCGAGCGCTGTTCGCGGCGTCCTAGACGGCCCTTGAGCGACTTGCCCAACAGCGCGGCGGCGAGGTCGAGCGGCAGGTTGAACGCCACCTGATCGGCGAGCACGCGTTCGCGGCGTCGGGTGATCACCGCGAAGTGGGCCTCGTCGCCGTCGAGACGCTCGACGTGGTCGACTTTGGTGGCGAGCCGTAGGTCGCCGCCGAGCGACGCGAACCGCGAACCAACCCCCTCGACGAGCGCCCGCATTCCGCTTCGCGGGCGACGCATGCCGATCCTGTACGCATGAAGGCATGCGGCTGCGTTTGCGAACGGGACGGTTTCGGGGCCGGCCTGGGCGGTGTCTTGCAGCAACATCGCGACGAGCGTGCGGAAGGGACGGTCGTCGCGGAGGCCAAAGCCGCGGAGGACGTCGTCGACGGTTAACATCGAGGTGCAAGCCGCGGCGAGTCCGCGCGGGCCAAGAACGCGTAGGTTGTGGAGGACGTCGGACGCCGAGTGTTGCGGGAGCCTGGGCAGGCTTCCCGCGACGTCGAGCAAGGTCCGTCCGACGGCGGCCTGAAGCCTGAGGAAACGACGCTTTGCGGTGGTTGCGCCGGGAAACGCCGAGGCGACGGCGGCCTCGAAGTCGTCGGGATTGGACGTGATTTCCAGCGTGCGGTCAGGCATCACAACGCGATAGCTCGGCGTCTCGGCGGCGTCAAAATCGATGCCGAGGGTTGCGATCAGGTCGCCGAGCGGCCGGCCCGGCTCGAGACCGACGAGCGCGGTGGCGCCGGCGTCGAAGGTAAACGGGCCGCGCGCGAACCAGCCGGCGCATCCGCCCAACTTCGTGTGCGACTCGCACAGAACCACGCGCAGGCCGAGCCGTTGGGCCAAAGCCGCGGTCGCCAAGCCGCCCAGGCCGCCGCCGATCACCGCCAGG
>JAJYDB010000099.1 GCA_021777845.1 Planctomycetota bacterium
ATGGCGCTCGGCCGCGTCTATCCCTCCGACGCGAACGAACCTTTTTGCATGACGGTGCTGGCGCTCAAGCTGTCTCGGCACGCGAACGGCGTCAGCGCTCTGCACGGCACGGTGTCGCGACGGATGTGGCAGCCGCTTTATCCCGGTCGCGGCGCCGAGGAGGTGCCGATCGGACATATCACGAACGGCGTCCACGTGCTCAGTTGGGTTGCGCCGCAGATGCACCTCCTTTTTGACCGTCACCTGGGCACCGAGTGGCACAAACGTGCTCGACACCCCGAATCCTGGGACGGCGTCACCACGATTGAGGATGCCGAGCTCTGGGAGACGCAGCAGGTTTTGAAGGCGAGATTGATCGAGTTCGCACGCGGGCGGTTGGCGCGGCAGGCCGAGCGTCGCGGCGAGCCTCCCGAAGCCGTCGAACGCGCGCGGCAGGTGCTCGACCTGGGTGCCCTCACGATCGGCTTCGCGCGCCGTTTCGCAACCTACAAACGCGCCGGCTTGGTTTTGAGCGACGTTGAACGTTTGGCCGAGATTCTCGGTGCGGTTGACCATCCCGTCCAGTTCATCTTCGCGGGCAAGGCGCATCCCGAAGATCACATGGGCAAGGAGTTGATCCAGAGTATCGTGCGTTTGGCGAAGGAGGAGCGTTTCGCGCACCGAATTGTGTTTATCGAAGATTACGACATGCACGTGGCGCGACAGCTCGTGCAAGGAGTCGATGTTTGGCTCAACAACCCGCGGCGCCCTCAAGAGGCAAGCGGCACCTCGGGGCAGAAAGCGCTGCTGAACGGCGCGCTCAACTTCTCGATCCTTGACGGCTGGTGGGCCGAGGCTTACGACGGCTCGAACGGCTTCGCGATCGGCTCGGGGCAGTCGCACTCAAGCCCAACCGTCCAAGACGAGCGCGACCACCAGTCGATCATCGAAACTCTGACGAAGCAGGTCATTCCGCTTTATTTCAATCGCGACCCCTCGGGCCTCCCGCACGGCTGGGTAACCCGCCAGAAAAGTGCTCTGCGCTCACTTGCATGGCGCTTCAACTCGGACCGTATGGTCATGGACTACGCGCGCCGGTGCTATCTGCCCGCGGCGGGCGGACTCTCGTGTCTGATGCCGACGAGTTGATCCTCGCGCCGCGGCAAATCTCCGCGTAAGGATTGCATCGCCGCCGGCAATGCGCCCCGCGCGGCCTCAAGATTACCGAATGAGGACATCAGGCGACTTTTCAAAATGCGCGCGACGAGAGGTTTGCTTGATTGGGGGAGTAGTCCCCTGCTTTCGAGCGAGCGTTGAATTGAAGGGGTATAGGAACGGAGGGTTGCGCCAGGACCAAAGCGACGCCGACTGGACATCGACGTTTACGGCAATGTTCCAACGCGCGGCGTCGAAGTAAACGCCGGGAATCTGCATGGCAACGCCGGCGATTCCTAGCGCGGCGATCAACACGCGACCCGTGCGTCGACTCCCCAACAGCTCGATCGTCGGTACGCACAGCAACCCGCAGAGGGGAATAAGTTCAACCAGCAGGCGCGACCCCCACGCGTATCCACCCCACCAAATGCGCCAGCACATGATCAATCCAAGATGAATCGACGCTGCAGCGAGGCAAAACGCGATCCAGCCGCGAGGGCCGCCCGCGCGCACACGGACACGTGTTAGGACAATGCCGATCGCCAGCAACGCCCAAGGTTGATAAACGAAGAAACCACGTCCGGGACTGATGAGCAACCCCGCGAGAGGTGACCAAATATCGGTCGACCACCACGATCGTTGCAAAAAGCCCGAAGAAGGACCAAGCGGTGATCCATACGTCTTCCAATAGATCCAAGCCCACGGAAGGTAACCCGCAGACGTCGCTGTGACGAGTCGGAAGGCTCGAGTTCGGCTGCTCAGCGCAATCCAAACAAAAAAGGGAAAAAGAAAAGTCACCGCGGAGAGCCGACACGCAAGCATCCAGCCGCAGGTCAAGCCTTGCAAAACCACCCCGCGATGCGAGACCGGATCGTCGTTCTGCTCAAATTCTATCCATAAAAGGAAAAGGGTCCCGAGGATCACACCGCCGTGCTGCCAGAGTGCTTGCGCGGTCGTCGAGAACATACCCGAAGCGAGCGCGCACAGCCAAGTAGCCGTGAAAGCCGTGAGTTTGACGCTCGCGGGCGAGCGATTTTCCGTCTCGAGATAAGGTCGTCGGCGTCGTTGAGCAATGCGCAGCGTGACGAGAAAGAAGAGCGCCGTGCAGAGAGATTCGACGAGGACCGCGCTGCGTTTCTCTATGCGATTCCAAACGTTGGGATCGTCGAGATCGGACCCGGTACACCTAGCGGCCGCGGCAAACGGAAGCGCCCAGACAACCATTCCCAGCGGATAGGCTGAATAAACTCGTTTGCCGCGGGTCGTCAGGCAATACGGCAACTTGCCGCCGGGATCAAGTCGAGTACGACCCCCCTCGGCACCAAGAAACGGAGAAAGCTCGAGGCTTCCCCGCAAAATCAAGCTTAGTGCCGTTGGTACCACCGGCCGCGTATCAAGCGAACCCTGGGTGCGCCCGTTCGAAAGCGCAAGCACGCACACCGGAGCGACGACGAAGACTAAAGTTGCCGCCCAAGGGATACGCTCGCAGTCGTCGAGCGACCCCCACAGACACCGAAGGCATACCGCCTTGCCGCGCACCAGGTTAAGCCGCACGAGTTTTTGAGGCTACCAGCCGCGCGATTCGACTCACCGTGTCGAGGTGCTCAACGCCCGCTTCGTGAGCTTCGATCGAAACTCCGAACTCGTTCTCGAGGAAGACGACGAGCTTCAAAGTCGTCAGTGAATCGAGCACCCCGCCGGTAATCAACGGCGTCTCCTCGGTCAGTTCGGAGGGGTCCTCGCCCACCAAGAATTCGCGGAGAATATAGCCTCTTACCGTATCGCGAATGTCGTCCATGCAAGCAACCTCCGAGCTAGTTTTTCGACCCGATCGATGTTTTAACACGAGTCGGCCGATTTTGTAGCTCTTTTTAGGGTAAAATCTAGCTTAAGGAGTATTTTTATCGTCAAATGTTATTGCTATTGATTGATATTGCTGCCGAATCCGGCTGCGAGGAGTTTGGGAAAAAGCGAGTCGGGCTCAAACTCAGGAGACGGCCCGCGACGCACTTCGAGTGGATCCTCGAAGGCCTCGTGCAAAACGCGTCCGCTCATCACGTTGGGAATCCGCAGGTCAAGCATCGCCAAGACAGTCGGAGCGATGTCGGGAAGCGTTGCGTTAAGATCCGAGCTCGGCTTCACACCCGGCGCGTCGATTGCGATCACGCCCTCCGCCCAGTGAGTTCCGGGTAGATTCCAATCGGGCCGGAGGATCTCGGTTTGCATGCGTACTCGCCATGTGCCTTCGGCTTGATATCCGTTTGCCGAAGGTGCAATAACGTCGGGCATCCCGGCAAGCGCGGGGTCGAGGCCATAACGTTCGGCAACGTCGTAGGCGTCGCTGAAGAGAGGGACGCCTGTCTCGGGATCCTGCGCGGCACGCAGCACTTCGATCACTTCGCGACGGATTCGCTCGGCTCGCGATGCGTTGAGGTCGAGCGACGGGTTGACGTAGACTGAGGCGGCAAGCTGTCCAAACGGCGCAAACGCCGCGGTGCGCTTCCAATCGCAACCGACTTGCCCGGCGATCGAACGCGGTAAACGTCGCCCAGTCCCGCCCGGAGCGCCGCGCGTCAACCAGCGATGGAAGCGATCGGTCAGTCGGCTGGCGCGATAGCGGAACCGAGTCCCATACATGAGACCGCGCTGCAAGCCGGCTTGACGCAACAGGCCATTTACATTCACTAGCCGCCTGCAAGGGCCGAAGCCGTGATCGGATAGAGCCACGATCGCCGCGTCGCGTTCCGAGGCGAGCTCAAGCAGGCGTCCGATTCCGTCGTCGAGCGCCGTCATACAGCGCTCGAGTTCGCGGGCCCACAACGGGTCGCCCGCAGCCGTCTCGTCGACTTCTAAATAAGGCCAAAGGCGGTGCTGCAAGCTGTCCAGGTTCTGGAAATGGACCATCATGGCGGTCCATTCGCAGCGGCGATCGGCCAGTAATGCGGCGTCGACCCGCGCACGGAAGACTTCGATCAAGCGCGCGACACCCGCACGCAACTCGTCGAAGGTACGGGGCCGCTGCTTGATGACGATTTTGTGCGAGTAAGCTGGGATGGTGGAAGCCACTTCGCGGCCGAATTCGGGACATCGCGCGGATGCCCAACCAAAGCCCGGCGCATCCGCCCCTGCGATGATTAACCCCCGCGCGCGCGGCGGCGGATAGGTCATCGGCAGGTTCAGACTCACGACCGAAAGGCCGTAGGCGCTGAGAATGTCCCACAGGTGCGGAACGCGCACCCGCCCGGAGTGATTCGAACGGATCGTTCGCTCGATCGTGTCGAGGTAGTTGAACTCGTGGATTCCGTGAACTTCAGGTGGACAGCCGGTCGCGAACGAGGTCCAGGCAACCGGCGTAACCATCGGCGTAGTTGAGCGCAAAATACCCGTGGCCGAGCGCCGCCGCAGGGCGGCGAGGTGCGGCAGCTTGCCTCGCTCAAACCACGGCCCGAACACGTTCCACGTGCCGCCGTCGAGGCCTAAGAACATCACGCGCGATGCGGGCGCGGACATATTACGATCGTCCCTTCCCTGGGAATCCACTGAATTCAGTCACACGCTGCGGGTTCCTCCAACCTCGCGAAGGCTATCTGTTCGCAACAAATCGGTCAATCCGAAGAATCGCTTCAAGTTGCAGGATTGATTCAGTCGATACAAACCACGAATCATTGCGTCGACGCGCAACAGGCATTGGCGACCCGCGCCGACGTCCAATCGCGAATCCGCGGGCGGAACGCTTGTGTAGGCCCAACCGTTCTCCAACGAGGTTCGAGTCGAAATGATCGCACTGACGCGGACTACTTGGCATCAAAGAGGGGCCGGAGTCACAGCTGCGGCCTGCGCGTTGGCCTGCGTATTCTTTGCGGGCTGCCAGTCGGGGCCCGGTCACGGTGCGCGTAACATCCCGCAGCTCGGGATCATCGACCCCACGCAACCGCGCGAACTCGCGATGGTCTCTTTGCCGCCGTACGTGATCGAGCCGCCCGACGAACTCGAAGTCTCCGTCCGGCCGTCGAGCAGCGACCTCGCAATGACGACGTTGACCGTCCAATCTGACGGTACCATCGACCTCGGCATGGCAGGCGAGGTCTATCTCGCGGGCCTCACGCTCGACCAAGCCGAGTTGAAGATCGCCGAGCATCTCACCAACACCATCGGGCAAAAAACGCCGCGCGAACCCTACCGCGTGGCAATTCGGCTCGTTAACGGGTCGCAATCGAAGTCGTATTACGTGCTCGGCACCGTCACCACGCAGGGAAAATTTCCGGTGACCGGCAATGAAACGGTGCTCGACGGGATCCTCGCGGCGGGGCTGCGTTCGAACAGCCTGCCTGAGAAATCCTACCTCGTTCGCCCACATCCGTGCGGCGGCCCCGACCAAGTCCTTAAAATCGACTGGGTCTCGATCACGCAACGCGGAGACACGCTGACGAATTACCAGATCTTCCCCGGCGATCGCATCTACGTCCCCGGCGGCAAGGCTCCCGGGCTGCTCGGATCTCTTCTCGGCGGAGGTTGAACCGCGCAACTCGCGTCTCGGCCGTTTTATGATGTGAGCGATTGAATTACTCTGATTCGCCGGCAAAGCGCTCGAACCGCAGCGCCTCCAAAATCGCGGGCAGCGGCACGACCGAGCCCGCTTGGGAGCAGGCTTCAGCCCACTCAATCCAGGCGTCGTAATGAGCATCGCCCGCGATATTTCCGTACCAGGTTGAGCCTTCGGGCGTCAGCACCAGAGCGACGTTCGGGAGGTCGCACGGGCCAAGGCACCCAGAAATAGTGAGCTGGACGGCGCGATTCAGTTTTCCCGCCTTCCACGTCGACTTTAGCCGATCAATCGGAACTTCGGGCAGTCCGCGCTCGGTCTTGCCGCAGCAACAACCCTTGCAGAACAAAACCTGAGCCAAGGATTTAATCCGCGTCGTCGTCGCGGTGGGAGTCGCGGTGGGCGCCGACTCGTCTTGATTCAAGAGCATGCTCAAAACTCGATTCCCTTCTGCGCCTTCACGCCGGCTTTGTACGGATGCTTGATCGCGACGATTTCAGAGACCAAATCCGCCGCTTTGATCACGCTCGGCGGTGCGCCGCGACCCGTCAAGACCACGTGCAGCCGAGGATCGCGCGCCTGCAAGAATTCAACGACCGGCGCAGGGTCGAGGTAGCCCAGCTTCATCACGACGTTGATCTCGTCCAGAATCACCATGTCGTATTTGCCGGAGCTGATTGCTTCCTTGCTCACCTCCCAAATCTCCGTGGTCGTCGCTTTGTCTTGGTCGGGATTGTTTGTGTCCCAGGTAAAGCCGTCGCCCATCGGACGGATCTCGATTTCGGGATAAAGCCTGTCGGCGAGCTTCTTTTCGCCGGTCTTCCACTTGCCTTTAATATATTGAACCATGAACACCTTGAACCCGACCCCGACGGCGCGAAAGGCCAGCCCCAAAGCCGCCGTCGTCTTTCCCTTGCCGTCGCCGGTGTTAACGATAATGAGCCCGCGACGACGCTTCGGTTCGGGGGGAGGGTTATCGTCGTTGTGAGTATTGCGGTTAGTCATGGTCGTATGTAATTTCCATAGGGTTTGGCCGGCCGCTCACGACGATAATCTAAAATGCGGATTTTCGATCAACCCGATGTGATTTCCGTACGGGGCCGCGATGGTTGCGACCTTGGTTCCGTCTCCGACCTCATGCAAACCCGACGAGACGACCGCGCCGAGGCTCTTGAATTGATCGAGTGTGCGCTCAAGTGCATCAACTCCCCAATATGCGACCGCCAAGCCTGTCCCCGCGGCGCCGACGGTGGGGTCGGGTCGAGACCAAGCTCATAACCGGCGATGTTGAAACCCACGTAGTACGGCTCGTCGAAGTAAGGCGCGACCTCGAAGGCGTTGCGATACCATACCTTCGCGGCCGCTAGTTCGGGCACGCGAGAAATGACCGTTCGAAGCCCCAAAATTATCATGCACTCCTCGCGAAAAGCGATTTTCGAACTGCGTCCGACAGCGCCGGTCCGGTGAGCGCGTCGAGCGACTTGCATTCACCTCCGAGTGCCGCCGCGACCCTCTGAGCCAGACGCAGTCGTACGGGGCCCGACTCGGTGTCGACCACAAGCGTCGCGATTTCCGCCGTGCGCAACAGATCGGCTTGGGAGAGTGCGTCGTCGAGCGGGTCGCCCTGCGCACTCAGTGCAACGTTGCCGCGTCCGTCGCTAACCAGCACGATCATCGGGATCAAACCCGCGTCGCGCCTTCGAGTTGACGCAACAACGCGTCGCGTCAACGCCAGAGCGTCCGCGAGCGGCGTGGTCCCCCCGATAGGCAACTCCGACAGCCCTTGTGCCGCAACTCGCACGCTTCGGGTTGGGGGCAACGCCAGCGTCGCTTTTTCACCGCCGAACGTCACCAACGCGACAAGGTCGCGCTTTTGGTAGGCATCAACGAGCAACGAGAGAACCGCGGCTTTCGCCTCGGCAATCCGACGTCGCGCTCCCATCGAGCGGCTCGCGTCAACCACGAAGACCACTAAGTGACGTCGAGGTCGAGTTCGCCGTTTGATCCTGAGGTCCTCACGTTCAATGATCACGCTGTGACCGATCTCGCGGCGACGTACGCTTTGCCGAGGAACCGCGGCCCGCAACGTCGCCGCTAGCGCGAGGTCGTTGATCGAGCCGCTGTTCGGCGGTTGTGCGCCCACGACCGCACCACCCACCGTTTGCTGCCCTCGCGCCCGGTCCCCCACAACGTGCCTTCCGCGAGCCGGTCGTGTTCCGAGCGTCTGCGTACGATTCTTCTGCCGGGGAATCCAGCGCAGCGCCGTTCGCGGCTCATCAGCCTCGATGGTGCTCGGCGTCTCGGCGTCGTCGTTGGCCGCTATTCGATCGTCGTCGCCAAGATGTTGAGCCGTTGTGCCGTCGCCTTGAGCTTCGTCGCGAACGCCCGCGTGCGACGGCCGAGGCCGTGTTTGCGATGCCTCGCCCGACCGTTCGTCCGAAGTCGCTTCCGACTTCGTCTGTTCTGAATTCGTCGACGTATCGGAAGGCCCGGCGGGCGGATTCCGCGGCGGCACAGTGCGACGGTGCGCGAGCGCGAATTCCGCGACTGCGTCAACGTCGGCCCCCGTGACTGTGGTGCGTCCCTCGAACGCTGCAAGCGCGGATGCCGCCTTGTGAATCGTGAGGTCGGCGCGCATCCCGTCGACCCCCTCCGCGACGCAACGATCACAAATCGCTTCAAGCACTTCGTCCGGGACGACCACCAGCGGCAACAAAACTCGCGCCGCCTCAATGCGCTTACGCTGCTCGGCTTCGGCGTCAGCCCATCGCGCGCTATACGACGCCGGGTTCAACTCGAACGCGAGCCGACGACGCACCACCTCCACGCGACGCGCGGTATCGTCGAGCGGCTCAATATCGACCGCCAGTCCAAAACGATCGAGAAGTTGCGGACGGAGGTCGCCCTCTTCCGGATTCATCGTGCCAATCAGCACAAAACGCGCGGGATGTCGAAACGCGACCCCCTCGCGCTCAACGTGATTCACGCCCATCGCCGCGGCGTCGAGCAGCAAGTCAACAAGATGGTCGCCAAGCAGGTTCACTTCGTCGATGTAGAGGATCCCGCGGTGCGCCGCGGCGAGCAGCCCCGGTTCGAAAACGGATTTTCCCGTCGCCAAGGCATGCTCAATATTCAAACTCCCAACTATGCGATCATCGGTCGCTCCTACAGGAAGATTCACAAGCCGCACGGGCCTGTGCACGAGCGGCGCACCTTCCGGCAACGGCGCGCTCTCGATTGCCTCCCCCGGTGCGCGCCCAAAAGCGTCACCCTCAAAAACCTCGATCTCGGGTAAAACGGCCGCGAGCGCCCGCACGGTCGTGCTCTTTGCCGCCCCCTTCGAGCCGCGCACCAACACGCCGCCGATTCCTGGATGAATCGCAGCGAGAATCAGAGCTCGCTTCATGAGCGGCTGGCCGACAATCGCCGAAAAAGGATACGTGAAATCTGCGACCGTCATTATCGTTTCGCCCTATCAGGCATAGCGATCACGCGTGCGTCGGGCATTGTCTTCGGCTCGTCTCGCGTCGCGTTCAAACCAGTTGTCGTAATACGCGCGACCACCGCGCGACCACACCCACAATCCAGCCAACAAATACACCGGGATGAAAAACGGCCCCCAAACTTCAGCCTGGCGGACGTGCGCCTGCTCGTGATCGCGAACATGCTCAAGCGTCATTGCGTCGACACCCAATATCACATGCCCCAATGTCACGGCAACAAATCCAAACCTCCGCGACCAGCGGCGGACAAGACCGCCGTATATCTCGATCGCGCCGCAACGCATCTGCATGCGTCCGCCCGTAGACAACGCAACCAGTCCTGCGCAGACACCCACAGCGCTCGTGGGAGCCACCCAAACATACAAGAGGACGCGAGCGAATCGCCGCGAGGGCATCCTCAACACGGGCCACTCCCCGCCTCATGCGTCGCGATGGCCAACCCGCGTGCGGATCAATTCCGAAGCCTTGCGGGCAATCGTTACCGTGCCGTAGAGCGAGGTCGCCAGGACGAATCCAACCACCGCGAACGTGAAGGCGTGTTCGAGCGGCGTCCGCGGCGAAAACTCGCGCCCGAGCAACTCCACCGCAACGTGATGGGCAAACACGATCATCTTCAACTCTCCTGGGAATTCACTTGTCGAAAAATAGGTGACAAAAGTCGTTTAAAATCAGACGCGCGTCTCGAGACTGTGTTCGTTGCTCAAATAGATGCCGCGGAGCGACTCGACGGTCTCGACGCTCGGGTTCTCCCAGAGCCCTCGGTCGACTGCCTCAAGCAGCCTTTCGGCCATCGACCGCAACGCCCACGGATTCTTCTCCTCAAGGAAGCTCCGGACGTTTTGGTCAAAAAGATAAGCTTTGCTCACGTCTTCAAACATCCAGTCATCGACGACGCCCGCGGTAGCTTCGTAACCGAACAGGTAATCGACGGTTGCGGCCATTTCGAATGCGCCCTTGTATCCGTGACGCATAATCGACGCGATCCACTTCGGGTTCACGACTCTAGAACGAAAGACCCTACGCGCCTCATCTGCGAGGTCGCGGACGCGGACATGGTCGGGATTGGCGGTGTCGCCAAAATACGCGGCGGGGTTCTCGCCGGTCAACGACCTGATCGCGGCGATCATTCCGCCGTGAAATTGAAAATAGTCGTCGGAATCGAAGATATCGTGCTCGCGATTATCCTGATTTTGTACCGCGACGGCGACCTGCGAGAGTCTGCGTTTAAAGTCGTCAGCCGCGGGCGAGCCGTATTCCTCGCTGGTGTATGCATACGAGCCCCACTGGATGTAAACCTCGGCAAGGTCGGCGTCTGTCCTCCAATTTCGCTCGTCGATCAAATTTAAGAGGCCGGCGCCGTAGGCGCCCGGCTTCGACCCGAAGACGCGCCGCCGTGCTTGTCGAGACGCCTGCTCGGGAGCGACGCCAGCCACCACGAGTGCTCGCACTTCGCGCACGACGTGCCTCCTCACGAAGTTCACGTCGTCTGGCTCGTCGGCGTCGGCAACTAGCGAGGCGGCGCGATCCAGGAGCGCGACGACGTTCGGGAAGGCATCGCGGAAGAAGCCCGAAATTCGCACCGTCACGTCGATCCGCGGTCGACCGAGCTCGGCGAGCGGGATCAATTCCACTCCGGTTAAACGGCGGCTCTCGGGCGTCCAGATCGGCCTCGCGCCCATCAAATAGAGAATTTCGGCGATATCGTCGCCATGCGTCCGCATCGTGCTCGTGCCCCAGACGACGATGCCGACCGAACGCGGATAGTTGCCGTCGTTTTCGAGCAGATACTTTTCGAGTAAGCGATCGGCCGCTTGCTTTCCGACGAACCAAGCGGTCTCGGTCGGGATCGTGTGGATGTCAACGCTGTAAAAGTTGCGCCCCGTCGGCAGAATCCGCGCCATACCTCGCGTCGGCGCGCCGCTGGGACCAGCCGGCACAAAACGTCCGTCGAGTCCGCGAAGCAGGTTCGTCGTCTCGTCGGTCGTGCGGTCGAGCCGGGGAATCACTTCGTCGGCGATGAACTGGAGGCTTGCCTCGACGTCGCTGGTCGCGCAGGAAAACCCGCGCGCGACGTTGCGCGCCGATGCTAGACCGCCGGCGTTCGCGATCAGTCCAATCAACTTCGTGCTCATTTGGTCGACGAGATTTGCGACATCACCCCGAGTCCATTCCACATCAGCGGGCTTCTCGTAAAGACCGGCGCGCACCGGGGCGGGCAACGCACCCTCATGCGGCAGGCCGAGATCCTCGACCAAACTTTCTGCGGTTAAGCCCCAGGCGCGGCCGATCGCTCTGCGCAGCGAAGGCGTGTTGCCGTTGTCGAGCCGCATTAACGCCTGAATCAGTCCAACGCGTTGCTCGCCCCGCGGCGGCTCGCCAAAAACGTGCAGGCCGTCGCGAATCTGCGCGCCTCCCAGTTCGCACAGATATCCGTCGATGTCTTGCAAGAACGCGTCAAACGCCTCAGCCTCGGGGCAACGCTCGATCTTGAGGTCTTTGTCGAGGTTGTTGTGCGTCACGAGCGACCAGATTTGACCGGTGATCAGCGGCAATTTACTCGGGTCGAGCGCAGCCATCCGGTAGTACTCGTCGAGAAACTGCTCGAGCCGCGCGAGGTCATCGTATGTTTCAGCCTGAGTCATCGGCGGGATCAGGTGATCGATGATCACCGCATGACCGCGACGCTTTGCCTGCGTTCCTTCACCTGGGTTGTTAATGATATAAGGGTAAAAATTGGGCGAGTCGTCCAGCATTACTTCAGGATAGCAAGCGTTGCTCAGGGCAGTCGCCTTGCCGGGCAACCATTCGAGGTTGCCGTGCTTGCCCGCGTGGATCACCGCGTGAGCGCCAAAAACGCGCTGAATCCAGCGATAATAAGCCAAATAGTGATGCGTTGGAGGCAAGTCGGGGCTATGGTAAATCGCAACCGGGTCGGCTCCGAAGCCGCGCGGGGGCTGGATTCCGACGAAAACGTTTCCGAAGAGCAAACCAGGGATCGCAAGCCGGTCGTCGATGAGTCCGACAGTGCCAAGCGGCTTGCCCCACTGTGCGGCCATCTCGTCGCGGACGTCCGCGGGCAACTCGTCGAACCAACCCTCATAGGTTGAGCGATCGACGTGTCCGACCGCGCCCCGAAGTTGGTCGTCGGTGAGAAACTCCTCGTCGTGCGTGCAACGGTCGATCAGCTCGTGCATGAGCGCGTCGCTGTAGGCGGGGATGTCGTCGACGGTGTAGCCGGCGGATTGCAAGGATCGGAGTATGTTAAGTACGGACGCCGGGGTGTCGAGTCCGACGCCGTTCCCGATGCGTGCGTTTTTTGTGGGGTAGTTGCCAAAAAGCACTGCGATGCGCTTCGCGTTGTTTGGCGTGTCTCGCAGTTCAGCGTATCGGAGCGCGAGCCGAACAACGTAGTCGATGCGGTCGGGCTTTGGTACGTACGCTTTGAGCGCGGTCCCGAGTCTCTCGTCGTAGCGCCCCTCCTCTTTAAAGCTGACGGCGACGGTGTTGACTCGGCCGTCGAACTCGGGAAGGACAACGTTCATCGCAGTGTCGCGGGGCGTCAGCCCGGCGCTCGACTTTGTCCATTCCGCCACGCTCGATGTACACAAAACTGCCTGTAAAACAGGTACGTCGAGCCGCTCAAGCAAATCTTTGACTGCGCCGAACGACTCGGTGTGCGTGCCGTCGGACAGCCGCGCGACCGTGAAGCAGAGCGTGCTGATCAACACGTCGACGCGCGAGCGACCCTGTTCGTCGATCAAATAATCATGAAACAGTGCAGGCATGCCGTCCGCTTGTTCGGGGTCGTCTTTGAGGCTGTAACAGAACACCGCGAGTGCGTTTCCGCCGCGGGATTCGATCGACCGAACAAGCGAGTCGACCGGCGCGACGTTGCCCGACATCCAGTGGGCACGATAAAAAACGACGCCGATAGTTGGCCTCGCGGAGTCGCGATGCCGGTGCAGCCAGTCTTCGAGCGTGATCGGGGCGTCGGCGTCGGGGTGATAAATGCCGTCGCGCGGCAGCGGAGTCGGCGGCTCATAACCGTATCCGGTCATGAGAACGCAGTCGCTCAAACATAAGAGCATGTTTGTCAGATTTGCGACTCCGCCGCGGCTGAAGTACTCAAGCGTCTGCGTTGCAAGCGTGAGCGGCGCGGTGCCGAGCGCAGCTAACTCGGGGTCGAGCGCCTCTTCGCCGGGCAGCGCGAGGAAGACGATGCCGCGTGCTCGGCATTCGCGAGCGAGGCGCTCGAAGCCGTCGGCGAAATACGCGCGGCCGCCGAGAACTCGCGCGACGAGGCATCGGCAGTAGGCGAGGTCGTTGGCGATGAAGCGATCGAGCGCGCCGGGGCTCAGCAGGTCATTCGCGGCGCGGGCGCGGACGCCTGCGAAGTCGGCGGGGAGACGATCGAGCGCGCTTGCAAGCGCTTGGATCTCGGTATCCGCGGTCGTTAAGACGAGAATCATCGTCCGTGCCCTTCCCTTCGGAATCCGCGCCGACGCTCACATCCGGACGTTCGAGCGGGACGTGTTCCAAGGAATTCGGGCGCGCGGCGGCGACCAAAGGTCGCCGAGTCGTCACCGTGCCGGGACTTCGATCTGGCATTTCCGTCGCTGTCGAAATCCGATTCCAGGCGCGGATTACTCGTGTACGCGTTAGCCTTCTTCCCTCGGCCGCCTCGCCCTCGAAGGCGTCTGAGGATGCACTCGTCCAGGCCCGGTCTTCTGGCTTGAGGGCAATCGTCGCGCCTGCCTTCCCATCCGCGTCTCAAGGCGGGCAGTGGCTTCGGACCGGTCCGCGCTGTTGCGGACACGAGTCGACTGGAACGCGACGTTCCCAACTCACAGCGGCGGGGCCGCGCCGGATTTACACCGGCTTCCCGTTAAACCCAGACGTATATAACGAACAAATCTTACCCTTTCACCCGCGAAGGCATCGCTTTCGCGCCGACTCGCAAGGTGCAATCGGCATTATAATGGGGAGGCCAGCCCGTCCAAGTCAATGGCAAACTAGGCTGCCAACCGCTTTCAGTCTGGTCTAGCATCAGCCCAGCGACCGATGTTATTATCTTGTTAAACCTCCCGTGGGCAGGCTCCGGCATTCCTCAAGTTCCGCCCCGGCGGTGGACTATCCTCTACTGAGAGCGAAGAGACGCGATCATGCGACCGAGTCACGACCGAGTGCGGTATTGCGACGGCGTCACGCGTCGATCGTTCTTGCGGATCGGCGGTTTGGCCATGGGCGGCCTTGCGCTGCCGCAGATTTTGCAGTCCGAGGCGCGGGGCGCTTCCTATCGATCGCACAAGTCCGTGATCATGGTCTACCTCACAGGCGGGCTCTCGCATCAAGACACTTTCGATCTGAAGCCGCACGCGCCGGCGGAGATTCGAGGCGAATTCAAGCCGATCGCGACGCGGCTGCCTGGCGTGCAGGTGGGTGAACTGCTGCCGAAGACGGCGGCGATCATGGACAAGCTCGCGGTGATTCGATCAATCGTCGGTCTCCGCGACGAGCATTCGAGTTTTCAAAGCACAACCGGCTTCACGATGTCGGAGACCGAGCGCGAGCGCAAGCCGCATTTCGGATCGATGGTCGCGCGGGTTCAGGGTGCTTTCGACCCGGTCGTGCCGCCCTTCATTGATCTGTTTCCGACCATGCAGCACAAGCCGTACAACAGCCCTGGGCCGGGCTGGTTGGGTTCGTCGTACGCCGGGGCGCGAATGGCGGGCGACGACCTCGCTCTGTTCCGCCAGACCGCAGTCGCGCCCGACCGATTCGCCGGCCGAAAGCGTCTCCTGGTCCAGTTCGATCAACTCCGTCGCGGGCTGGACGCCGGGCCGGTCGAAGGGCTCAACTCGTTTTATCAGAGTGCTTTCGACGTTTTGACTTCGGACAAGGTCGCTAAGGCTCTGGACATCGAGCGCGAAGATCCGCGTGTCCGCGATCGTTACGGCATCGGCTCGCCCAAGCACCTCGGCGACGGCGCGCCGATGTGGAACGACCAACTTCTCATCGCGCGGCGGCTTGTGGAAGCGGGCGCGCGCGTAGTAACCGTCGCGTACGGCTTCTGGGATACCCACGGCAACAATTTCGCACACCTGCGAAACCATCTGCCGTTATTTGACACCGGAGTCTCAGCACTAGTTGAGGATATCTATGCCCGCGGGTTGGACAACGACGTCACCGTTGTTGTGTGGGGCGAGTTCGGCCGAACGCCCAAAATTAACAAAGATGCCGGCCGCGACCACTGGGCTCCGGTAAATAGCGCTTTGCTCGCGGGCGGCGGCATGAAGGTCGGCCAGGTAATCGGCTCGACCGATAACCTTGGCGCTCGGGCCGCGAGCAGGCCGACGCACTACCTCGACGTCTTAGCGACGATCTATCACAACCTCGGAATTGACCCGCACGCCTTTATACAGGACCGCTCGAATCGCCCCGTCATGATCCTCCCACCTACCACGCAACCCATCGAAGGTCTGTTTTGAGCGGGTGGGGCATTTTCGAGGCGGTGTCGCCGATACTACCGTCCTGAATTAGAAATTCGCTGGCTAATCTTGCGAGATCGTGCTTCTCATCATGGACTCTTGTAAAGGAGCCACATGATGAGCAATGGCGGTCGTCCCAAAGCCCTTCTGATCCTCGGCGATGACGAGCGTCTCAAGCTCGAGACTTGGGCCTCCCGTCCCAAGAGAACCCAACGTCTCGCCCAGCGGGCCAGAATGATCCTGGCTTGCTCCGAAGGCCTTGAAAACAAGGCCGTTGCCGCCCGGCTCCGCGTCAACCCGGTCACCGTCGGCAAGCGGCGTCGGCGGTTCCTCGAGGATCGCCTCGAAGGGCTCGTTGACGAACCCAGGCCCGGTGCCCCGCGAACCATCACCGATGCCAAGGTCGAGGAGATCGTGACCAAGACCCTCGAGGAGAAGCCCAATGCCGCGACTCACTGGAGTTCCCGAAGCATGGCCGAGGCGGTCGGACTATCCCGGAGCGCCGTCGTCTGGATCTGGCAAGCGTTCGGTCTCAAGCCTCACCTTAGACCATTTTTCAGCTCGCCGTAGCGTTGTATCCACAATGTCTCATGTAATTCAAGCACTCCTCAGGAATAAAGAGGTCGAGGGCTTCCCCGAGGAAGTTCTCAAGGTCCTCGACTGTCCGTTTGCCGGCGGCTCGGAGTAAGCTCTTGAGCTTGGA
>JAJYDB010000371.1 GCA_021777845.1 Planctomycetota bacterium
GAGTTGATCGCCGAGGTCTTGCAGCAAGCCTTCCGCGGAACTGAAGCAACCGTCAGACTCGTCGCGGATCGCGAGTTGAAGAGCGGCGGCGCGTCGATTTGGGTCGGACCGCAGGACCAATCCCAGGGCGAAGCGTTCGAGGGCGGGGTTAAGCCGACTGGTGACGCGGCCGAAGAGCGCGGGGATGTGCTCCCTGAGGCCGAAGGCATCCTCAGAGTCGGCCGAGCGTGAGACCACGGCCTCGCCCTCCGCCAGGGCGAGTGCGCTCGCGAAGCGACGGGCGGCATCGCCGTAGCGATCGAGTTTCGCGAGCGCGAGCGACTCCGCGAGCATCGGCACCGGCGACCCGGGATATTCGCGAGCGATCTGCTCGAAATCGACGAGCGCATCGGCGGCGCGATCGCGGCGGAGCGCGCCGAGGCCGTGCACGAAGGTACTGCGACGCTCGGGTGGGAAGAGGGCTCGACTTACGGGCGGAATCACGACCGCGGCGAGTGCGACGAGCACCGCGGCGATCGCGACAAGCACTGCGGCGCGATGTCGCAGCCAGTTTCCCGCACGTTCGCCGAGGCTGGGGTTGACGGCATGCCGGAGCGGCCGACGCCGTCGAAATCGCTCGAGATCTTCGGCGAGGTCGGCGGCGGATTGGTAGCGATCGGCGGGTTCAGGTCGAATGCAGCGCGCGACGATCGCGTCGAGAGCGTGCGGAACTCGCTTATTGAGGGAGCGCGCGTCGTCGACGGCGACGGAGCGGCGATCGAGCAGGTCTTGGATAGCGCGCGGGAGCGGCAACGAGGTTGAAGGCGGTTCGGGGGCCGCGCCGGTGAGCATCTCGCGAATCACGAGGCCGAGCGAGTAAATGTCGGCGAGCGGCCCGACGTCGCTCCAGCGCGACGAGTCGAGAAAAGCCTCGAGTTGCTCGGGAGCCATATAGGACGGAGTGCCGCCGCGCATCGCGTCGCGCGCGTGCTCGACGTCGAACGGATGCCGCGCGAGGTTGAAGTCGAGCAGCAGCGGCCCGTCGCGACTGGTGAGCAAGATGTTCGCGGGTTTGACGTCGCGGTGCCAGACCTCGCGCGAGTGCGCGTGTGCGAGCGCCTCGGCGAGCCGCGCGGCGATCCAGGCGACGCCGTCGGAATAGTCGCCGTGCGTCGGAAATCCGTCCCAGCCGGTGTGAGTGGGCGCGGGTTCGCGCGACCGGGCTTCGTCGGCTTTGGGAGCCGCGACGGGAGCGAGAACCGGCAGTTCGCCGCGGAGTGAGGTTGCGGAGGAGGGGGGCGTCTTCGGTTGGAAAAGCCGCTTCAAGACTTCGTCGAGAGGCAGGCCCGGCTGATAAGGCATGCACAGGCCGCGAAGGCCGGAGTCCGAAAACGAGATCGAGTGGACGGGCACAATGTGTGGATGGCTGAGCGGCCCGAGAATGGCGGGCTCGAGTCCGCGGTCGAGCGAGACCTTGAGCGCCACGATCCGGTCGCCGAGCGCCTTGTCGACCGCCAAATAGACGCGCGCGGCGCCGCCGACACCCAAAACCGACTGGAGGTGGAATTCCTCGAAATAATCGCCGGGTTCGGGGAAGTGCGGAAGGGGCTCGGGCTTGGCCGCGCGGCTGAGCACCTGGTGGTAGCGGATCTGCGAGGCGATCGAGTCGTGCCAGGCGGAATAGCGGGCGCAGAACGACTCGGGGTCGACTGCCTCGCCGCGCTCCTCGCGAAGGCAGTACTCCTCGTAAATTAAGCTGAGGACGCGCTCGCCGCAGTCCCGGAGCAGGGAGAATTGGTCGAGATACAGCGCGGCCTGGAAGTCGAGCCCGCGCTCGGCTCGGACGCGCATATCGGTTTTGATCGCGGCCGAGAGCGTGTTCAACGAGCGCGCGGGGTCGCAGGCGCCCCAGATTTCCGCAAGCGACGCGGGTGCTTGACGCCAGGCCTCCGCCACCGCCAACTCAACCTGGTCGGCGCGGCAAGGCTCCCTTCCCGACTTCAGGACGCCGGCCATCGTCGAGGCTCCTACGGATTCCCCATCGAATCTTGGAGACACTTGATGAATCGCTGCACTTTACGGATGTTCCAGCCCGTCAGCTCGGAGATTTCAGCGTTGGAATGTCCGAGCCGCTTCAGCTCGATCACGCGGCGCTCCTCGGCGTCCTGTCCCGCGAGTAGTTGTTCGCGAATCTCGCTTTCTTGCGCCACCTGGCTCGCCGTCGGCTCTCCCGAGGGGAGCTCCATCGCCGGACGACCGTCGCGGGTCGACTCGCCCTCAAGCCGACGCTCGCGGTCGACGTCTCGCTTTTGCGTATGCAGCTTGCGGTGCTCGTCGATGACCTTTTTTTCCGCAACCTCGGTCAAAAAAGTCAGCAACGAGCGCAGCGAGGGAAAATCGAGGTGGTCGGCCTTGGCCGCGAGGCTCTTCATGACGTCGCTCGCGAAGTCCGCCGAGTCGTAAATATTGCGCAGCGGCCGGTTCAACTTCCGCCTGACCACGCGAATGATCTTCGGGTAGCAAGCGTGAAACAACTCATTCCACGCCGCATCGTCGCCGGCACGTGCGCGAGCAAAAAGATCGTCGACTTGAGGAGCCAGATTCGCCGACTCGTGCATCGAGACCGGCCTCCGAACTCTACGCACACGTGCGGGACCGTGCGCGGACGCATCCAGATTAAGCGAATGGCGCGCCGAATCCGTGACGAACCAACCTACAATCCGGATTGTAGCGTGAACGCGTGCCGTATTAAAGCGCGGATTTCAACAAATCGTTGCGAAATGGCGGCTTGGCCACGTCGACGAACATCGCGGGGAGCCGTGAACACGGGCACCGCGCGCTCTCCACGAGACGGGTCGTAACGTGCGAACGAGGCTTGTTTTTCCTAGCGGGGTACTCCTGATCGCGATCGGAGGGCGGCTCGAAACGGAACCTGAAACGAACTTCGTAGGACTTCTTTTGGGCAGGTCGAGTCGGGGGGGATTTTAATTAGCACGACTGTACCACGCGCGGTTCCAAACGCGGCCGACGTAAGAATTAAGACGCGTGAGTCGGCGAGTGCGCGTCGCGTGCCGTCTCATTGCGTCACGGGCGTGGCCTGGGTCAGCAGGCTGGTGTCGGTGGAGGTGAGGGTCGTGGTGGTGGTGGTAGTGGCCGACGGGTAGGTGGTGCAGCTCATCGGGTCGATGCCCGTGTTGGACGGGTAAGTGGTCGCGGCCATCGGATCAAGCCCGCTGCTGCCGCTGGGGACGATTCGCATGTCAAGACCTTCGAGGCAAGGAAGGAAGTTGCGACGTCGCATTCGAGTATCTCCGCAATTGAGTGTGGAATCCGATCATCTGGCTTGACGTCGATACCAATCGACGCCAACCGCGTGTTGAGTTGAGCTT
>JAJYDB010000372.1 GCA_021777845.1 Planctomycetota bacterium
CTCTCAGTCACTTTATGATCATTCGTGCTGTTATGAGGCGGCGGCGGCCTTTTTTCTGATGGTTTTGTTGTAGATCCAGAGGAGCGCGAGGGTCGGCATGGTGGTGAATCCCCAGTTGTAATAAAACCAGATCATCGGGTCGTCGTTGACGACCATGAACCACGACGCGTAAAACGTGAGCGGCCAGAGGAGTTGGATCCAGGCGCGATCTTCGAAGCGTCGGCAGTAGGTATGGGTGGTGCGCAGGATGATCGCGAGCGCGGCGAGGACGATAGCGGTCGCTGTTGCGCCGCCGTTGAGTTGGGTGGCGCCGAGGATGCCGATGGCGGGACCGGTGAAGTCTTCGTCGCGTTCGAGCTCGGAGCCGGCGATCCACGCGGCGATCCACTTTTCGCGGCCGAAGACGGGTTTGCTCGGCCAGAGGATGCGGGGGATGAAGGTGGAAAAGATGCGGAGATAAGGGGCGCAATAGTCGTAGTCGGAGCGGTCGGGGACGGTGGCCATCATGAGCAGAAAGCCGCCGTATTCCTCGGTTTCGTAGGTGACGGCGTCGACTTCGTCGTCTTTCTCGATGTTGAGGTTGTGGAGGACGAGCGAGGGGTCGAAGTCGCCGAGGAAGGAGACGAAGCCCGAAGCGGAGTGCTCGTAGGTTCGGTTGTTGCGCCAGCCGATGGCGACCGAAACGGCGAGCGCGGCGAGGACCGCGGTGGTCGCGAGCACGAGCCACGAGGGCCTGCGCATGCGGGTGACGTAGAGTGCGCAGATGGTCGAGAGCACGCCGATCACCGCGTGCGAGCGCTTGCCGTTGAACATCCAGATGAGCAGGTAGAGCACGCAAAACGCGAGTCCCGCGAGCGCGATCGCGGGTTGCGGTCGATCGAGGCTGCGACCGGTCACGAGCAACATCGCTCCGCCGACGAGCAAGACCACGGGGAAGGCGCGGAGGAGCGCCTCCTCGGCGGTGAGCGACGATTCGTCGACGGCGCCGGCGCGAAAGACGAGTCCCGCGCAGATCACGCCCCAGACGACGAGGATCGGCGCGAGCACATAGACCGGGGTGGTCGACCAGGCGCGCGGCGGCTCGGGAACGAGGCGGACGAGGAGGCGGTCGACGCCGCAGTGGTAGATCGCCAGAAACCAAGCGAGAGCCCACAGCGCCCGGAAATTCGCGGCCTCGACGAGGTCGGCGCCGCGCACTTGGACCGCCCAATCGTGATACGAGACGGCCTGGATCACATAGAGATGGAAATATCCAACTAAAAACAGCCAAAGAGGTGCGAACGGGTCGAACCGCTTGGTCAGAACGTGGAGCGCGAAGACGCCGAAGACGAGTCCCGCGGTCGCGTAGACATATTGAAGTTCCATCCGTGGCTCCTCCCGGAACGTAGTCGCAATCCCGGGTTAGGCGGCGACGCGGCGGGCCTTGATTTGTCGGATCGCATCGATCACGGCGGCTTGATAGCGAGGCCAGTCGAATTCGAGTGCGCGGAGCCTGGCGGCGCGGGATGCGGCGGCGCGGAGATCGACGTCGCGTCCGAGGCTTTCGATGCGTGCCGCGAGGGCGTCGACGTCGCGCGCGGGGACGAGGAAGCCGTCGACGCCGTCGCGGACGACCGAGCCGGCGTTCGGCGTGACGACGCACGGCAGGCCCGAGGCGAGCGCCTCGTAGGTCACGACGGCGGAGCCTTCGAAGAGCGACGGAAAGACGAAAACGTCGGCTTTTGCCATCAATGCGGGCATTTCGCGCGAGCCGACGCGGCCGACGTACTCAACTTCGTCGAGATAATTGCGCAAGGGGCCGAGAGTTTGCGGCAAAGCTCCCGCGAGTTGCAGCCGCCAGCCGGGTCGACGGACCTTGCGCCACGCTTCGAGCAGGTATTTGATCCCCTTGCGCTGCGTGATCGCGCCGGCAAACAAGAACGTGCACGTCTGAGTGAACGTTTTATCGGGATCGGGGCGGAACTTGTCGACGTCGGCGGCGTAGGGGACGACGCGGATCCGAGAGCGGTCGACGCGCTTGTTTTCGAGCTGTTTGGCGATGTGTTCGGAAGGGACGAGGACGACGTCTGCGTGTTCGAGGTCGCGTCGGCGTCGATCGTGCAAGCGGTCGAGTTCGCGGAGGTCGAGGCGTCCGTCGCCGAGGTAGAGCGGGAAGAAGTCGGGGGCGACCTCGGCCTCGACGGCGAGCAGGCTGCGCTCTTCGTCGACGTCGCCGTGGACGACGCCGAGGACGGTCGCGACGCCGAGACGACGGCACGCCGGCAACGCCTCGTCGGAGCCGACGTCGCTGAAAATCAAGGCGCAGTCGGGTTCCGTGCGTTCGACGGCGCGGCGCACGTCGCGGTCGAATCGGTCGGTGCGCGCACGCGCGATCGCGCGTCGCGCGACGCCGCTGAAACGTCCGAGCATATTTTCAAGCGAGAGCGCAACGTCGTAGGACGGGTGCGGCTCGACGCGTTCGACGGGGATGCCGGTGCAGCGTCGGCGGGCGCGGCGCGCGTTCCAGCGGGCGTGCAGAGGCTCGGGCAGGAGCCGGGCGGAGGACGTTCGGTCGGGCTGCGTGTCGTAATACGCGGTCACGAAGCGGTCGAGCATGCCGGCGGCGGCCAGGCCCGCGACTGCTTGGTACGCGGGCGGGCGGGCGTCGGGGCATCCGACGAGAACGCGGGACTCGTGTGGACGATTCATGGTGCGGCCCGAACATCCTTGAAGGCCGAGCGCGGGTTGCGATCCGTCGGCAGGACATGGTAAGAAAGTACCAACCGGGCGTCAAGCCGCGTCGACCGCGAGGGGTTGCCGTCGCGAACGACGCGGCGATTGCCCAAGCGCTTGATCGTGACCGCAAGGAGGATGCCTCGTTGATTCATCAAAGCGTCAAAGACTTTTACTTTCAGGCCGCGCGGTATCTGTCGGTGCCGAGCTCGCTGCTCGCCGCGGCGCGCTTCCGACTGCGGCAGCCGAAAAATCCCGAGGGTTTCTACGTCCACCTTGGATGCGGATTTAAATATCTCGACGGGTTGATCAACGTCGACGGCAACGTGTTTCGAAGGATCGACCTCTGGCACGACCTGCGCAATCGGCTGCCGTTTCCCGATAAGAGCTGCGCGTTCGTCTATACGTCGCACACAATCGAGCATATGTTCCCCGACGAAGCGATTCGGCTTCTGAGCGAGGTCAAGCGGGTTCTGCACGAGGGTGGCGTGGCGCGGGTGGCGGTGCCGAGCATGGAATACGCGCTGGAAATCGCGGCGGGAAAGCACGTCGAGGACTGGCCGCGGCCGTTCGCGGACCCGGTTGCGCAGTCGATCAATTATTTGTTCTGCGACGGTCA
>JAJYDB010000100.1 GCA_021777845.1 Planctomycetota bacterium
CGCGCTCAGCGTCATGAACTTGTTCATACCCGTGATGCCCGGCCCTTGCAGGTAGGCGTAGACGGTCGGGTCGGCGATGCGCCGCGGGTGCCCGTGCATCCCGACGATGTGCATCAGGTAGAACGTGCCGTTAAAGAAGATGAACGTGAGGAAAAAGTGGATGAACCCAAGGCGTTCGTTCATCAACCGGCCGAACATCTTCGGATACCAGTAGTAGATCGCCGCGAAGATCCCGAAGGTGCTGCCGCCGAAGAGCACGTAGTGAATGTGGCCGACGATGAAGTAGGTGTCGTGAATGTGCATGTCGACGGGCGTCGCGGCCATGAAGATGCCCGAGAGACCGCCGATGATGAACATCGCGACGAACGACATCGCGTTCAGCATCGCCGCGGTGAACTGGAGCCGGCCGCCCCACATCGTGCCGAGCCAGTTGAAGACTTTGATCGCCGAGGGGAGCGCGATCATCATCGTCGTGAGCATGAAGGTGGCGCCGAGCGCGGGGTTCATGCCCGACTGGAACATGTGGTGTCCCCAGACGATGAAACCGAGCCCGGCGATGCCCGCGATCGCCAGCACCATCGGCTTGTAGCCGAAGAGCGGCTTCCTCGAGAACGTCGAGATAATGTCGGAGACCATGCCCATCGCGGGCAGAATCATGATGTAGACGGCGGGGTGCGAGTAGAACCAGAACAGGTGCTGCCACATCAAGGTCTGACCGCCGCCGACGACCGGGGGCGCGTTCGCCACGGTCCAGCCGACCGGGCTGAAGAAGTTCGTGCCGACGACGCGGTCGAGCAACTGCATGATCAGCGCCGAGGTCAGCACCGGCAGCGCGAACGCCTGCAGGATGGCGGTGATGAACATCGCCCACACCGTCATCGGCATCCGGAACATCGACATGTTCTTGGCGCGGAGCATCACGATCGTGGTGATGTAGTTGATCGACCCCATCAACGACGACACGCCCGCGAAGAGGAGTCCGATCAGCCAATACGTTTGACCGTTCAGCGAGCCCGGCGTCGACCACGGCGAATTCGCGAGCGTCGGATAGCTCGTCCAGCCCGCCTCGGCCGATCCGCCTTCCACGAAGAACGAGTAGGTGATGATCACGAACGCCGGCCACATGAACCAGTACGAGAACATGTTCAGCTTCGGGAACGCCATGTCGCGCGCGCCGATCATGAGCGGGATCAGGAAGTTCCCGAACGCGCCGGTCAAGAGCGGGATGATCACAAAGAAGATCAT
Source organism: Planctomycetota bacterium (assembly GCA_021777845.1). GTDB lineage: Bacteria > Planctomycetota > Planctomycetia > Isosphaerales > Isosphaeraceae > JAJYDB01. Next base: position 1,246 of record JAJYDB010000100.1, read on the forward strand.
CACCGATCCGTGCATCGTGAACAGCTTGTTGTAGAACTCGGGCGGCATCCGGTAGCCGAGCGCCGGGTCCGACCACAGCAAGCGGCTCAGGATCGGGATCGGCCTCCAGGGCCAGGCGAGCTGCCAGCGAATCGCCATCGCCAGAAGACCGCCGAGCACGAAGAAGATCAGGCCCGAGAAGAGAAACTGGATCCCGATGACCTTGTGGTCGCTCGAGAACACGTACCGCTGCAAGAAGGTCGTCGGAGCGGGGTGAATATGGTCGTGCGGGTCGTGATCGTCGTGCGCGTGGGTCGCGGCGGACGTCGCGGCGCCGTGACCGTTCGCGGCGTGTTCGGCGTGCATCGTCAGTTCCCCTTTGAGCCTTGAGCCGAGACAAGCTGGTCGACCGATTGCTCGCGCATCTTACCGGTCATCCACTCGTCGAACTCGGCCTGAGTATCGTGAATCGTCACATTCCCGCGCATTTTGTAGTGGCCCCAGCCGCAGAGCTCGGCGCAAACCAGCTCGAGTTTGCCCGCGCGGTCCGAGTCGAACCAAACCGGAATCGTCAGCCCCGGAACGGCGTCCTGCTTGAGCCGCAGCTCGGGGAGGTAGAACGAGTGCAGCACGTCGGCCGACCGCAGGTAGATCAGCGTCGGCTTGCCCTTTACGAAGTGAAGATCGTTCACCAGGAAAAGGTCGTCGTCGGTGTGGAGACGGCCGTCGGGGCCGGGGTAGCGCATCATCCACTGAAATTGCCGACCGGTGATTTCGGCGAGCGGCTGCACCTTCGGCATCGCGCTCCGAAACTTGATGTCGGCCCACGTCCCCATCTGATAGAGCGCGATGAACACCAAAATCGCGGCCGGAATGATCGTCCAGATCACCTCCAGACGCTGGCTGCCGTGAATGTACTTCGCCACCCGCCCCGGAGCGTCCGGAAACTTGTGCGCCGCGTACACGAACACTACCTGCGTGCCGATGAACACCACGCCGGTGATGATCAGAATCAAGATGAACAAATGGTCGATCTGGTTGCCGTACGACGACGCGACGTGCCAGTAATTGTCGGACGCGTTCGGCAGCCACCACTCTTGCGAGAACGGGGCGTATACGAAGGCGAGAACGCTCGCCACCGCCGCCGCCGCGAATAGAAGGCTCCAGTTTCGCACGGATCACTCCCGAGGAAAGTCGCGGGGCGGGCCTTGGACTTTCCAATCAAGCCTGGGGTTGAAGATCACCTGAGGGGCAAACCGATGATGTCCGCCGCGGCCTCGCGACCGCGGACGCGCACCAAGGGTTGAGTCGCCTCGTCTCGATTCCGTCCATCAGCGGCAAACATTTCACTTCGACATTTTCACGTTGGCGGCGGACGCGCATCACGCTCCGACGCCGGACTGCGGCGGCGTTACAATCCGCCTTGGCCGCGCGCGATCGACTCGGACGCGGTCGGCGCGGCGTTGCCCGCGGTTTTCGCGGCGGGCAGGGCTTCGGGAAGCTTGGCGCCTTCGAGCAATTTCGGCTCGTAGGGCAGCTCGAGCACGAAGTTCACGAGGTCCCAAATCTTGTCGGGCTCGAGCGTCGGGAAGTGAGACGGCATCTTCGCGCCGTTGATTCCCTTCGCAATCCGCCAATAGATGTCGAGAGGACGCCGCCCGCCCTTATAAATCCCGCGATTCAGGTTCGCCGGACGCAGCGGGTTACCCCACTCGTCGAGCGACGTCTTCCAAAGCTCGTACGCCTTCGGGTCGGACTTTTCGAGCTCCGCGACCCGCTCTGGCATCGCGCTCGGGTTGCCGCCGAACACAATGTGATTGAACACCTCCTGCGCCACGAAGGTCGGTCCGTTGCCAACCGCCTGCGGCCCGTGACAGCCCGCGCATTCCACCTTGTTGCCGGTCTTGTTCAGGCCGAGGAACAACTCGCGGCCGCGCATCACGCTCGCGTGCGTCGGCTCGACGCGCGGCGTCGGCGGATTCATGACCAGCGACTCCGCCGCCTGCCACTTCTTCGCCACCGACTGAATGATGTCCTTGACGACGTCTTCCGACAACGCTTCGGGATCCTTCTCGTCCGACGTCGACGCTTCGTCGATCAACGAGAGTTCGCTCTCGCCGCGCAGGCTCAAGAAAATCACGTAGTCGATCACCTGCTCGATCTCGGCCTTCGACATCAACGCCTCAAAGGCGGGCATCGAGGTGCCGTGCAGGCCGTACTCGATCGTCTTCCGCAGGTCGGAGCGCGTCGGCTTCGCACCCGTCGGCGTCGAGGTGAACTTGAACAGCCCCTTGCGGTAGTCGCGCGGCCGCGGATACAGGAAGCTCGACGTCGGACCGTCGCCCGCTCCCGACACGCCGTGGCAATGCAGACAGTGCTTCCGATAAAGACCGTAGCCGCCTTCAACCGGCTGCGGATCGGACGAACCCGACGTCGGCGTCGCGGGCACGTACGCGATCGACTTCACCGCGTCGCCCTGCTTCACGTAATTCGCCAAGTAAGCCCCGCCCAGCGGCAGGCCGGAGCCTTCCGGCACTTTGATTTCGTTCGGCGCGTCGCCGAAATGCTTCGCAAGCGCGGCCCGGACCTTACCTTGCAGGACGGGTTTGTCCTTAAAGTCGGTTGTGAGCCGTTCCTGCTCGACGTAACGCGGCGGACCGGCGTTAAACGCGTCGGAGCACCCCGCCGGCAACAGCGCCGCTCCCGCCCAGACGACCCACATCCGGCACAAACGCGGTCTCACGCGACACTCCTCCCGACGGCCCTCGGTCACACCCTGCCTCGCGACGTCACGACCTCGCGTGCAAGGCGGCCCGGCCGCCGTAAAACGTTCAATACACGTCTCGATTGACCGAATCCTCGACGGACCGCGCGGCGCGCGACCAATTCACGACTGCCGCGAGTCCTCGCGAACCCACGAAAAAAAAACGCGGGGCGGAAGTCAATCAGACGGGGGGAAACACCGCTCAATTCGCCGACAACGCTTGCGCTCTGCGTCGGCTCCGACGCAAAACAAGCTTTGCCTGTGAAAATCGTAACGAGTCGCGCACCCGCCCACAAGTCCCGCCGCCATTTCATTTCCTTCGCCGATTACAAAACTTTCAAAACGATTGAAGGAGACTGCGGAAATTGCGCCGATTCGCTCAATCTCGGCCGGTCTCGCGGCGATATCTGAGGATATGAAGTCGAACCCGACTACACGCGAGACGTCCCGCGCCGACCTGACGCCGCAGCGTCGCCGACGACTGTACGCGAGCCTGGTGCGCGACCCGCGCGTTCAGAGCGTGCTCGGGCCGGAGCTGTCGCTCTCGAAGCCGGCGACGTATTGGACCGCGACGCAGAGGCCGGCGGCATGTCTCGCGCTCGTCGCGCCGTTGATGGTCCTCTACGAGGTGGGACTCGCGTGGGCCGCCGGCGGTGACGCCTCGAACGAGCTCCGCGCCGGCGCCGACGCCTGGATTCGCGTCGTTTTGGGTTGGGCCGGACTCCGCGACCGCTGGTTCGCGCCGCTGCTGCTGACCCTCGTCCTGGCCGCTTGGCAAGCCGTCGACCGTCGCAATTGGCGCGTCCGCGGCCGCTGGCTGCTCGGCATGATCGGCGAGGGTTGTTTGCTCGGCGTCGTGCTCGTCGGCGCGGGCCGACTGCTCGACCTCGGCTTCGATCGCGTCGAACGCGGCGCGATGTTTCTCGACGTCGAAACCGCCCGCGCCTCGGCGCTTTGGCTCGGATTCCTCGGCGCGGGGCTCTATGAGGAAGCCCTCTTTCGTCTCGCGCTCGTCCCGATCGTCTACGGGCTTGCCCGCGCGCTCTACACCCCGAAGGTGATCGCCGTCACGCTCGCGATGACCGGCTCGGGCTTGCTCTTCGCGCTCGCGCACCACGTCGGCGCGCCCGGAGAGGCCTTCACTTGGTTCGCGTTCATCTTCCGATGGCTGGCGGGCGTCTATTTCGCCGCGGTGTTCGTGATCCGCGGCTTTGGGGTCGCCGTCGCCGCGCACATCGCCTACGACCTACTGGTCGGCGGGCTTGGGTGGCATTTTTAGGCGCGATGGCCGCCCGGTTGTGACCGCCCGCACGCCTCGATACCATCGCTCCCGACGGTCGCGACGTCGCCGCGACCCCACGTCGCGCCGCAACCGACGACCCACCGCGAACCGAGTTCTGCCATGCGCTTGATTCATCTCTCCGACGTCCACACCTGGCGGATCGAACGTCGCCCTTGGCGTCTGCTCGGCAAGACCGCCTTCGCGACCGTCGAGCTGCTTGCGGGCCGCGCCGGACGATTTAGGCTCGATCGTCTCGAACCGCTCGTCGCACGCATCGCCGCGCGCGAACCCGACCACATCCTCGTCACCGGAGACCTCACCACCACCGCCGCGGTCGCGGAATTCGAGCACGCGCGCCGCGCCCTCGCGCCGCTCCTGAACGACCGCGGCCGCGTCACCGTGATCCCGGGGAACCATGATCGATACACCTGGTCCGCGGTACGCAGGCGTCGGTTTGAAGCCTACTTTGGCGAGTTCTCCGGCACCGGCCCGTATCCCTGGACGCGCGTGCTCGCACCCGGCACGGTGCTTGTCGGCCTCGACCCGACGCGCGCCGGCGCAACGGCCCGCGGTCGCCTGCCCGAGGTCCAGCTCGAACGCCTGCGGAAGCTCGTCGAGTCGTTGTCAGGTAAGAACTTGCGCGTCATCGTGGCGTGCCACTACCCGCTCGCCGCACCGCCGCTTTGGGCCAAACATCTGCATTCGAAGCGGCTCCTCCACGCCGACGACGTCGCCCGCGCTCTCGAACCGCTCGGCGCCCACCTGTATTGCTGCGGACACGTGCACGCCCCCTGGGCCTTCGCGCCGTCGTTTCCGCCCCGACAACTCTGCCTCAACCCCGGCGCCGCCGTCTTCCGAGACCCCAACGGACATCGACATGCCGGTTTTCTCGAAGTCGAGCTCGATCACAACGACGTCCGCGCCGTCGAACACCTGTGCCTCGACGGCTCTTGGAGCGAGGTCACGCTCGCCAATGTAAGCAGCTTCTTCGGGCCGAGTCCGGCAAAATAAATCTCGACTCGATCGCACATGACAGCCAGTCGAATTAAGCGTGACTTCGCCGCCGACCCGTGCTTAAAATCGCGACTCCCGCGATGCTTGAGACGAGCGACGCCGCGAGGATGGCGATCTTCGCGGCCGCGGCGTTTTGCGGGTCGTCGGCGAAGGCGAGGCCGGTGACGAACAACGCGACGGTGAATCCGACGCCGGTCAGCATGCCGACTCCGAGCAGGTTCCGCGGTTCCGAGACCTCCGATCGTGCGGCGAGCCCGAGGCGTTCCGCGAGTCGCGTTCCAACCCACACGCCGACCGGCTTGCCGACGAGCAGTCCAAGCGCAACCCCCCATCCTACGCGACTTTGCAGCGCGTACGACAGCGCGTTGCCGTCGATCGCGACGCCCGCGTTCAGGAATGCGAAGAGTGGGAGGACGAGGAAGCTTGACCATCCGTGGAGGCTGCGTTGGAGGCGGTCGAGGGGGGGCTCGGTGCCGACCGTCCAGGTTTCGAGCCAGCCGAGGAGTGCCTCGGCGCGGGTGGTCCGGCCTTGGGCCCGCGCGCGCTCGACGAGCGCGATCAGGCGGTTGGCGACGGCGGCGAAGCGTTTCAGAGGGGTCCAGGCTTGCGTCGGCACGAGCAGTCCGAGCGCGACTCCGGCGAGCGTCGGGTGCAGGCCCGAGCCCAGGAAGCAGGCCCATGCGCCCGCCGCGGCGAGAATCGCGGTGATCGGCGCGTTCAAGCCCGCCCGCGCCACGAGTGCGAAGAGGGCCAGGAATCCCGCCGAGGCGATGAGCGGGCCGAACGCGAAGCCGTGTCCGTAAAACAGAGCGATGATCACGATTGCGCCCAGGTCGTCAACGATCGCCAGCGCGAGCAAAAAGACGCGCCGCGAGCTTCCCGCTCCGCCGCGGACCGACGCCAACGCTCCGAGCGCGAATGCGATGTCGGTCGCGGTCGGGATCGCCCAGCCGCGCAGGCCGTCCCCGCCCCAGTTCAGCGCCGCGAAGATCAAAGCCGGCGCCGCCATCCCGCCCAAGGCCGCCGCCGCGGGCAAGGCCGCGCGACGGATCCCGGAGAGTTCGCCCGCAACCAGCTCATGTTTGATCTCGAGGCCGATCACGAGGAAGAAGATCGTCATCAGGCCGTCATTGACCGCGTCGCGCAACGTGGTGCCGAACCCGATCGGTCCGAGCTGCACCTGGCACACCAGCTCGCGGAGCACGTCGTATCCCGCGCGGCTCGGCGAGTTCGCCCACAACAGCGCCAGCGTCGTCGCGAGCAGCAGCAGCGCGCTCGAGAGCCCCTCGGTGCGCATGAACGCGCGCGACGTCGTCTCGACGAGTCGCGCGGGTCGCGACCGCGCTCGCCGCGCCCACCACGACCCTCTTGCTCGTGCCGACATGCTCATCTTCGCGCGCGACTCGCTGTTCGTGTGACGATCGTTTCGGCCCGCGGCGCGGTCACTTGCCGGGCGCCGGGTCGCTCCAGGTCCACGCGAGCGCCTCGGGAAGCTGCCGCCCGCAGGTCCAGAACGCGTGGAACCCGCGGTCCTTCAGGAAGTGGACGTCGTACCCCTTCTCGACGAGCGCGGCGTACATCGCGTTGTTCGCCTGCCACCAGTCGCCGAAGCGGTTGATGATGTCGTTCGTGCCGTCGGCGAGGAACACTTTGATCGGCTTTTTCTCGGCCTGCCGCACGAGATCGGGGAAAACCCCGCCGCCGCGGATGTTCGTGAAACTGCCGATCTGCGAGCAGACGCGGCCGCAGAGGTCGGGCCGCCGCCACGCGACGTTGAACGCGCAAATCCCGCCCGAGCTCGCGCCGCCGATCGCGCGCGACGCCGCGTCGGTCCGCAGCTTGTAGAGCTTCGCGACCCGCGGCAGCGCCTCTTCGGCAAGAAACCGCGCGTAGCGGTCGTCGAGCGTGTCGTACTCGACGCTGCGGTTCGAACGGCCGTCGTCGTTCACGCCGGGGTCGAGCAAAATCAAGATCGTCGTCGGCATCTTCTTCGACTCGATCAGGTTATCGACCACCGTGCCGACATGCTCATTCTTATACGCGCTGCCATCCTGAAAGATCATCACCGCGGCGGGAGGTCCGTCCGGTTGGTACGACGCCGGCACGTAGATCCAACCCTTGCGATTGTTCGCGAAGACCTCGCTCCGAAACGCCAACGGCTCATATTTGCCGTATTTCACGCCCGGCCGCTCGCTCGATTCGGGGGGATACTTCCACCCGGGCATTTCGATCGCCCCGCCGCCGACTCGCTTGCCGTCGACGTCGTATTGGTAGCTGAATTTCGTGTCGGTCGCGACTTCCTCGACGAGCGCCCACAGGCCGGTCTCGCCGATCGCGACGAGCTCGACGCCTCGTCCGTGGTTCAGCATACCTCCCATGCGCGGCGCCTTGGCGGGCTTCTGTTTCGACCCGTCCACCTCGATCGCGAACGCAACGAGCTCCTTCTCGACGAGCGGCTTCGCGCCGCGCTTGAGGTCGGTCTTTGGGAACGTCGCGCGGACGCGGGCGGCGAGTTTTTCCGCCGCCGGTCCGGTTGGATGCGTCGTCAACAGCTCGCGCAACGTCGACGGCGAAACAGGTTCCGCGGCTGTCAGAGCCGCCGCCGCGAGCAAAATCGCACAGGGTTGGATCATCGGTCGTCTCTCCGTTTCGGAATCAAGGCGCCGAGCCGGTCCGGCGCACTCACATCAAATCTTACTGACTCAAATCAGTCGCCGCCGTGCCCGTCTCGCTGTTTCTTCTCGAGCGACTTTTTGTGCGACTTCGCTTTCTCGAAGGCCTTGTCGAGATCGGGGCGATCTTGATGCCAGGCGGAAGCTTCTTGGAAGGCGAGCGCGACGGCGAGCAGTCGGTTTTCCGAGTAGGCTCGGCCGTCGAGCTGGATCGACGTCGGCAGGCCCTCCTTGGTGAGGCCGGTCGGCATCACGAGCGCGGGGGTCCCGCAAACGTTGCCTGGTCCGCCGAGCGACTTCGCGCCGTAAAACGCGCCGCGAAAGCCGCCGAAGGCCGTCGGCGCGGGGCCGCCGGTCGCGACCGTCAGGACGGCGTCGTAAGGCTCGAACCAGGCGTCGAGCGCCCGGCAGAGCCGTCCTCGCAGCCGCTGCGCCCGCAGGTATTCGGTCGCGAGCACAGCCTGATCGGCAAAACCCCCGATGCGATCTTCGGGCGCGGTCAGCTCGAACACAAGGCCCGACTCGACCATCTCCTCGTAGGCGCTCGCCGCCTCGGCCGCGAGGATCGTGCTCGCGGTCGGACCGAAGGGCAGATCGGGCGTCTCGATCTCGTCGACGCTCGCGAACGTTTTCATAACCGCGAGTGCGCGCTCGAAGTGCGCCTTCACGTCGGGGTGCGCTTTCGCGACGCCGTCCTTCAAGATCGCGAGCTTGAATTGACGGCCTGGGTTTTCGGCGGGAGGATATTGATAGGGCCGGTCGGACGCCGAGGGATCGTCGGGGTCGGGCCCGGCGATCGCGTCCAAAACCAGCCCGCAATCGTGTGCCGAGCGCGTCATCGGGCCGACCTTGTCGAGCGTCCACGAGAGCGCCATCGCGCCGCTCCTCGAGACGCGGCCGTAGGTTGGACGCAGCCCGGTCAGGCCACAGAAGCTGCACGGCGTGGTGATGCTGCCCCACGTCTCGGTGCCGATCGCGAACGGCACCAGCCCGGCCGCGACCGCCGACCCCGAGCCCGAGCTGCTGCCGCCGCTCCAGAGCGACGGATCCCAGGGGTTCAGGCCAGGTCCGGTGAGGCTCGCGTTCGCTTGCCGATAGCCCATCCCGCCTGCGAGCTCGACCATCGCCAGCTTCGCCGCAAGCACCGCCCCCGCCTCCCGCAGACGCGTCACGACCGTCGCGTCGCGGTCGATTACCCGCGTCTTATAAGGCGCGCATCCCCACGTCGTCGGGATCCCCTTCGTCGCCAGCAAATCCTTCGCGCCGTAGGGGATCCCGTGCAGAGGGCCGCGATCCTTGCCCGCGCGCAGCTCGCGGTCCGCCGCCGCGGCTTGGTTCAACGCAACCGCGCGCGTCAACGTGACCACGCAGTTGTATCGAGGCCCGATTGTCTCAAGACGATCGAGGAAGAACTTCGTCAGCTCGACCGACGTCGTCGCCCCCGAGCGGAGCATGCCGCCGAGCGCGGCGATCGACGCGTATGCGAGTTCGTCGTGACTCATAAGAACGTCTCAACCTTTCGGTTCGTCGCGCGGGCGGACGCGACTTGTGCGGCAAGTGTGGGGTGAGAAGTCGAGTTCGGCGGGTCTCAAACCGCGGCGGCGCGGTAGGGGTGGAACACGGGGAAGGGACCGTCGCCGTTGTCGAGCGAGAACTTTTTGAGCGCCCGCGAGCGCTCGACGATCCCCGCCAGCTCCTCGCGCACCGACTTCCGCGCCGCCTCGTCGAGCTTCGACCCGCACCGCGCGAGCACAAGCTGCATCCGCGCGTCGACCTCGGCCTCGAACGCGGCGTCGTGCTCGACCGTCTTCTTCGTGGTCGCGTCGCCCTTCGTCTCCGCCTTCGCGACGGCGTCCTTCTTCGCGACGTCCTTCGGCTTCACGGCCTTCTTCTCGGCCGACTTCGCCTTGTCGTCGGCGTCGACGAGCGCGCCGGCCGCAACCAGCGGCGCCGCGCTCGCCCCGACCGCGAGCGCGCGGACAAACATTCTGCGATTTGACTTTTCAATCATTACAAGTCTCTCCTGTGAGAACGTCAAGACGCGGCGGAATCTACGATCTAGGCATGTTGTCGTGTGTTCGCAAAAAAAGGATACACAAGCATGCCGACTCCGATGATTCCGAGTCCGGCGAGCGACTCGACGCGGCTGGTCGAGTCCGACAGCATGCTTGCCAAGAGTCCGAGCGCCGCGACGACGTAGAGCGCCGGCGTGACCGGGTATCCCCAGCAACGGTACGGCCGCGGCGCGTCGGGCATGGTGCGGCGGAGCACGAAAACGGCGGCGATCGAGAGCGTATAAAAGACCGTGCCGCCGAAAATCACGTACGCGTAGAGGACGTCGTAGAGCATTTTGGGACGCGGGGCGGTTGTCGAGAGGTCGGCCGCGGCGGGGACGCGCGCGAGCACCCACAGCGTCCCGCCGACGATCAGCGCGACCGCCCACGCCGACTGAGCGACGACGGCGTTCGCGGGCGTGTGGAACCGCGCGTGCACCCGCGCCAGCGCCTTCGGGAACAGGCCGTCGCGGGCCATCGCGAAGTACGCGCGCGGACCCGAGAGGCAATTGCCGTTAAGCGAGATAAACGTCGAACACATCACGATGAGTGCGATCGCGGTCACGCCCGACGCACCGAAGAGCCGCTTGAAAAACTCGGCCGCGACGATCTTCGGCGACCCCTTCTCGGTCGCCGCCGCGGCGACCTCCGGCATCGTCAGCACGAGGTGATAAACGAGCGTGACGCCCAGGTAAAACGCGATCAAAACCAAGGTGCCGAGGAAGAGCGCGCGCGGCAGGTTGCGCTCGGGGTCGCGGATTTCCTCGGCGAGCGACGCCGAGTTGATCCAGCCGTCGTACGCCCACAGAACGCCGACCATCGCCGCGGTCATGCCGCGGAACAAGGTCGCGTCGAACCGCGCCGGCCAGAGCGGGCTGAGCCGCGCGACGTCCGCCCGGCCCATCGCGAACGGCGCGACGATCATGAACGCGAGCGCCCCTAATTTGAGCGCCGTCCCCACCACCTGCACGCCGCCGCCGTGCTTCGTGCCGAGCACGTTCACCGTCGCCAGGATCGCGATCGCGCCGCTCGCCGCGAGCATCTCCCACACCTCGGCGCGGACCCCCGCCGGCGCGGGGATCACCTGTGCCCAATAGAGCGCGAACGCCGCCGCGAGCGTCGCCATCGACCCCGCGCGGATCACCAAAAACTCGGTCCAACCGAACAGGAACGCGGGCAAGCGTCCGTACGCCGCCCGCAGATAAACGTACGGGCCGCCCGCGCGCGGAATCATCGCGCCGAGTTCGGCGATCGTGAGCGCCCCCGCCAGCGAAAACAAGCCGCCCGCAACCCACAAAACGCCGATCAACGCAATCGACGGCACCTCGCGCGCCACCCGCGCCGGCACAATGAAAATGCCCGAGCCGATCACCGAGCCGACGATCACGCACAAGGCCTCGAGCGGTCCCAGCACGCGCGGCAAGGTCGCCCCCGAGACGTCGCTCGACGAACGCTGTTGGTACTCATGTGTAATCATGCACGTATCATGGGTGTGATATTCCTCGGAGTACGTGAGAGCGCAATCACTCTCTCGCGGCCGGGGCGGTTTTCGTCTCGGCCGCGGAGCGGGCTGCTTTCAAGGTCGCGGCGGCGGCGTTGATTGCGTCGACGAGCGGCGGCAGTTGCTCGGCGAGCATCTTCGGGTCGTTGTCGAGAATCGCCTGCCGAACCCCCGGCAGAGGCCACGAGGCGTACGCCGACACCAGGCTCGGCGCGTAGATCGCGTGCTGAAACCAAGGCCGGCCGGGCAGCCCCTTCGACATCAAGAAACCGCGTTCGACTTTCGTCAAGGCTGCGTTCACGCGCTCGAGCCGGGACGGGTCGACGTCGTCGCGCGCCGCGAGCGCCGTCGTCGCTTCGTCGAGCGCTTTCGCCTCCGCGCCGAACGCGCGAATCGACGCCGCCAGTTTCTCGAGCCCCTCGAATTTGAACGCCGGCTTCGCGCTTCCCTCAGCCCCGCGCGCCCGCGACGCGACCGTACGACGCAGGTCGTCGACATACGAACGCATCGCCTCGGCGTACGGCGTAAACGTGAGCGGCGCGACGTCGGCCGCCGCGGCTCGCATGATCACGACCGCATACAAACGCGCCGCGGTCGCGTGCGTCAGAAACTCGGGGTCGCCGAACTTCTCCATCCAGTGAAAATTGTCGTAAACCGAGTGATAAACCCCGTAACGGCCGCCGAAACCGGCATCCAAACACGGGATCGCGAGATGATCCAAAAAGGCCGTGTAGTCGGACCCCGAGCCGAGAGGGCTCAGCATCGGAGCGAACTTCGCGACCGGCGCGGGCGTCGACGCGCTTGCCTTCGCGTCGAGATCCCAGAGCGTGTCGCGCACGCCCAACTCCACCGGCCGGCCCGCCCACGACTTCTTCTCGCCCTCGAGCCAGATCTCGCTCAGAGGCTTGCCCGAGCGCGGGTCCCGCACGACCGCCGCCGACTCCAACATCAAGTCCCGCAGCGAAGGCACGCCGTCGATGTTCAAATGCGGGCCCGACACCGCCGAGTCGACGTTCAACATCAAAAGCGCCTTCGCGTTCAGCTCCTGCGCATGTTCGTCCGCCCATTCGGTCGAGCCGACCAGGCCGTATTCCTCGCCGTCCCAACTCGTGTAAACAATCGTCCGCCGCGGCTTCCAGCCCTCTTTGAACGCCGCGCCCAAAGCCCGCGCGGTCTCCATCGTCGATGCCGTGCCGCTCGAAGGGTCGACCGCACCGTAGACCCACGCGTCGCGGTGATTGCCCAGAAACACCCAGCGATCCGGCTCGACCGTTCCCGTGATCCTCGCGATCACGTTCCAGATCGGTCGGACCTTGTAGTCCATCTCCACCGCGAAATGGACCTCGGCCGGCCCCGGACCCGTGTGGTACGCGAACGGCAACCCGCCCTGCCAACCCCCCGGCACGTTGTCGCCGCCGAGCGACTCCAGAATCGGCCGCGCCGCGTCGTAGCTGATCGGCAACGAGGGAATCGTCGCGAAATACTCGCTCCGCTTCAGCCCGGTCTGCTTTTCCCAAAGCCCAATACTAAGTATCGAGGGTTGTTCCGACGCGTTGCCTCCGAGCATTTGCGGCTCGAACCCCACGCTCCGCAATCCGCCTTGCCCGCCCGGCAAAGCCCCCGGCGCAATCCCTCCCAGGCCGGGCCGGGTTCCCATCACCGCCGGCCCTTCCGCATCAAGCGTGAATCCGTTCCGCGGGTCGAAGGGCAGCCGCGCGGCGTTCTTCGTCGAGGCGCCGTTCGGAGTCGAGGGATCCCCCGGCCCCAGCGACAAAAATTGCACGCTCCCCCGCTGCAACGACGACCCCGGCCGAAACGGCCCGTGCGGATACACATCGCCCCGCGCGTACCCGTCGTCGGCGGGGTCGGAATAAATGAGCACCCCCTTCGCGCCGCGGAGCTGCGCGTTTCGCACTTTTAAGCCGCGGAACAAGCTCCCGTAACGCACCAAGACTATCCGCCCCGCGACCGCGACTCCCAACTTTTCCAGGGCGTCGAAGTCCTCCGGACTGCCGTAATTCGCATACACCACTTGCCCCGTCACATCCCCGGAGACCCCGTAACCGTGGAACGCCGGGAACGCCAGCGGGCTCGCCGAATCCTTGTCCTCGGTGTGAGCCGCCTCGATCAAAGAGAGCCGCTTCCGGCTCGGCGCGACCAGCTCCAACATGGGCAACGTCATCTTGCCGGTCCCGTCATGTTTCACAACGGGATAATTAAGCAACACATGATGGACCGCGAGCTCGGCCTTCCAACCCCACGACGCCAGCTTGTCGCGGACGTATTCCGCGGTCTTGAGGTCGGTCGGCGTCCCGGCCACATGCGGCTCCTCGGTCAGGTAACGCAGCCACGCTCGCGCCCGCTCGGGGTTCGGAGTCGACAGCGCCGTCGCCTCGGCCTTCCGCTCCGCCGCCGCCGACTTCGGCGTGAATCCCAGCGGCTTGAAAGCGACTGCGTCTTGCCCAAATCCCCAAGACGCCGCCGCAAGCAACGCGACGAAGCCTAATGCAACCGCCCCTCGACGAAAAAACGACATGACGCAGCCCTTTTCAGAACACAACCGCTTGACAACCCGCACCGCGCGGGGCGACACTCACTTGATCCAGACGAAGTTAGAGACAAAAGCTTACGCGGGCCGCGCAGTTCGTTCCAGAGCCTGGCACGCGAGTTCACGTGGATTGATCGGCCGGTGCGATTGCGAGGTCGCCGCGGCGGCCCCTTTCGACGGATTCCCTCGGCATTCATCGGTAGTCGTTGAGGACGCTCGGATGCGCCTCTGTGTGTGAAGGAGCGCCCGCCCGCCTCCCGCGAGCGATTCCACGCCTCGGTCGAGAGGAGCGTTCTGCGATGTCCTTGTGCTTTACCGTCGGCGGCACCCGCGAGACTTTCGACGAGTCCTACGCGACCGAAGTCGCCTGCCTCCTCGACAACGCCTTCGGCGCCGAGGGCGACTGGGAAGGAGTCGCGCCGCGACGCTTCGGCGAGCTCGACCGCGACCTCTGGGCCGAATTCCGAGGCCGCGCCGTCGCGACCCTCGGCGTCGATGAATCCACCAATGTGCAAGCACTTGGCGAAAGCGGGCACGGCGTCTTCCTCCCCTCGCCGCTCCAGGCGGTCTCGCTTCGCCTCAAAGCCGGCGACCACCTCCACTGCGCCAGCCTGCCGGGCCTAAGGAATGAACTCGAGGAACTCGCCAAGCGCTGGGAGCTCCCGCTCCACGACGCAGGGCTCGAGGCCATCGTCCGCGAGCAAATCGACGGCGGCGGCGTGGCGGATTCGCCTGAAGTCGTCGTCTTCGCTCATCTTGCGCTCGCGGCCAACGAGGCCGTCCGACGCGACTGCCCGCTCTGGATCGTGGGGTGACCCCGCCCTCCGAGCCCGACCCCGCGGCCGAGAATCCCTACGCCGCGCCGCGGGCCGCACTCGGAGCCGACCTCGAAGCCGACTTCGACCCCGACGAGCTCGCCAAAGCGCAAAGTCTGCTTAGACCATTTTTCAGCTCGCCGTAGCGTTGCATCCACAATGTCTCATGTAATTCAAGCACTCCTCAGGAATAAAGAGGTCGAGGGCTTCCCCGAGGAA
>JAJYDB010000373.1 GCA_021777845.1 Planctomycetota bacterium
TTACGGCGGCGGAGCCTCCGCGCAAGTCCAAGCAGCATTGGCAGCCCCGCCAGCACCAAAGTGCACGTCGAGGGTTCGGGCGCGGAGAAGAGCGCCAGGTCAACGGGCAAGGAATTGCTCGTCAACACGGTATTCAAACCTTGGAGGTACTTTGAGGATGAGTAGATCGTGTCGCCGCTTTGGATGTAGACCATCCCGTCCCCCGCGACGAGGTTCGACGCGTTGATGTTGAGCGCGCCGTACCCAAGGTTGGGATTCGTCAGACTGATCGACGCCGCTTCGCCGCCCCCGGCAACGTAGAGGATATGATCGGCCGCGTCGACCGCCAAGCCCGTGACGAGCCCGCCGAAGGACTTGACGGTGTTCAGACCGCTCAGGTACTTGCTTGACGAATAGATCGTGTTGCCGCTCGAGAAGTAAAGCGATCCCCCGCTGAAGTCGAGGTTCGACGCGTTGATGTTGAGCGCGCCGTACCCCACGTTGGGATTAGTCAGACTGATCGCCGCGACCTCCCCACCTCCGCTCAGGTACAGGATGTGATCGGCGGCGTCGACCGCCAAGCCCGTGATGGGCCCCCCGAAGGACCGGAAGGTGTTCAGACCGGTCAGGTTCTGCGAGGTCCAATAGACCGTATTGCCGCTTGAGAAGTAGAGGTTGCCGCCGCCGTAGGCCAGGTACGAGGCCGAGTCGCCCAGGCCCGCGAGGCCGGTCGGCGGGTTCGTCAGATTGATCGCCGAGATCCCGCTGCTGCCGAACGACTGATACAGCACAGATACCGAACCGCCCCGCGCGGTCTCGGCCGTTCCAACCGCGACGACGAAGAGCAAAGAAGCCCACCTAAACGAATGCAATCGCTGTCGGCTCATTCAAAGACTCCCGATTCGACACGCGCGGGCGGTGGCGCGACCGGTCCGAGGGACTGCCATAAGGCGAGGGAAATATAACTATAGCGAACTTTTACGAACTTTCAACGATGCGGCTCTGATGCTTGATGGTTGAGTGTCGTCAGGATTCCTGGCCGGCCTCAGCCGGAAATGGACAGACGACCCACACGACTTATATGATAACTTGGCGGGAGTCTCACCATGCGAAAGCCCCGGGGAAACGATACATCCGCGAAGAACCTGTCATTGACTTATCGTAATGTGTCGTTAGATGTTACGACATGAGCACGACACGATGATCCTATTCCGACGACGTCATGGATTCGGAATGGGAGTTCCTTGTACCGTATCTGACATTGATGCGCGAGGATGCCTCCCAACGCGGGCGTTCTTTGCGCGGACTCCTCAATACCCTTCGCTACGTCGTGAAAACGGCTGCCCGCGGCGTTTGCCGCCCAATGATTTTCCTCCCTGGACCGCGGCGTCTCGACAGGCTCGTCGCTGGATCGACGGCGGTGTTTTGGAACAGAGCGCTCATGACCTGCGCGTCGTTTTGCGATTTCTCGAGGGACGCGCCGACCAACCTTCGGCGGTGATCCTCGACGGTCGCACGTTGCCGTCGACGCCCGAGAGCGGTGGCCGAGCGGGGCACGACGGCGCCGAAACGAAGAAGGGATCGAAGGTGCATGTGGCCGTCGACCCCCTGGGAAACCTACCGGCGTTGAAGGTCGCGTCGGCGAACGAACAGGAGCGCGCACAAGTCGCGGAGTTGGCGCGGAAAGTTCAAGAGGTCACGGGCGGGACGGTTGAGATCGGGTATGTCGACCAGGGATACTTTGGCGAAGATGCCGCCCGCCAGGCCGAAAACGAAGGGATAAAGTTGGAGGTCGTGACACATACGGAGGCGAACAAGCGCTTTGTTCTGCTCGCACGTCGATGGGTGGTGGAACGCAGCTATGGGTGGCTGGGGCGGTTCCGGCGTCGCATCGCCGCGACCTGCTTCGCGAGGGTCTGCGGGTCGTGCGTCGAGACCCGGGCGTAACGTGCCGCGCACATGGGCGGGCCCTCCCCGGCCAAAACCCGCGCGCGTTCGACGCGATCAAACCCCTTGTGTTCCGCTGATTCCAGGACCGCCAAAGCTCCGGCCGATAGCTATCCGTTTCGGCCATTCGGCCCGTCCGACTCCGCCGATTTCCAGCGGTCGGGCAAGAGTTCCTCGAGCCGGTCGTTGGGGTGCGTGCTCACTCGGACGAGCACGTCGCGGAGGTAGGCGAACGGGTCGATCCCCAACTCCTTTGCAGGTCGCGCACAGGCTCATCAGCATCGCCGCCGTCTGGCCCCCTCGTCGCTACCGGCGAACAACCAGCGCATCCGGCCCGGGGCCGCTCGCTTCAGCGCCCGCTCGCCGGCCCCGTTGTCGATCTCCAGGAAACCCGCCTGCCAGGGCCGGATCAGGGCCCTCCAGTGATTCAACGCATACCCGATCGCCGCGCCGATCGGACTCTTGGGGAGCACCTTCGGCTGTTCCGCCACCAGCCAGGTGTGGATAGTCTCCAGGAGCGGGCGGGAAGGCCGCGACCGGAGATTATGTCGGTAGGCGTTCCAGGGGCGCGTCGTCCCACTCGGGGTGCTTCTCACTCGTCTTCTTGGCCTCCTCTCGACGTCGTAGAGCCCGGCGACCCACGCCGGCATCAAGGTGCGACCGCGCCCTGTCGCTGGTTCGCTGTGAGGCCCGCGTGCTGGTCGAGGCGAAAGACAGCCCCGGCTATCGCGGCGACGTGATCTTCGACCGAAACCAGAAGCTCCGCGAGGCCGAGATCGGGCGGAAGATCGAGAGGGACGGCAGGAACTACGAAGTGCGGGAGTGCGGCCACGCTCTCTGGCAGTGGATTCCGAAGCCCCGCAAGTGGGCTCCGGCGCAGATCATCCATAAGAAGCTGCGCGGCTTCTTCGACTACTTGTTGATCGACGAGGCGCACGAGTCGAAGGCCAGCGCGAACTGGAGGTCGGTGGCGGCCGGGAAGATGATCGCGTCTTCGGGACGCACGCTTGCCATGACGGGCACCCTCATCGGCGGCTATGCCAACCACGTCTTCCCGCTTGCGTTCCGCCTGGTTCCCAGGTCGTTCATGGAAGAGGGGCTTGCCTGGACGGACGTGATGGAATTCACCCGGAGGTACGGGAAGGTCGACGTCATCACCACCACGAAAGACGGAGGTGCCATCGTCGGGCAGAACACGTCGAACTCGAAGTCGCTCGCGGTCGCATCGAAGACGACCAGGAGAGAAGCTCCCCGGCCAGGCATCATGCCGACCCTTTTCGGGAGACACGTGATGCACAACAGCCTGCACATGACGCTCGAAGAGATGGGCGAGGTCTTGCCCGACTTCAAGGAGTTCGTCGCCGACGACGCCGTCGGCATG
>JAJYDB010000374.1 GCA_021777845.1 Planctomycetota bacterium
CCGCGCAGCCCGCAACCCCCGCCGCGCTCGCCAAAGCCGCCGCGCTCGCCGATCAATACGCAACCCGCGATACCCAAGGCTACCTGATGCTCGCCGCCGCCGTCGGCTTTCACAAAGCCGGCCAACTCCAAGTCGCGCTCCCCTGGGCCGAACGCGCCGCCGCGAAGCTCGACGCCCCCAACGTCCACCTCAACTTCGGCGACCTGCTGCTCTCGCTCGCCGAGCAAACCAAGGACGCCGACGCCGCCCGCAAGTTCCACCTCCGCGCCGTCGCTCAGTACGACCTCGTCCTGAAAACGCAGGCCGACTCGATCGACGCCGTGAACAACAAAGCCTGGATCCTGCATACCTATCTCGGCCAGACCCAGAAGGCCTACGAGATCGCGAACGACCTCGCGCGCAAGGTCGACCCCTCGACGCTCCCCGGCGAGTTCTTCGACACCCTCGGCGCGATCCAGCAGTCGCTCGGACAGCTCCAGGCCGCCGAGGACTCGTTCACCCGCGGCCTCCGCAAGGCTCCCGACAACGCCGTCCTCAACTACCACATGGGCAAGCTGATCGCTCAGGACGCCTCGCGACGCAACCGCGCCGGCGGCTTCCTCCAGAAGGCGCTCGCCGCCCGCGACCACCTCAGCCCCGCCATGGCCGGCGACGCCGCCGCACTCCTGAAGTCGTTCGCGCGGAACTGATCCTCACCCCCAGCCGCAACCGCCGCCGGGCTCGACACCCGCGCGGCCGGTTTGCTAAAGTTCAAAGCCGTGGACCCGCGGACGCGCGACGGAACCCTCCGCCGCCCCGCGACTCCGTCTCGTTCGCGTTGAGAACAGCCATGAGAGAAGGACGAATCATGCTTCACGGATCGCTCGCAGTGGTCGCGCTCCTCAGCCTTTGCGCACTGCTCACCGCCGCACCCGGAGCCGCTCAGGCCGCCGGCAACCCCGTCGTCGTCATCGACACCAACTTCGGCGAGATCACCCTCGAACTCGACCAGGACAAGGCTCCGATCACCACCGCCAACTTCCTCAAGTATACCGACGCCAAGTTCTTCGACGGTCTGATCTTCCACCGCGTCATCCCCGGCTTCATGATCCAGGGCGGCGGCATGACCGAGACCATGACCGAGAAGCGCGCAGGCGCCTTCCCCCCCATCAAGAACGAAGCCTCGAACGGACTCTCGAACGCACGCGGCACCATCTCGATGGCCCGCACCAACGACCCCGACTCCGCGAGCTCGCAGTTCTTCATCAACCTCGTCGACAACAAGCGCGCCCTCGACCCGCGCCCCGGCAGCGCCGGCTATGCCGTCTTCGGGCACGTCACCGCCGGCATGGACGTCGTCGACGCCATCGCCAAAGTCCCCACCGGCAGCAAGGGACCCCACGACGACGTCCCGCTCAAGCCCGTCGTCATCAAGTCGGTCCGACGCAAGTAAGCCGACTCGACTCCAACCGCGACCGGCGCCGCGGACCACCCCCGGCGCCGGCCCGATTTCGAGCGCAAACCGCTCCGCGCGGCTTGACCATTCCCCTCGCTCCCCCTATCATCGTGTCCATGTTTGATGCCCCCCGGCGTTCGGACCGCGTCCGATCCCCGCGCATCCCAAACTTGTCCACCGACGGCCCTTGAAAGGAGCTTGGAATGGCTCATATTGTCGCCGAGCCTTGCTTTGACTGCAAATACACCGACTGCGTGGTCGTCTGCCCCGTCGACTGCTTCTACGAAGCCCCGCAGATCCTCTATATCCACCCCGAGGAATGCATCGACTGCGAGGCCTGCGTCCCCGAGTGCCCCGTCGAAGCCATCTTCCACCAGGACAACCTCCCCGAAGAGTGGAAGGACTTCATCGCCCTCAACGCCGAGGAGTGCTCCAAGTACCCCGTGATCACCGAGAAGAAGGACGCCCTCGAAGGCGAGTCCTGCACCAAGGCCGCCGGCCACTAAACAAGCCGCGCGGACGATCCTCAAACCAAAAGGGACGACGCCCGGCCGCGCGCCGACGTCGTCCCTCCTTCGTCTCCAGACCTCAACGACGCAACGTCGCGGTCTCGCGGAGCGTCGCGAACATATCGAGCAGAGGCGACGCCAGCCTCGTCGCCGCGTCGTTCAAGAGCGACCGCCGGCCCGTCCGCGCCAGCAACCGATCGCGACCCCGGCAGTGCGGGCAGTCCGCGCGATCGACCGCGCCCACCCGCGCGTAACGCCCCGGCTTCGACATGAAGCGACGGCGTTCCTCGGCGTCGGAGCACAGATACAAGTGCCCCGCGTAGATCACGCCCCAGCGCGGGTCGCCCCGCTTCGACTCCCCCGCGTCCACCTGGCGGACAGGGCTGAAGCCCGCGTTTTGCGGCTCGAAACGCTCGGGCGTGAGCAAGAACCGCGTCCGCGCCTCGTCGCTCGCGAAGTGGTACGCCACGCCGTCGCGGACCTCGCGGATCGACGCCCGACCGGGCACCAGCTTCCGCGTCTCCACGAGCGTCACCGGGCAATAGCCGCCGAGCGCCGTCGGCAGCTTCAACCCCGCGACCTGAACCACCCCCGCCGCCGGGTCGCGACCCATCCGCCGCAACGCGTCATCCAAAAAGCCGCCGAACTCCTCCACGTCCGCGAACCCCTGACGCAACGTCACCACCTCGCCCTTCGGGTTCAAGATCAGACTCGCCGGCAAGGCCGAAAACCCGTACGCCAAGGCAAGCTGCTCGTGCTCGTCCGCCCGCAGCTTCACCGCGATGAACGACCGCCGCGACGCCGCCCCGATACCCTCCGCGCTGAACACCTCGCGGTCCATCTTGTGGCAGAAATGACACCACGGACCCGTGAACTGGATCCACAGCGGCTTATCGGTCGCGGCCGACTCCGCACGCGCCTGCTCGAGGTCGGTCCGCCACGCCACGCCGCGCGGCTCCCCCCCAAACGCCGTGGTCGTCAGGCAAAACACGCCAAAAAACGCCGCGACCAAGGTCGGGCGACGAAGGGGCTCACGGCGACTTCGCATAAAGGGATGACTCCATCAATAGTCGGCGATGTTTGTAACCGGCAGGGAGGACGCCGAAGCGTCCGCGAGCCTTCCCTGGGATTCCGCTCGACAAGTCGAGCGCGCCAGACCATTGGCGGATATGTCGCGGGCTATGCTTGCCCGTCCGAGTTATCGACCCGCCCCGAGCCCGACCTGAGTCGATTTAAACCCGAAAACCAAGCCTCGAAACGCGTCGCGCCGGCTCGGCAAACTCTCCCGAATAGGCCGGTTTCCAAGCGCCCCCGCGTCCAACCGAGACCGACCCCTCACGGGCGGCGTCGGTGCAAGGCCGCG
>JAJYDB010000101.1 GCA_021777845.1 Planctomycetota bacterium
GTCCCATCCGCCCCGGTTCGACGAGTTCGGCGTCGCTCATCGCGAGCCGCATAACATCCTTCTGATCCTCGCTGTCCAAAATCGTGAAGTTCGGCTCGTAGCCGAGCGCCGCGGCATGTCGACGCAGGAGCCGATTGCCGATATGATGGAAAGTGCCGGCCCAGACTTGGATCGCCGCCGGACCAACGAGTTGTTCGAGACGCGACGTCATGTCCCGCGCCGCGCGGCGGGTGAAGGTTGCGAGCAAGATCGACTCGGGCGGCGTTCCGCGCGCGATTAAATGCGCAACGCGATACGTGATCACCCGCGTCTTGCCCGAGCCCGGCCCCGCGAGGATCAAGTTGAATCCGTCGGGAGCGGTCGCGGCGGCGCGCTGCTCGTCGTTCAGGTCGGAGGCGAACACCGCGTCGAGTCGGCCGTTCCGCGTCCGCGTCAGCTTGATCTTTCGAGTCATTGGGCCTCGCGCCGGGCGTGCCTCCTTGACGAATCCGCCGGCCTCTGGGACCATCGCTCCGCTAGGCCGAACAATAGGATACGATAGTGACGGCTCTGATTTCAAAGGATCCGCGATGGCCGCGACCCGCGACGAACACGCCGAGAGCGAGATTTCCGAACCGTCGATCGCGGTCCTGCGCGCCCCGCGCGTCTACCTCGTCGGCACCCAAACCGTTCACGACGAAGCCCTCGACGCCTTCCTCGCCGACCACGAAGTCGATCGTTGGACCACCGACGCCGAGGAAGCCGGCGCAAAACTCGTCGAAGTCGCGGGCCGACTCTGCTACATGTCGTTCGCGAAGCCCCGGCCCGGCGGCAACTCCGCCTATCTGGGCCATATCCTCGAGGTCGGACACGGCTCGGTCCTGGAACACGCGGTCTACAATTTCATCATCACGGGCGTCTCGCGATCGTTCACTCACGAGCTGATCCGACATCGTGCCGGGTTCGGGTACTCGCAACTCTCGCAGCGCTTCGTCGACGAGTCGTCGTGCGCGTTCGTCGAGCCGTCCGCGATCGCCGAAGACCCCGCGCTCCACGAAATCTGGCTCGAGGCAATGCGCGCCGCGCAAACCGCTTACCAAGCGCTCGCCAACGGACTGGCGTCGAAATTCAAGCACATCGAAGATCGCACCCTCCGCCGCAAAAAAGCCCGCGAGGCCGCGCGCAGCGTCTTGCCCAACGCCACCGAAACCAAAATCTTCGTCACCGCGAACGCCCGCGCGCTCCGGCACTTTATCGAAATGCGCGGCGACGCCGCCGCCGACGTCGAAATCCGCACGGTCGCGCTCGAAATCCTCAAGATCATGCAGTCGGTCAGCCCGGGTCTCTTTGGCGACTACACTGTCGTCGACCTGCCCGAGGGCGGTCAAGCCTCCGCCACCCCCCATCGCAAAGTGTGATATGCTCTCGGTTCGATCGATGCGGCGGGCGGCTCGGCTCAGCCTCAAACGGCACGCCGCCAACACGGGATACTCTGTCTTATGAGCGGGATTGAATTCGCGAGCGGCATTTACGTCCCCGTCCCACGCGGCGGAGGCAAACTCCGCGACCCTTCGCGTTTCGACCGCGCCCTGCCGCGCGACGTTGACGTGCCCGCGGCGCTCGCGTCCAAATACGCGCTCCGCCCCGGCGCCTTCGTATACGGCCCCGCCGGCAAGAGTCCCGCCCCCGGCCAGCCGACTCGGCTCGAGGACGTGCTCGCGATCGAGCGGCTCATTCCTGACGATTACCACGCCATCGAACGCTTCGACGACCAAACCGCGATCGATCCCAGCGAACGGCTCGTCCTCGAAACCGACGCCAAGCCGCTCGGTCCCCGCGTCGTCGACATGCTCGCACCGATCGGCCGCGGCCAGCGCGGACTGATCGTCGCGCCCCCGCGCACCGGCAAAACGATCCTCCTGCGGCAATTCGCCGACGCGATCACCAAAAATCACCCCGAGATCGCCGTCTTCGTCCTGCTCGTCGACGAACGACCCGAGGAAGTCACCGAAACCCGCCGCGAAACCAAGGGGATCGTCTCCGCGTCTTCGTCGGACCGCGACCCCGAGGAACACATCGCTCTTGCCGAACTCGTCTTCGAACGCTGCAAGCGACTCGCCGAGATCGGCCGCCACGTCGTCCTCCTGCTCGACAGTCTCACGAGGCTCGCGCGGGCTTACAACAAGATGTCAAACACCGGCCGCACCATGACCGGCGGCGTCGACATCAAGGCGCTCGACGTCCCCAAGCGACTCTTCGGCTCGGCGCGTACGCTCGAACACGGCGGCTCGCTCACCGTGCTTGCCAGCGTCCTCATCGATACCGGCAGCCGCATGGACGAGTTGATCTTTCAGGAATTCAAAGGCACCGGAAATATGGAGCTTGTGCTCGACCGCAAGCTCGCCGACCGCCGCGTCTGGCCTGCCGTCGATATCGCCCAATCCGGCACCCGCAAGGAAGAACGCCTGCTCGCCCCCGAGACCCTCGCCGCGATCACCCTGCTCCGCCGCACTCTCGCCGATATGGAGAACACCGTCGCCATCGAAAAACTTGTCGAACAACTCGAAAAACACCCGACCAACGCCGCTTTCCTCGAACGCATCGGCAGCTTTAAACAGTAGGCGAAATGCGAACGCTTGTGTTACTTCATTCTCATGGTCGCGGTATCGGATCTGGGGCGGGGTTGATCAACCGCGAATTCCGGCGTGTCGACGACGCGCGCCTGCGCGCACACGCCTGGGCCGCGGGGGTCGAAAAACGGGTCTCGCGAGTCCGCCCGGGGTTGATCCGGAGATGTCCGCGCTTATTGAAGCCCCGCGATCTTGCCCGGAAACAGTCAGCGGCGGAACCGTTTTCAGACGGACCCTGAACCAAACGCGGAGAGATTTCAACGTCTCCCGCCGAGCTTTGATTTCGCCAAACGCGCCGGTCGAAGTGCATTTCGTGAGTTGGACGCGGCCGACGTCGCAATTGTGCGGGCTCCGAGGCGAAGAACTCGCGACAACACGGTAAGATTTGTGTTACCATCAATTCGGGGCACGCTTTGACGACTCGCCGAGCGTTCGAGTGCGCGCTGTGCGAGACGGAGTGAGGCATGGATCGACTGTGGGCGCCCTGGCGCGCTTCGTACATTCTGAATCATGCGCCGGGCACGGGGGGGAGCGATTGCTTTCTGTGTCGGGGCTTGGCCTCCAAAGCCGATCGCGACAACTTGATCGTTTGGCGACGTTCGCGATCGGTCGTTGTGCTCAACCGTTATCCGTATAATAATGGTCATCTGCTGGTAGCGCCGATCGCTCATCGAGGATCGCTGACTGA
The DNA here is from genome assembly GCA_021777845.1 of Planctomycetota bacterium. Taxonomy (GTDB): domain Bacteria; phylum Planctomycetota; class Planctomycetia; order Isosphaerales; family Isosphaeraceae; genus JAJYDB01. Next base: position 3,298 of record JAJYDB010000101.1, read on the forward strand.
CTTCGACGGCGACGATCTGCAAGAACCGATCGCCACAATCCGTCTCTGTCTCTTGGTGCTCGATCGCCTGCTGCGTCCGCAAGGATACAATATCGGGCTCAACCAGGGGGTTGCGGCGGGCGCGGGGCTGCCGGGACACCTGCATTGGCATATCGTGCCGCGTTGGGACGGGGACTCGAATTTCATGCCGATCTTGGGCGACGTCAAGGTTATCGTCGAGAGCCTCGACCAGTTTCACGATCGTTTCACCGCGGAATTAAAGCGTTTTGAGGCCGAGTCGGGGCCGCAACGCCCCTGAGGTCGGCACTCCGCTCGCCGGCGACATCCGGAACGTGAACGTCAGTTGATTCGAATCGGAAGGAAAGGCAACGGCCATGCTGCTTATCATGATCCGAGCCGTCTTCGTGCTCGTGGTCGCCGGACTAGGCGTGCGATTCGCGAACATCGTCTCGGCGAGCCAGGTCGCGAACCCATATGTCGTTTTCGGCGGCGTCATGATCGGCGCGATCGTACTCGTCGCGGCCGACCTGCTCACGCCTCGGAAGCGGATCCAGGCGATCTCGGCGGTTTATTTCGGGCTTATCGTCGGTCTCATCCTGAGCAACCTGGTCGCGAGCGCCTTCGAGCCGACCTTGATCAAACTGAACGAAGATGTCCGGCAGGTCATCGGCGGGCTGTTCATGATTTTCATTTGCTACATCTGCGTCTCGACTCTTCTGCAAACGAAGGACGACTTCCGGTTCATCATCCCCTACATGGAATTCTCGAAAGAGGTGAAAGGGGCGCGTCCGCTCGTGCTCGACACCTCGGTCGTGATCGACGGACGGATCGCCGACGTCGCCGAGACGCGGATCGTCGACCAGCCCTTGATCGTCCCGCGCTTCGTTCTGCAAGAATTGCAAGGCATCGCCGACAGTTCCGATAAGCTTCGTCGCAACCGCGGTCGCCGCGGGCTCGACATCCTAAACCGACTCCAGAAGTCGCCCGGCATCGAGGTCCGCATCCATGACGGCGAAATCCCCGAACTCGCCGGCATCCGCGAGGTTGACCAAAAGCTCGTCGTGCTCGCGAAGCATCTCGGCGGGAAGGTCGTTACGAACGACTACAACCTGAACAAAATCGCGCGTCTTCAAGGCGTCGAGGTGATCAACCTGAACGACCTCGCGAATGCCATGAAGCCGATCGTCCTGCCCGGCGAGGCCCTCAGCGTGAAGTTGATCAAGCGCGGCGAAGAGCCGGGCCAAGGCATCGGCTACCTCGACGACGGCACGATGATCGTGACCGAGGCCGGGGCAAATCACCTGGGCGAGACGGTCAAAATCGCAGTCACGAGCGTTCTGCAAACGAGCGCCGGCCGGATGATCTTCGGACGCCTCGAAAGCGCCGGCCCTCCGACACGTGCAACCGCCGCGCAAGGGCACGACAACCAAAGCCGCGGCAACACCTGAGCTCAGACCCGCGACACTGCTTGGACGTCGCGCCGGCCGCGTTCAATCGAGCGTCACGCTCTCGTCGGTGCCGTCGTAAGGGGTCTTGCACCAGCGACAGACGAGGACTTGCTCGCACTCCGGGCACGAAAGCGGCACTTCAATCCACGAGAGCGCCTCGTAGTGCGCTTGGCTCGGCGGGACATACGGCTCGCCGCACGCCTCGCAACAGAGCGACTGCTCGCAATGGGCGCAGGATACCAATGCGCGCCTCGACGGGGACAGGGATTTGAGCCGCACAGCCGAAGGTAGAGGGGCGGCGGGATGAAAGGAACCGCTCCCCCTCGCGAGGGAGCGATCGCGGACGTTCCGATCGTCAATTGACGACCGCGGATTTTTTCTTGAGCAGCTCGGGGATAATTTTGTCGAGCTTGCCTCGGGCGTTGGTGGAGTAGAGTTTGCCGTCGGCGTCAACCACGAAGACCGCGGGGATCGAGTTGATGCCCCAACCCGCCGAGAACTTGCTCTCCCAGCCGTCGCCTTGATAATACTGCGGCCAGGTGATCTCGTTCTTCGCGACGAACTCCTTCAATTTGTCGAGGCCCCCCTCTTCCTTTTTCGAGTCGAGGCTGACGCCGATGAATTCGACGCCCTTCTCCTTAAATTCGGCGTAAAGCTTCTTCATGTTCGGCATCTCGGCCACGCACGGGCCGCACCAGGTCGCCCAGAAATCGACGACAACCACCTTCCCCTTCAATTCTTTCATCGAGACCGTGGCCTGCTTGATCGCGTCCTGGAACTCGAGGTCGAACGGCTTGCCGACGGCTTCGAGCTTCTTCAACGATCCGCTCGCCATCATCGCGAACTGCGTCTTCGGGTAATCTTTCGCGACCCGCTGGAGCAGTTCGAGCTGTTTCTTGTCCTCGAGCGAGTTTCCGATCGAGTAGAGCAGCATCGCGCCGCGGTCGTCCTTCGGAGCGGCCTTGATGAAAGCCTCGGCGTCGGGCAATGCCTTCGAGAGGTCGTCCATGTTGGCACGCGCGGTCTTGATCGTCTTGAAGAAGAGCGCCTCGGTTTTAAGAGCGTTGTTCTTGGAATGAGCGAGCACGTCCTTCATCTCGGAATCAACGTTGTTCTCGCTGGTCATCATCAGAATGCCCCAGCGCTCGGCCATTAGTTTCGGCAAGTCTTTGGTGTTCTCGGGCGCGACCTTGTAGAGTTCGAGCGCGAGTTCGGCGCGACGCATGCCCGCCGACGCCTGCTTCTTGAGGAACTCTTGGATTTTTTGTTGGTCGTTGCGCATTGCTGGGTCGAACTTCGGCATCTCGACTTTCTGAAGGTCGTCGAGAATCGCCTTCTCGGTGCGGTCGTCGGCGAGCGCGGACCGCGCGCCGCATGCGACGGCAAGGCCGAACGCAATCACGGCCCATTTTCTCATCAAACTTGTACGCATGAAACGATCCCTTGAGTTCAAGCCGGGGGCGTCATCGGAACGAAAAACTTCATCGATCTTACGCACGTCGTCGCGAACGGTCAATGAGTCGCGCGCCCTTGGCTTGGCGCAATCTCGCAGGTCCTTGGTCGCGGTCAACCGCGACGTCGCCGCCATACGGCGGTCCCCGCTATGATCGAAGCAACGCCGGCCATGATGAGCGCGACGGTCAGCCACGTGGTTGGGTTGCTACCAACGTCGACCCGGATCGGGTTCGCCGCCTGGACCCCTCCCGAGAGATCGGCACTTCCGCTCGGAACAGCCCTGAGAGCTCGATCTTCTGTGCGATCAAGCCGACCAGCTTTTCACAAAGTGCGATCGTGTTCGACATGCCGTCGCGGAAGGCGGCGAGGCTCACAACGCCTCCAGGTGGACATGCTCCGGCGACGACTCGCCGTATCACCATATGTGCTCTCGTCAATTGCCCTTCCAGTGGCGGACGACCAACCGTACGAGTCGGACGGGCAGAGAAAAACGTCGACTCGAGATGCACGAGAGCTGACGTTGGACTGGGTAATGGACGTTTCAAGCGAGTCCCCGAAACAAAACAGTTCAATTTGTTGTACAGAGGATTTTGCTCGATGTAAGGCAGGATCTCGCTGTGCAGCGAGTGACACCAGCCGAGTCGCGGGGGTTGCGACAGGCTTCCGCATCGCACGGCAGGGAAAAGACGCCCCAACTTGCCTCATAGGTATGCAACGAGAGCGTGACCTGCTTGAGGTTGTTCGCGCATCGAGCCCGCCGCGCAGCCTCGCGCGCCGCTTGAACGGCAGGGAGCAAGAACCGGACAAGGATTGCGAAAATGCCAATCACGACGAGCAACTCGACCAAGGAGAATCCGGGCCGTTTCACCGCGTTCGATCGTGCTTTATTTGCCGCCATGGGCGTCTTCCTGTGGAGGTCGCATCGACACGGTGAAGGCCTGGGAATCGGCGGGATCGGTCGTGCGGATCGTAAAACGATACTCTCCGGCAGTTCCGTTCGCTCCCGGATTGCGACGCACCTTAAAAGGGATTAGGCGCTCCGTTCGACCCGCTTGTAGAGGCTCGATGATGAAGGGCTTGCCCGCCGGCTGACTATATCGAATTGCTTCTCGATCGACGGGTCGTTCGGAAGGATGAAGATCCGCGCCTCGGACGTCTTTCCGTGGTTCCCGTCCGCGACACGATCAAGAACAAGGGGGGTCGGGAAGACGCAAAACAGATGCGACTCGCGAGCGTGCAGGGGGATAGCGAGGACTTGATGCTCATCCCAGGGTAATTCGACCTAGACCACACCCGTCAGAGGCCTGGCCGGAACATTTGGCTTGAAGCGTACGAGGTATGTTTATGTTCGCAAGGTGGTGCCGAGGTCTGAACAGCGCCCCTCTTTCACGCGAACCCGTTCAAATTCAAGAGAGGGAAGGTCCGAGACAACATTCGGTTCCTCCGCCATCGCTCCCGTCTCAACGGTGAGAACCTCGATTTCGCTGGGCTTCGCGCTCCTGAGATCTTAGAGATAGGCGAGGTCGCCTTGAACTCTGAGCAGGAAGGGCGGACGACGCATGCCGATCAGACGTAAATGCAAGGTAACGGTCGGCGTCAACTTCGAATCCGTCTCAAGTGCGAACTCGACCGTTTTCTCACCCATCTCGGGCGGCTTCGCATCGACCTCCAAGACGCCGGATTTTTCGGGTTCAATCGATGTTGGTTCAAATTTCGGCACGGCACATCCGCAACCGCTCGTCACTGAGAGAATGCGAACTCGCCCGCCTTCCAAGTTCCTGACCTCGTCAACAAAAAGTCGACGTCACAATCATAGAATCCGACGCCAAGTGAGAATCGAATGCGATCGCAAGCTCCTTAGGCAGGTCGCGGCCCCGACGTCCTCCATGGCAGGCCCAAGCGTCGGATCTCGACTCGATTGTCGCGCCGAGTCCGCGGCTCTCTCACTCCTCGACGTTGCCGTTCAGGTCGGGCGCGGCGCCCTTCGACGCGTGCGCTTCAAGCACAAACTTCGAAAGTTCCTCAAAAACCTCGGGATGTTCACGGAGGAAGTCTTTTGCCTTTTCGCGGCCCTGGCCAATGCGGGTGTCGCCGTAGTTGAACCAGGAGCCGGATTTTTCGACCAATTTCGCAGCCAGTCCCAGGTCGAGGAGGTCGCCTTCACGCGAGATGCCGTTGTCGTACATGATGTCGAACTCGCAGACGCGGAACGGCGGGGCGACCTTGTTTTTAACGACTTTCGCCTTCACGCGCGAACCGATGACCTCGTCGCCTTCCTTCACCGGGCCGATCCGACGAACGTCGATCCGGCACGAGCTGTAAAACTTGAGCGCGCGACCGCCGGGAGTCGTTTCGGGACTGCCGAACATGACGCCGATCTTTTCGCGCAACTGATTGATGAAAACGAGCACGGCCTTCGACTTCGAGACCTTACCGGTGAGCTTGCGCAAGGCCTGGCTCATGAGCCGAGCCTGCACTCCGACGAAGGCGTCGCCAATCTCGCCCTCGAGTTCGGCGCGCGGCACGAGCGCCGCCACCGAGTCGATCACGATGATGTCGAGCGCGTTGCACATGACGAGTTCTTCAGCAATCTGGAGCGCCTCCTCGGCGCTGCCGGGCTGGCTCACGAGCAGCGACTCGATGTCGACTCCGATGCGCTTGCACCAGGCGGGGTCGAGCGCGTGCTCGGCGTCGATAAACGCGGCGACTCCGCCTTTTCTCTGAGCGTCGGCGACGGCGTGCAGCGCGATCGTCGTCTTGCCGCTCGATTCCGGCCCGAAAATCTCGACGATCCGGCCGCGCGGCAAACCCTTGCCGCCCAAGGCCAAGTCGAGCGAGAGCGCGCCGGTGCCGATCCCCTCGATCTCGAGGTGGCTCCCTTCGCCGAGCTTCATGATTGAGCCGGAGCCGAAGGTCTTCTCGATGTGGCTAAGGGTATTGTTCAGAGCCTTCTGCTCGGCCGTCAACGACGGCGTCTTCTTCTCCTCTTCCGCGTGTTTCTTCGCCACGACGCCCCCCCCTGTCCGCCTGACCGCCCGCGCCCGTTATCTGTACGCAAGCACACTTCTACACCGAGCGGGCGACCCGCGTCAAGCCGCGCGTCTTTTTTTCAACATGGAAATGCGACTTGAGCGACTTCCGGCGCGTTTACACGGAATCGAGTTCGTCACGCGACGACCTACGTCGCGCGCGTGAATTCGTCGCGACGGGTTTGAGGCGGTTGCGAGGCGCGCGAGCGTGTTCTAAGATAGCCGGTCGAGTCACCTAGAATAGCCGCCCGCGGCACGTCCCGGATCGCCCTGTGCGGCGAATCGGATCGACCCCCAGGAAGAGCATCGACATGGCCTCGAAGGGCATTATTCTCGCGGGCGGATCGGGCACGCGGCTTTATCCGATCACGCGCTCGATCAGCAAGCAATTGCTGCCGGTCTACGACAAGCCGATGATTTATTATCCGCTCTCGACGTTGATGCTCGCGGGCATTCGGGAGATTCTCGTGATCTCGACGCCGCACGACATCGGCCAGTTCGAGCGCGCGCTCGGCGACGGCGGGTCGTTCGGCGTGAGCATTCAATACGCGGTGCAGCCAAATCCGGGCGGACTGGCGCAGGCCTTCATCATTGGAAGGCACTTTGTCGGCGACGACCCTTCGGCGTTGATCTTGGGCGACAATATTTTTCACGGTCAGGGCTTCCAGCCGATGTTGCACGCCGCTGCCGCGCGGCCGAGCGGAGCGACGGTGTTCGCGTATCCGGTCAAGGACCCCGAGCGTTACGGCGTGGTCGAATTCGACGCCGCGGGGCATGCGGTTTCGATCGAGGAGAAGCCCGCGAAGCCGAGGTCGCATTACGCAGTGACGGGGCTTTATTTTTACGATCGAGAGGTTGTCGAGATCGCCTCGACAATGAAGCCGTCGCCGCGCGGCGAGTTGGAGATCACCGACGTCAACCGAATTTACCTTGAGCGCGGCGCGCTGCATGTCGAGATTTTCAGTCGAGGTTTTGCGTGGCTCGACACCGGTACTCCCGAGTCGCTGATGCAGGCGGCGAATTACGTCGAGACGATCGAGGCGCGGCAGGGGCTGAAGATCGCCTGCATCGAGGAAGTCGCGTATCGGATGGGCTTCATCGACGCGGCGCAAGTCGAACGATTGGCGGCCGGCTATCCGAACGATTACGGACGATATCTGCGCGACGTTGCGCGCGATCAACAACATTGATGCGTTTGGGTTTGGATCGAGCGAACGTCAACGTCGCGGGTCCGCGAAGCTCGACAACGAGGCGTGACGGAATTGTCGCGGAAGGGGAACGCGCATGGCGTCGCGGTTGTGCGTAGGTGTCGAACGGTGGGCGAGCTTGATTCGAGCGGTAACGGCCGTTTGGGTCGGGGGGGTTGCTGTTGCGGGCTGTGCCCCGAGGCGCGAGGAGCCGAAGGCTTCGAAGCCGCAGCCTGTTAAGGTAGTCACCGCTCGTCTGGAGCCGTTTAAGGTCGAGGCGCGTACGATCGGTAAGACGCGCGCGACCGAGCAGGTTGTGATTCGCGCCCGCGTCCGCGGTTTCTTGACGAAGATTAACTTTAAGGAAGGCGACAACGTCAAGGCCCGAGACTTGTTGTTCGTGATCGACGAGGCGCCGTTTCAAGCGAGGGTCGCCTCGGCGCAGGCGAAGTACGACGGGGCTCTGGCGTCGCTGTCGAAGGCAAATCTCTCGCAGAGACGCGAGATCGCGAAGGCGCAGCTCGACCTCGACGAGGCGCAGCTCGCGCTCTCGAACGTCGAGCAGCGACGGGTGCGCACACTGTTGAGCCGGAACGCCGCCTCGCAGCAGGACGTCGACCAGGTGGACGCGAACCAGAAGAAATCCGCGGCGCAGGTCGAAGCCGACAAGGCGAATTACGACCAGGCGAAGGCCGATTACAAGGTCGATATCGAGTCGGCGCGGGCGAGTGTCGAGGACGCGACGGCGGCACTTGCCGATGCGCAGCTCAACCTCGGCTATTGTCGAATGTACGCGCCGATCGACGGCCGGATCGGTGAAGCGAAGGTTAAGGTCGGGAACCTCGTGGGATCCGAGACGGGCGCGGATTCGACCGAGCTAGCGACGATCCAAAAGATCGACCCGATGGGCATCGATATCCAGGTCAGCTCCAAATACCTCGAGCGCGCGACCTATCTGATCAAAAGGGGCTTGCACGCTCGGTTCACACGTCCCGGGCCCGAGGGCGACGTGCTGTTCCCGGCGCCCGCGACGATCTATTTCATCGACAACGCCGTCGACCTTTCGACGGGCGAGTTTCTCGCGAAGGCGACTGTGCCGAACCAGGAGGGGACGCTGCTTCCGGGCGACAGCGTGAACCTGACCGTCGTCGTCGAAGAGCTTTCCAAGGCGCTCGTCGTACCCGAGCCGGCCGTCGTCGAAACGCAGGGCGGCAACGAGCAAATCTACGTGGTGAGCAACGACGGTGAGGTTGAGATCAGACCCGTTCAGGCGGGACCGACGCGGAATGGCCTGCGACTGATTAGAACCGGCGTCAAAGCGGGAGACGTCGTCATTGTCGAAGGGTTCCAACTGGTGCGACCAGGGGATCGCGTCGAGACCGAACCCTGGACGCCGCCTCCGAGTGATCCGGACCACGTCGACGAGTCGTCGCCGAAGCCCGTCGAGGCCGCCGGGTCGGCGCTCAAGGCGGGTCCGGACGCCGTGAAACCGGCCGCGGCGGATCACGAGGATGCTCCGAAGCCCTAAACCGCGTAGTCCACGCCCGTCGCGCCGCCTTCGCGCACGATCTTGCCCGCTCGACGCCCCAGGATACGCCGCCCATGGTTCGCTTTTTTATCCATCGGCCGATCTTCGCGACCGTGCTGGCGATCTTGATGCTGCTCGTCGGCGGCATCTGCATCGTGATCCTGCCGATCTCGCTCTATCCCGACATTGTGCCGCCGCAGGTGCAGATCTCCGCGAGCTACACAGGCGCCGACGCGCAGACCGTCGCCAACACCGTCACCACCCCCATCGAGCAACAGGTGAACGGCGTCAAGGGGATGATCTACATGTCGTCCCAAAGCACAAGCAACGGCGTTTCACGGATCACCGCCACCTTCGACGTCGGCTACTCGCAAGACATCGCCGCCGTCGACGTCCAAAACAAAGTCGCCGTCGCACAGCCGTCGCTCCCGCCCGAGGTTTCCACCACCGGAGTCGAAACCAAAAAAACCTCCGCGAACATGGTCTGCGTCGTCAACTTATTCTCGAGGAAGGGAACCTACGACTCGAACTTTCTCGACAATTACGCCGCGATCAACGTCATCGACGTGATCAAGCGCGTCCGGGGCATCAGCGACGCCTACGTTCACGGCCGCAAATACGCGATGCGCATCTGGCTCGATCCCGACAGGATGGCGAATCAGCAAATTTCGCCCGACGAAGTCATCGAAGCGATCAGACAAGAGAATCGCCAGGCCGCCGCGGGAAAAATCGGTGCCGCCCCCGTCCCCCAGGGCCAGTACATCGAGTACCCCATCACCGCCAAAGGTCGGCTCGAAAAGGTCGGCGAATTCGAGGAAATCATCGTCCGCGCACGTTCCGACGGATCGGTCGTCAGAGTAAAGGACATCGCCCTCGTCAAACTCGGCTCCGAAACCTACGACCAGGAGGCCATGCTCAACGGCAAACCCGCGGCCACCATCCCCGTTTATCAGCTCAGCGACGCCAACGCCATCGACCTCGTCCGCCAAATCCGCATCGAACTCGAACGCGTCAAGAAGTCGTTTCCGCCCGATATGGAGTACGACATTTATTATGACACAACCAAATACGTCAACGAAAACGTCGACGAGGTCAAGCAGACGTTGATCGAAGCCTTCGTCCTCGTGCTCGTCGTTGTTTTCATCTTTCTGCAAGGCTTCCGCGCCACGATCATCCCGCTGCTCGCGATCCCCGTTTCGCTCGTCGCGACCTTCGCCCTGATGGCGGCGTTCGGCTTCTCGATTAACTCGCTCACGCTGCTCGGACTCGTGCTCGCGATTGGACTCGTCGTCGACGACGCGATCATCGTCGTCGAAAATGTCGAACGACAGCTCGAAGCCGGTCTGACGCCGCTCGCGGCGACCGAGAGGGCGATGTCGCAAATCACCGCGCCGATCGTCACGATCACGCTCGTGCTCGCCGCCGTCTTCGTGCCCGTCGCGTTCATTCCCGGATTAACGGGACGCCTGTACAATCAATTTGCACTCACAATTGTGTTTTCATTCTTGTTTTCATCGATCAACTCGCTCACGTTCAGTCCGGCGATGGCGCGGCTCTTCCTGAAACACAAGGTCGGCGGCACCAAGTTTATCCTCTTTAAGTGGTTTAACCGCGGGATGACGTGGCTCGAGAACTCCTACGACTCCGTGCTCGAGCTGACGGCGCATCATTGGTGGTCGATCGTGGTGCCTTCGCTGGGCCTGCTGGCGCTGACCGTTGCGATGGTCGCCGAGCGGCCGAAGGCGTTCATTCCAATCGAGGACCAGGGCTATTTGTTGATCAGCGTGCAGGCCCCCGACGGCACTACGATCGAGCCCACGCATCGAGTGCTCGAGCAGGTCGAGCAGCTCGCAAGATTTCTGCCGGGCAAGCCGGGCGACCCGCAAACACCCCGACCGGGAGTCGCAAACGTACTCCGCTTCGAGGGGCTGAACGCACTCACCGGCGTCAACCAACCGAACTCCGGCGCGCTCTACGTAATCCTCAACGAGTGGCACGAGCGCGAGACCCCCGCGCTCCGCGCCTCGGCGATCGTCGAGCAGCTTCAGCGCGACTTGTCGGCGCGCGTCCAAGGCGCCTCCGCGATCGTCTTTCCGCCCCCGCCGATCCAAGGGCTCGCGGCCACAGGAGGCTTCGAGTTTCAGATCGAGGACCTCGACGGACGCGGCACAGAAGCGCTCGCGATCGTCACCGACCGCTTCCTCAACAACGCCCGCAAACGACCTGAGCTGGCGGGCCTCTACACCCCCTTTACCACCCGCGTCCCTCAGCTTCGCTTCGATCTCGACCGCACCAAGGCACGGACGCTCGACGTCCCGGTTTCGACGGTCTTTCAAACTTTGCAGGTAAACCTCGGCGGCTATTACGTCAACGACTTCAACCTCTACGGCAAGACCTGGCGAGTCTTCCTGCAGGCGCAGGGCATCCACCGCAAGAACAAGGACGACGTCGAGTCGCTGCGGGTGCTCAACCGCAAAGGACGAGCGGTGCAATTGAGCTCGCTCGGCACGGTCCACTACGCGATCGGTTCGATCAACGTTCCGCACTACAACCTCTATAACACCGCCAAAATCAACGGCCAACCCGCGCCGGGCTTCAGTTCGGGCCAGGCGACCAAGGCGATGACCGAAGTCGCCGCCGACGTCCTCCCCGAGGGGTTCTCGTACGAGTGGACCGGCTCGACGTATCAAGAGTTAAAAACCGGCAATCAGTCAATCGGCATCTTCGCGCTCTCGGTCATTTGTGTTTTCCTGTTCATGGCGGCCTTGTACGAGAGCTGGATTCGCCCTCTCGTGATCATTTTGACCGTCCCGCTCGCGATGTTCGGCGCGGTCGTCGGGCTCTGGCTCTACGACATGCCGCTCGACGTCTTTGGCCAGATCGGGTTGGTCATGCTCATCGGCCTCGAGACAAAGAACGCGATCCTGGTCGTCGAGTTCGGCGTCGAACTCCGCGAAAAGCACGGAATGAGCATCATCGACGCCGCAAAAGAGGCCGCGCGGCTGCGTCTGAGGCCGATTTTGATGACCTCGTTCGCGTTTATCATGGGCGTCTTGCCGATGGTCCGCGCGACCGGCGCGGGCGCGTACAGCCGGAACTCGCTCGGCGTCGTTATCGCGTTCGGAATGCTGATCAGCACCGTGCTCGGCCGCTTCGTGATCCCGGTTTACTTCGTCCTCGGCGAGCGCATCCGAGATGGGCGCTCGCCGGCCCGCCCTGCGGACCCCTCGCACACTCCGCCCGTTGACGCCGCGCCGCCGCACGGCGATCCACACCTCGCATGATGACGATCCAACAACCGCCCGCGCATAAAAAAACGGCCGAGGTCATGCGACCCCGGCCGTCTCTTATTGGGCGATGCAGGACTTGAACCTGCGACCCCCAGCGTGTCGAGCTGGTGCTCTAGCCAACTGAGCTAATCGCCCTTCGTTCAGGAAAATCCATGATAAGTTGCCTGGGTCGCGCGGTCAAGTCCAACCGGCGTCGAACGCCTTTGGATACAACCGACAGGCTCACGTCTCCATGATTTCAGATGATTTCCGGTCGGCGAGGTCGTTCACCTTGCCCTCATATTTCTTCGTAAGCGTCTGCACTTCTTCTTTGCACGACTTCGCGTCGTCCTCGGTGAGCAACTTCGCGGTCTCTTCCTGGTCGGCCTGCTTGTTGGCGTCGCGGCGGATGTTGCGTATCGCGACGCGGGCCTCCTCAGACAGATCCTTGACGCGGCCGACAAGCTTTTTGCGCTGTTCGACCGACAGCGAAGGCACGTTCAGGCGGATTACCTTGTTGTCCGAGTTCGGGTTCAGGCCGATGTCGCTCGCTTGAATCGCCTTCGAGATGTCGCCGATGACCGACGTGTCAAACGGGCGGATCAAAATCTGCTGCGGCTCGGGCGTACTCAGGTTGGCGAGTTGTTTGAGAGGCGTCGGCGAGCCGTAATAGTCGACTCGAATCGACTCGACGAGGCCGGTGTTCGCGCGGCCCGTGCGAACACCCTTGAACTGC
>JAJYDB010000102.1 GCA_021777845.1 Planctomycetota bacterium
CGCCCGGCCGCTTTCTTTGGCAAACTTTCTCAAATCGTCAAAGATTATGGCGGGCGTGGGGGGGATGGGCTGCGGCGAGTGCTTGAGAATGGGCGATGGACAAGGGAGGATGCAGGTTCGGAAGTTTTTTGGTTGAGAGACCGGGTGACAACGTCGCGCGGTCCTTGTATGATACGAGGCTCGCGTATCCGAAAATCTCGCCGTCGAGGCGATGATTCGGTCGCGCGTGGGCGTATGTTGCGCCGTGCACTTGGATTAGAGGTCGCGACGGGCCGGACTCCTCACCGGGGTTGGCCGCCGCGAGCAAGGCCGCGGGGCTCGGGAACGGCTTTGTTTTTCGGATGCAACAGCGTCCGAGACGATCCAAGGGTTTTGTCGAAGGCGTCCGGGCCTACCTTTGAGAGGTGTTTGCGTGGTTCGCATTCGCATGAAATCATTTGGGCGGCGACATCGCCCGTTTTTCCGCATTTGCGCCATGGACTCGCGGACGGGTCGCGACGGGCGTGCGATCGAGGAGTTGGGGTACTATGACCCGATGGTCAAGAGTGCCGAGGCGCGTACGTCGCTGAACGTAAACCGAATTCGATATTGGCTTTCGGTCGGAGCGCAGCCGTCCGAGAAGGTGCAGGCGTTGTTGAACGCGAAGGGCGTGAAGAAGCCGTTGCCGGGCGAACCTTGGGCGTTGCCCGAGCCTGTCGCCGTGCCGACGGCGGCTCCGCAGCCCGTCGCGTCCGCGGCTGCATCGGCGACCGAGGCGACGAGCGTCTGAGTTCCGCCGCGGCAGGCGGCGGTTGCGGGTGGTGTTCGGGGGCTTGTCGATGAACGCTCCGGAACAGCCCGATCATGTTGCCGTGCCTAGACTTAGGGTCGACGTCCTGACGTTGTTTCCGGGCTTGTTCGAGGGGTTTCTCGGCGAGAGCATTTTAAAGCGGGCGCTGGAGCGCGGCCTGGTTGAAGTGCATCGGTGGGACATGCGCGAGTGGGCCGAGGGGAAGCATCGTCAGGTGGACGACCGGCCGTTTGGCGGGGGTCCGGGCATGGTCTTGATGCCGGGCCCGGTGGTGGCCGCGGCCGAGTCGGTTCGAGGTTTGGTTGAGCCGCCGGGCCGTTTGCTGTTGCTGACCCCCGCGGGGCGGCGTTTGGATCAAGGTTACGTCCGCGAGCTTGCCGACGAGCCGCGACTGGTGTTGATTTGCGGACGCTACGAAGGGTTTGACGAGCGGATTATCGAGACGCTCGAGCCCGAGTTGGTGTCGGTCGGCGACTATGTGCTGTCGGGGGGCGAAGTTGCGGCGATGGTGGTGATCGACGCCGTGATGCGGCTGATCCCGGGGGTGCTGGGGGATGCCGAGAGCGCGGTGGACGAGTCGTTCGGTCCGGACGGAGGTTTTGAGTATCCACAGTACACGCGGCCGCGCGAGTTTCGAGGGAGGGGTGTGCCCGAGGTATTGCTCGGTGGCGACCATGCCTTGATCGCGCGTTGGCGACGATCGCAACGACGCCCGAGCCCGTCCGCGACGGCGGTCCGCGAGGTTGACCGAGGTCCCTCGGGGCCGGAAATGAAGACACGGCGAGAGATCGACTGAGAGCGAATACACTCCACTCGTGAAAGGCGAACGGTCATGCAAAACAAATTGATGGAGTTGGTCGAACAGTCCAGCATGAAGCCGCGGATTCCGCATTTTGAGATCGGCGATACCGTCGATGTGCACGTGCGGATTTTGGAAGGCGAAAAAGAGCGGATTCAGATTTTCAACGGCGTGGTGATCGCTCGTTCGGGCGAGAAGACGCGCGAGATGTTCGTGGTGCGACGGATTGTGCAGGGCGAGGGAGTGGAGCGGAAGTTCCCGACGCACTCGCCGCGGATCGCGGACATTGTGGTGAAGCGGTCGGGCAAGGTTCGCCGCGCGAAGCTCTACTATTTGCGAGCGCTTTCGGGCAAGGCGGTGCGGTTGAAGGAGCGGTTCCCGCAGGGCAAGCTCGGGACCGCCGCCGAAGCGAAAGCCGCGAAGGCCGCGAAGCGCGCCGTCAAGGTCGAGGCAAAGGTCGCCAAGAAAAAGGCAAAGGCCGAGAAAAAGGCGACCGAAGCGGCCGAGTGAACGACGGGCGAGGAACCGCGACGTCCGGGCCGCGCCGAGGGGGCGCGGCTCGGGCGCGAGGGTTTCCCTGGGGCGACTTCGTCAGGCGCGTTGGTAGCGCGCGACGAGCGCGGCGAGGGTGGATTCGACATCGGCGCGAGTGCCGACCGCGAGAAAATGGCGGTATCGGTACGGACCCGGCGGCAGGCCCCGCGGGTCGCGAACGCGAAAGACGCAATTCCACTTCGTCACACGTGCACTTTTGAATCGAAAGCGTCCGTAGCCGGCGTTCGGGAAGCCTGGGGCGGGCTGGTCGGGGCTGAAAACGCCCATCGCGTGCGATCCGGTCGCGGTTGCGAGCACGACGGGGTCGCGTTGTTCGCCGGGGCCGTCGTCGAGCGGCACGAGGGTGCGCGACTTCATATCGACGCGCAAAAACACTTCGAACCGAGGCGGCATGTAGCCGGTGACGGCTTCGAACTGGGCGTAGGTATGACGTTCGTCGGCGGGGAGGGTGAAGGCGACGTCGTACGCGATCGCGTGGGGCAGACCCGCGACGCCGATGGCGACGTGCTTCGAGACGAGGTGGTTGGAGAGCAGGGTACGGTTGCGCGCGGGGTTGCCGCGCGACTTTTCGCCCGGTCGGAGCCAGAACGCCATCTGATTGGTCGTGCGCAACTCGTTGGGAGCCAGGACTTTAAGCTCGCGCAGCCGGCTCGTTGAGCGCGGCCCGACGTGGTCGTCGCGCGAGCCCGCCTCGGTGGGGTTGAAGGTTTCGCCGATCATCGGTGCGCCGTCGACGTCGAGGTTCGAGGCCGACTGGATTTGGCGTCCGTGGTCGAGGCTGTCGACAAACTCCACTCCACTCCAACGCAGCGAGTGGATCGCGCCGGCGAGTCGCGCGGTGGTTTGGATCACGATGTCGGAGTCTCCCGCGCGGCCGCGAATGGTCGCGTTGCCGGCGGCGTTCGGGTCGATGGGCGCGCGGGTTTGCGCCGCGGCCGGCGCTGCGTTCGCGAGCCAAGTCGCGAGGGTCACGCGCCCGAATTCTCGGCGAGCGAGCATTATATCACTCCATAAGTTGAAATCATTAGTTATGATTTCGCTCTTCGATATTTTGTAGCGACGGCGCGTGCGGTGCGGAGTCCGTCGACGGCGGCGCTGACGATGCCGCCGGCGTATCCCGCGCCTTCGCCGCAGGGGTAGAGGCCGCGGACGGTGGTGGATTCGCGCGTGTGGGGGTCGCGGGGAATGCGGACGGGGCTGCTGCCGCGCGACTCGGGGCCGGTGAGGACGGCGTCCTTGAGGAAGAGGCCCATGAGGCGGCGGTCCATGACGGGGAGGCCGCGGTCGAGGGCGGCGAGGACTTGCGGCGGGAGGATGAGCGCGAGGTCGGTTGCGACGACGTCGCGCGGGTAGCTGGTCTTGATTTTGCCGCGGCCGGCGCGGCCGGCGAGGAAGTCGCGGGCGCGTTGGACGGGGGCGGCGTAGGTGCGGTTCCCGGCGAGGTAGCCGAGGCGTTCGACGCGTTGTTGGATGTGAACTCCGGCGAGCGGGTGGAGTGATCCGAACTCGGTGGGGTCGACGGTGACGACGAGTCCACTATTTGCGAAGGGAGAGTCGTGGCGGCTTTCGCTCATGCCGTTGGTGCAGAAATAGCCGGGGTCGCTCACGCTCGGCATAATATATCCGCCTGCACACATACAGAAAGTGAAGAGGTCGCGGTCGCCGACCTTGGCGGTGAGAGTGTAGTCCGCCGCGCCGAGCGCGGGGTGTTCGGCGAAGTTTCCGTAACGCGCGACGTTGATGCTTTGCTGCGGCTGTTCGATGCGGACGCCGAGCTGGAACGGCTTGGCTTCGAGCGGAACGCCGCGTCTGAGCAGCATTTGGTAGGTGTCGCGGGCGCTGTGGCCGATCGCGAGCACGGCGAGGTCGGCGGGAATTTGACCCGAGCTGGTGGAGAAACCTCGCAGCGCGCCGGTCGCCGGGTCGACGTCGATGTCCTCCACTCGGCAGTCGAACTTCACTTCGCCGCCGAGTTCCTCCACTTTGCGACGGAGCGTGCGGACGACGAGCGGGAGTCGATTCGAGCCGAGGTGGGGTCGATGTTCGTAGACGATTTCGGGTTTGCCGCGGCATTCGGCGAGGATTTCGAGGACGCGGAGGACGTCGGGGCCGGTGTTGCGGCTGGTGAGTTTGCCGTCGCTGAAGGTGCCCGCGCCCCCCTCGCCGAAGAGGTAGTTGGACTCGGGGTCGAGGAGGCCGCCGGCGTCGAAGGCGCGGACGTCGGCGACGCGCCGTTTCACGTCTTTGCCGCGTTCGAGGACGACCGGTTGATAGCCGTCGCGCGCGAGCAGATAGGCCGCGAACAGTCCCGCCGGACCCGCGCCGACGACGACGGGTCGATGACGGAGCGGCTCGGCGTCGTCGCGAGGCGCGGGCCAATCGAAGGCCTCGGCGTCGTGCGGATGCACGTCGAGCGCGCGGCCGCGCGCGGCGAGCGCGGCCTCCTCGGCGGGGTCGGCGAGTTCCACCTCGACCGCGTAGACGAAGTGCGGGTCGTCGTGACGCCGCGCGTCGAGACTTTTCCGCAAAATCCTCGTGCGGGCGACGTCGCCCTGCGCGCGGCCGAGCCGCTCGGCGATTTTCGAAGCGAGCGCGGCCTCGGGCTCGTCGAGGTCCAGCCTTAAATTACCGACTTTGAGCGCCATCGCGTCCCGCGGATGAGAACAAAAGGGGGGGCGCCGCGCGACGGACCCGCGCCGCGATCAATCACACGCCTTTACCATCGTATCGCGCGGCGACGGCGCGACCAAGGCGAGTCCGCGCGGCGACGGCGCGGACCGCGCAATGTTACTCCACTCGGCCCGCGTTGATGGTGTCCAATTTCGGAGCGGATACTATCCCATTTCAAGGAGAGTGGAGCGTCGCGCGCGGCGGGTCGACGCGGTTTTAAGCTTGTTTGGGGGGGGGCGGTGCGATTTGAAAGGCGGGTTGGTCGCCCGCCGCGCCGCGTTCGCGACATAATAAGTGTGTGGAGTCATGTCGGATCGGCGGCGACGAGCGCGCGGGGCGGGATGCGGCAAGTCGGGCAAATGAAAATGATTCGACGCCCGCTCGACGCTCCGGATAGAATTAGGCATGTGAGTTATTGCCTGGAGGCGGCGGGCGCGGAGGCACGAACCGCGGACGAATAACGCCGAACTGGGTATGACCGCCGCGGTCGGTCCGATTCGAGCTTCCCTTCAACGTGTCGCCGCGACGCGACTGGATGGTGATCCGATGACGCGACGCCGAGGGTCACGCGTGTTACGCCGCGGGCGGGTGGCGCTTTGGCGGCTCCTGCGTTGGTGGGACTGGAACGCGTCGCGACACCTCGCGTGGGCGCCTGCGTGGGGCACGAGTCTGCTCTTGCACGCGATCGCGATATTGCTGATGGCGTTGTTCTTCTATGTGCGGTCGGGGAGTCGCACCGGCGACGACTCCGGCGCGGGCTTCGCGGCGCAGTTGACCGAGGATTTGACCTCGCAGTACAGCGGCGAGCGCGCGGGCGACCCGTTCACGCGGTTGCAGAGCGATGAGCCGCCTTCTTTGGCGATCGACCCCGCCGCGCCTGCGGTCGAGGACGTGAATCAGCCCGAAATCCTTGCAATTGAACGGTTTGCGCCCGACCTAGCCGGTCCCGAGCCGCTCCGCGCGGACGACGCGAAGGGTCCGAAGCGCGGCGCGCCGTCGATGCGTTTGCACGCCGAGGACATCACCGCGCCGTTCTCGGGTCGCGACGTTATGGCACGCGGGAAAATGGTTCGTCGCGAAGGGGGGACGGTGAAGTCCGAGAAAGCCGTTGAGGACGGGCTCGGGTGGATCGCCCGCCACCAGCGACCCGACGGCGGCTGGAGTATGAATTATCAGGGGCAATGTCGCGATAGCGGCTGCCGCGTCGAAGCGGCGCTCGAATCCGACACCGGCGCCACCGGCCTGGCGCTCCTGCCGTTGCTCGGCGCGGGACACGTCCACACGGTGAAGTCGAGGTTTCAGCCGCATGTCCGGCAGGGGCTCGACTGGCTGATGAATAATCAAAAACCCGACGGCGACCTCTTCGTCGGCGGCGCGCGGATGTCCTACCTTTATAGTCACGCGATCGGCACGATGGCGCTCTGCGAAGCCTACGGGCTTTCGCACGACCCGCGTCTGCGACAGCCTGCGCAACGCGCCGTCAACTTTATCGCGCAAGCGCAAAATATCGAGACCGGCGGCTGGCGTTACGTCCCCGGCGATACCGGCGACACCTCGGTGTTCGGCTGGCAGATGTTCGCGCTGCGAAGCGCGCGGCTCGCCGGCCTTAAAATTCCGAAAATCACCATCCAGCATTGCCGGCGTTATTTGGATCTCGCCTCGCCCGACGGCCGCGTCACGTATTCGTATCTGCCCGGCGGCGAACCGACGCCGGTGATGACCGCCGAGGCGCTCTTGGCGCGGCAGTACCTTGGCTGGCCGCGCGACTTCCCGCAGTTGATCAAAGGGGCGGGACGCGTCGCCGACGACCTGAAGCGCTCCAGCGAGCGGAACGTCTACTACTGGTACTACGCCACGCAGATGCTCCACAACATGCAGAACGACGCGTGGAAATCGTGGAACCTGCGCGTTCGTGACGGTTTGTGCTCGATTCAGGTGCAAGGCGACGGCTGCGACCGCGGCAGTTGGGACCCCTTGCTCCCGCAGCCCGACCGCTGGGGCCGCGCGGCCGGCCGCTTGTTCGTGACGTCGCTCTCGATCCTCACCCTTGAGGTTTACTACCGTTACCTGCCGCTCTATCGGCCGAGCGACTACGACCCCAACCGCCTTGACGAAGCCGTCCCCAAGGTTGACCCCAACCCCGCTGCGCACGTCCCCAGCACCGCCCGCGCGCAGGCCGACAAGCGCAAGTAAGCCGGATGTGTGAGCGAGGTCGCGCGGGACGTTCGGGCCGTTACGGCTGAAACTCGTTGATGGGAATCGACTTATAGAGCACGAGCTGACGAACGACGAGGCTCTTCGCGCCTGAGCCGGTGACGACCATGTAGACGAGGTCGTTCGGTTTTGGGTAGAGGGGCGCGCCGCGCGTGACTTGCGTCAGCGTAAATGAGACGCCGTTCGCGGGGACGATCGTCGCGACGTTGGTCGGCGGCACGGCGACGCGCAGAGGCATTGTGGTGACGACGTTCCCGACGACGTACAGGTGCGGCGGAATCTGCGGGATGTTCGGGTTGATTGGCAGGTTCATCATGAAGTCGTACTGAGCCATCGGGTTGAACGGGCTCATCATTCGGGTGCTCATCGCGCGATTCTCGCCGAGGACGCTTAAAATCGTCGGCGAGACAAGGGTTTGCGCCGAGCCTTCGTAGACGTCGACGTGCGTGGTCTGGAGCGTGTTCGAGCCGACGTCGAAACCGAGGCCCTCGACGAGCGTCTGCGGTGTGAGGTTCGCGAGGGTGGTCGGCCAGCGCGTCAGAAAGATCCCGACCGACTCGAACGCGACCGGGAATTGCTGCCCGGCGGCGTTTTGCACGACCATCCAACGACGGTTGTCGGTGTAGACGACCTCGGCCCAGACGCCGCCGGGGGCAAACATGCTCGCCGCCGACTCGCGGACCGTCTCGAACAATCCCGCCGCGACCGGCGCTTGCTCGTTGAACGCGTTTTCGGCCGCCGCCTCGCGACGCGCCGCCGCATTATTATTCGCGCGACGATTTCTAGTCCGGTCCGCCTTTTTAGGCACAGCGTCTTTGGGGGCCGCGGCGGCGTCTTTTTCGGCTTTTTTCGCGACCGGCGGCTTTTCAGGGCGAGGGTCGGCGGGGGGTTTGTCTTGCGCGACGGCGGACCAGGCGAGGCCCAGGAGTGCGACCGCGGCCGGCAGGGCGGCTCCGCGTGGGAACCGACGGCGATGATTGCGACGTCCGCTCATTCAGTCGCTCCTCCCTTTTTTTTTGAAAGCTCGGCCCGCGGTTGGGATGCGCGGCGGGGCGAGCGCGTCCGCGTCGGGAAGTACGCTCCATCCTTAATCATAGCATTCGATCATGCCGTCGACGAGCGCGACCCGCCCGAATCTTCGGACTTCGACGCGCGTTCCAACGGCCTCGGCGCGCGTTACAATCGGCTCACGCGTGACCGTCGTCTTCGAGTCGGCGGCCTCTTCACCTTCCATGATCGACTGGAGTCTCGCAGCCATGAATCTCCGACGCATCGCGACGGCCGCGGCGTTTTCCGCGCTCGCGTGCCTGACGCCGTCCGCCTTCGCCGGCGACGAACCGTTCGCGCTCAAAGACGGCGACCGCGTCGTCTTTTACGGCGACAGCATCACCGAACAACGTCTGTACACACTTTACACGGAAGCCTACGTCGTCACTCGCTTCCCGACGTTGAACGTGGCGTTTGTGCATTCGGGCGTCGGCGGCGACCGCGTCGGCGGCGGCTGGGCCGGCCCGATCGACCTGCGATTGACGCGCGACGTGCTGCCTTACAAGCCGACCGTGATGACGATCATGCTCGGGATGAACGACGGCAGTTATCGAGCCTTCGACAAGAAAATCTTTGACGTCTATGAGAAGGGCTATCGGCACATCGTGACGACGATGAAGGAAAAAGCCCCTGGTCTGCGGCTCACGCTGGTGGTGCCGTCGCCGTTCGACGACGTCACGCGCAAGCCCAACTTCGAGGGGGGATACAACGCGGTGCTGACGCGTTACGGCGAGTTCGTCCGCGAGTTGGCGAAGCAGGAAGGCGCGAACGTCGCCGACCTGAACACGCCGGTCGTTGAGGCCACCAAGAAGGCGTTTCAGAGCGACCCCGAGCTTGCGCAGAAGATCAACCCCGACCGCGTCCATCCCGCGCCCGCCGGTCAGCTTTTGATGGCCGCGGCGCTCTTGAAGTCGTGGCACGCCCCCGCGCTCGTCTCGAAGGTGGAAATCGACGTCGAGGACGCCGGCAACTTCGACGAGGACGACGTCGCCAACGCCAAAGTGACCGAGCTTTCCTCGAAAGACGGCGTGCTCGTCTGGACGCAGACCGACGCCGCGCTGCCGATGCCGATCGACCTCAAAGACCCCGCGACCGCGCTCGCGATCCGCTCGTCCCACGTCGTCGACAGCCTCGACAAGCAGATTCTCCAGGTCAAAGGGCTCGACTCCGACCGTTACACGCTCAACATCGACGGCAAACAGGTCGGCGAATTCAACCGCTCCGAGCTCGCCGGCGGCGTCAACCTCGCAACCCTCGAGACCCCGATGCTCGCGCAGTCGAAGCACGTGCTCGACCTCTTGCGCCGGCACAACGACCTCCACTTCACGCGCTGGCGGAACATCCAAATGCCCGCCTCCGACCTCAACGCCGACACGCTGAAAACCGCTCTCGCCGCGATCGACGCGCTCGAAGCCGACCTCGTCCTCAAGGCGCGCGCCGCCGCCGCCCCCGTCTCGCATAAGTTTGAGCTCAAGCCGAAGAAGTAAACGAGATCGAAGTCAGACGGCGCGATTACGCATGAGGCGTGATCGCGCTCTTTTCTGAAGTGATGAGCGTATAAAACTCGGGACGACGGTCGCCGATGCGGTCGATCTCGTGTTTGCCCGGCACGCGGACGAGCTTTTTGCGGCGGGCGCGCGCGGGGTCGACCTCGGCGTAGAGGATCGTCTCTTCGTCGGGTCCCGCGGCGGCGAGCGTCTCTCCGCCGGGGCCCGCGATCGAGCTCCGCCCGATGAACCGAAAGCCGCGCTCGACGCCGACGCGATTGACCGCGATCGCGTACACGACGTTTTCGAGCGCGCGGCACGCGGGCAGATGCGCCGCGGCGGTCTCCGAATGCGTCGGCCAGTTCGTCGGCAGCGCGATCAGCTCCGCGCCCAGCAGCGACATCACGCGCGCGGGCTCCGGAAACGCGCCGTCATAACAAATATGCATGCCGATTTTGATTGGGCCGGCCTGATGCGCCGCGAACGGTCGGTCGCCGGGCGTCGCGAACCGATCGACACCCAAGAACGGCAAGTGAACTTTTCGATACGTCGCGATGAGACCTTCGGGTCCGACGAGCGCGACGGCGTTGAAGATGCGCTCGCCGTCGCTTTCGAGCAGGCCGTAGATCGCGTAGACGCCCAGATCGGCGCAGGCCTCGGCGAAGCGCGCGGAGCTCGGGCCGGGGAGCGGTTCGGCATGCGCGCGCGCCTCTTCGAGGGTCTCGAAGCAATAGCCGCCGAGCGCGCATTCAGGAAACACGACGACGCGCGCGCCCGCCCGCGCGGCCTCGCCGAGGCGGTCGAGCATCACGCCCAGGTTGCGCTCGCCCGCGCCCAGAATCGGCTCCATTTGCACGCCCGCGATCCGAATCGTTTCAGGACCGTTCATGTCGTCGTCTTTCTTCGAAGAACATCCGCCTTAACGCGTAATTGTGAATTCGTCGATCACTTCGCCGGTCGATGCGACTTGACGCGCGACGAACCTGCGCGGCTCCAAATCGACGACGGTGAACGAGTGGACGTCGGAGCGATACGCGGCGAGATAAGGCTGCATGGTGCGGTTGCCGAGTCGCGACGAGGTGTCGTAGAGCCGCGCGCCGCCTGCGCCGGTCACGAGGTGAATCACGCCGTCGGGACGCGTGTTCGCCTTGCCGTCGTAACGTTCGTCGATCGTGAATTCGCCTGCGACGCGGCCCGAATCGGCGACGAGACGTCCGTTCTCGCCGGGCACTGCGCGAAACCGCAGCGGCTTCGTGCGCTGGTAGTTATGAACATGACCCGTAAATACGACGTCGACATGATATTTTTCGAGCAGATCTGAAATCACGCGCATGTGTTGTTCGTCGGCGTGTGCGCGCGACGATTGGAACGCGGGCTGGTGGAACGCGACGAAGCGCCAGTCGGCGTTGCGGGCGGCGGGGGAGTCGAGTTCGCGTTCGAGCCAGTCGCGGCGCGCGGGGTCGGTCCAGTCGGTGTAGCGGTTCGCGTCGAGGACGGTCCAGTGCGCGCCGCCGTAGTCGAAGGCGTAGTTCGCGGCGACGGGATAGGCGTCGCCCGCGGCGGCTCGAAAAGCGCGGACGCGCTCGGGCGTCCCCTTCAAAACCGGCATGATCGGCGCGGCCGCGGTCCCGACCAATCCATTCCTCGGCACCGACCAGTAGTAAAAGTATGCCAGCGCGTCGGGCGAACGGTCGAGCTCGCTCTCGAGCAGGTCGTGGTTGCCGGGGACGGGGATCAGAATCGTCGACCGCAGCAGCGGCGCGCCGACCGCGGCGGCGGCCGAGTCCGCGTTCTCGACGGGAAAGAACTTGTTTAGATATTCAGTCGCTCGCCCTTTATAATAAACGATATCTCCAACAATAACCGTGTATTCGGGACCGGCTTTGAGGACCTCGAGCGCGACGGAGCGTTGCGCATCGGTGTCGGCGCCGCCGTCTCCCCAGACGACGAATCGGTGCGGGTCGTCGCGGAGTCGTCGCGCGCGTGCGTTCGCGTTGAAGACGACGTCGCCGTTGCGACGGAGTTGATAGGCGAACGCCGCGCCGGGGGTGAGGGCTTCGACCCGCGCTCGCCAAACCAGATGCACGCCGGGGCCTTCGACGTTGACGCGCTTCGTCGCGACGTCGCGCGCGGCGACCCAGGTCGCGGACGCTTCGTTGCGCGACTCGACGCTCCAGCGCGCGCCGTCGTCGAGCGTGATCCAGGTCACTTCGAGCGACTCGGGATCGCTGGGTCGGGGGTGGTCGCCGATCTGCAAATAAGGCTTCGCGAGGAACCGCGCGCCGTGACGGTGCGCCCGTTCGACGACGTCGCGGTTCACCGCCTCGACGATCATTTCGCGCGCGCCGAAACCGCCCGCGGTCGCGGTCAAGGCGAACACCACCCCGATCGCCGCGCGCAGGCGGGTCCGACGTCCCGCGGCGTGGACGCTCGACCCCGCCGCGTGCTCGTCCGCGCCCGCCGCGTCCGCTTCCCTCTCGATTTCACCCATTGCGCTCCATCCTTCCCGACATTTTCGTAACAGATGGAGCGTTTTTCGACAACCCGCGCCGTCGACCCGCGCCGCAATTCGGATGCCTGCACGCATTTACGTCATGATTTGACGGAGCTCCGCGAGTAGTTGGTCGATCTCGTCGTCGGTGCCGACGGTGATCCGCAGACCGTCGGGGCGGCCGGGGTAACGCATCAATCGCACGAGGATACCGCGATCTTTCAAGGTGCGGTACGTCGGCTCGGCGGCGGCTCCCAGCGGCCACCAGACGAAGTTGGCGGCGCTTGCGGGGACCGCCGGACCGAGCGCGGGGAGCGCGTCGGCCAAGCGCCGGCGGGTCGCGAGAATCCGCGCGCGGGTCGTCGCGAGATAAGGCTGGTCGTCGAGCGCCGCCGCCCCCGCCGCAAGCGCAAGCGCGTCGCAATTGTACGAATCCTTCACCTTCGTCAACCCTTCGACAACCTCCGCCCGCGCGATCAAATAACCCAGCCGCAGCCCCGCCAGGCCGTACCCTTTGCTGAAGCTGCGCGTGATGATCACGTGAGGATATTCACGGACGAGCGCGACGCAATCGGTCTCGGCGAAGTCGGCGTAGGCTTCGTCGACGACGAGCGGGCAGTCGAGCCGCGCGGCGATCGCGGCGACCTGAGCGGGGCTGAGCGTCGTCCCCGAGGGGCTGTTCGGATTGGCCAGAAACACGAGCCGCGCGCCGCGCGCGACCGTTGCGAAGGCGTCGGCGTCGAGCGTCCAATCGTCGCGGAACGAGGCGACCGCGGCGCGTGCGTTTTGGATCTCGAGCAGCGTTTGGTAGAGGATGTAGCTCGGCTCGGGGTAGACCGCGACGTCGCCGGGGCCGACAAACGCGCGGGTGACGATCGTGAGCAAGTCGTCCGAGCCGTTGCCTGCGAGCACCATCGAGGGGTCAACCCCGTGCTTACGCGCGACGGCTGTGCGCAGGACGGTCCCGAGCGGGTCGGGATAGCGCTTCAAGCCCTCGCCCGCCGCGGCGACCAGAGCCGTCAAGGCGCGCGGCGACGGCGGGTAGGGATTCTCGTTGGTGTTCAGCTTGATGAGGGTTCCGCCGCGCGGTTGTTCGCCGGGGACGTAGCCCGACATCGCTTCGATGTGCGGCAAAAAGAGCGATCGCGGCATGCGTGAGGTCTCGGGTCGTGGGCGCGGGCAAGTCGTTTGAACGAGTTAGACTGGTCGGACCCCGATCTCAGCCCGCGAGTTCGGCGAGGCGCGTTAATTCGAGGCCGTCGAGCCGATGCACGGTCCAGTCGTCGAGCGGCCGCGCGCCGAGCGTGCCGTAGAAGCCGAGCGCCGGCGCGTTCCAGTCGAGGACGGCCCACTCGAGCCGCCCGCAACCACGCTCCACCGCAACTTGCGCAACCCGCGCGATCAGGGCGCGGCCGATGCCCATCGAGCGGTGCTCGGGCCTGACGAAGAGGTCTTCGAGATAGAGGCCGGGGCGGCCGCGGAACGTCGAAAACGTCGTAAAAAAGAGAGCGAAGCCGATCGGTTGGCCGTCGCGTTCGCCGAGGATCGCCTCGGCGGCGCGGTTCGGTCCGAACAGGTGCCGGCGAAAGTCGTCGCCGGTCGCGAGCGCGTCGTGCTCAAGCCTTTCGTAGGCCGCCAGCTCGCGGACGAGCGTCGCGATCGTCTCGCCGTCATCGGGAACAGCGTCGCGAATCGAGACGCCGGCGGGCAGAGGGACGGGCGTTAACAGCGGCTGGGTCACGGTTTGCCTCGCATCCGGGCTTCGTCTTTTTTGCGCATCTCTTCCACGTCGTCCACGAGGTCGACTTCGACGCCCGGCAGTGCCGCTTGCAGTCGTTTGACCCCCGCGGGGGTCACTTTCGTGCCGATCACGCCGAGACTTATAAGACGCGTCATCCCCGTCAGATGTTCAAGCCCCGCGTCGGTGACCCGCGTCTCGCTCAGGTCGAGATACTCGATTTTCGTGAGCCCCGCAAGCACCTTGAGGCCGTCGTCGGTGATGTCGTTGCCGGTCAATAACAGCTCGTTGAGGTTGACGAGCGTCGCGACCGGCGGCAAGGCGGCGTCGGTCAGCTTCGGGATCGGCTCGGGCCACCCCGCACTCTTCGGGACCCGCCGCGTGAGGTCGAGCGAGCGCAACGAGGTCAGGCCGCGGAGCGCCGCGAGGTCGGCGTCGCCGAACCAAGGGCAATTCATCAGTTGAAGCGAGCGCACGCGGTACAAATCGTGGAGTTTGCGCAGGTCCTCCCCCCGCGGCGACTCTAGGTTTGAACCAAAGTATCGCGTCGCGAAGCGCACGTCGGTGGAGCCTCCGTTTCTCCACTCGTCTTCGAAGGTCCACTCCGCGCCGCCGCGGTGCGTCGCGAGCCACATCGACACGGAAAGATGCCTGTAGGCCCGCGCGCCGATCATCGTGCAGAGAACGACCGCAACCACGATCGCGAGACCGAGCGCGAGCCGCAGATTGCGACCGAACATCTTGCGGCGGGCGACGATGCGCGTTCTCCGGGCGACCAGCGCGGCGGTCAACGGCGAGGGCGCGGCCGCTGGTGGAGTGGAGTCGGAGGACGACGCGGCGGCGTCGGGCGTTTGTGGAGCGGAGTCCATGGTGGAGTCGCCTCGCGGACGTAGTGGAGTAAGTCGCGGACCGCCGGCGCGGGGGTTCGAGGGCGCGCCCCGCGGCCGCGCCTTGACATTAGTCGGATTCGCGGTCGGCGTCCAGACGGAGGTCGACGGAGAGTCGGTGCGCGGTGAGTCCCTCCTTATCGGCGAGGAGTCGGATATCGGGGGCGATCGCGGCGAGGGCGTCGCGGTCGTAACGGAGGATGCTGGTGCGCTTTTGGAAGTCGTTGGCGGTGAGCCCCGAGGCCCAGCGGGCGGTGCCTCCGGTGGGGAGGACGTGCGAGGGGCCGGCGGCGTAGTCTCCGACCGCGACGGGGGTGTAATTCCCGAGAAAAATCGCTCCCGCGTTGAGCAGGCGCTCGGCGAGACGTTCCGGCTCGAAGGTGGCGACGTGCAGGTGCTCGGGGGCGATTTCGTTGGTCAGTCGGACGGCCTCGTGCTCGTCGCGGACGAGAATCAGCGCGCCGAATTGCTCGAGGCTGTCGCGCGCGAGGTCGGCGCGGTCGAGCTGCGCGAGCAGTCGATCGAGCTCGGCGGCGACGCGGTCGAGCAGGGCGGCGTCCCAGGCGATGAGCAGGCTCGCGCCCGGCGCGTGCTCGGCCTGACTGAGAAGGTCGCTCGCGATAAAGTCGGCGGGGGCGGAGGCGTCGGCGATCACGACAACCTCGCTCGGACCGGCGATGCTGTCGATGTCGACCGTCCCGTAGACGCGTTGTTTGGCCAGCGCAACGAACAGATTCCCCGGCCCGACGATCTTATCGACCCGCTCGATGCCGTCGACGCCGTACGCGAGCGCCCCGACCGCCTGCGCGCCGCCGACCCGATACACTTCGTCAACCCCGAGCGCATGGCACGCGGCCAAAATGTCGGTGTTGAACCCGCCGAAAGGCGTCGGCGGCACCACGACCGCAATCTGCTCGACCCCCGCCGCCCGCGCGGGAACGACCGTCATCAGCAACGTCGACGGATACGCCGCCGCCCCCCCGGGCACGCAAACACCCGCGCGACGCAACGGCCGATAACGCAGCCTTAGCTCGCAACCCTTGCCGCGAAACAGAGATGCGTCGGCGTGCAAGATCCCGCTCTGAAATTCGAGGACGTTGTCGCGGACGCGCCGGAGCGTGCGCAGGTAGGCCGGGTCGGCCTGCGCGGCCGCGGCGGCGAGCTCGTCGCGGCCGAGGCGGACCTGCTCGGGACGAAGCGCGACGCCGTCGAGACGGCGGGTGTAGTCGAGGACGGCCTCGAGGCCG